>DAOOVM010000031.1:2213-19051 GCA_035370085.1 Rhodanobacteraceae bacterium | reverse complement strand
CCCGAGCGGCCGCGCAGCTGGTTGTCGATGCGGCGCGACTCGTGCCGCTCGGTGCCGATGATGTGCAGCCCGCCGGCGGAGATGACCGCCTCGTGGCGCTGACGCCAGGCAGCGCGGATGCGCTCCTTCTCCACATCCGATGCGTCGGGCGGCATGGCCGCCAGCTCTGCGTCCAGGCTGCCTCCGAGCACGATGTCGGTGCCGCGGCCGGCCATGTTCGTGGCGATGGTGACGGCGGCCGGGCGACCGGCCTGCGCCACGATGTGCGCCTCGCGCTCATGCTGCTTGGCGTTCAGCACCTCGTGCGGGATCTTTTCCTTGGCCAGCAGGCCCGACAGGTATTCCGATGCTTCGATCGAGGCAGTACCCACCAGTACCGGCTGGGCGCGCTGCACGCAGTTGCGGATGTCCTCGACGATGGCCTTCCATTTGGGCCCATGCTTGAGAAAGACCAGATCCGGCGAGTCCTTGCGGATCATCGGGCGGTGCGTCGGGATGACGACCACTTCCAGGCCGTAGACCTGCTGGAATTCGTAGGCTTCCGTGTCCGCCGTACCGGTCATGCCGGCCAGCTTCTTGTACATGCGGAAGTAGTTCTGGAAGGTGATTGTGGCCAGCGTCTGGTTCTCCCGCTGGATCGGCACGCCCTCCTTGGCCTCCACCGCCTGGTGCAGGCCGTCCGACCAGCGCCGACCCGGCAGGGTTCGGCCGGTGAACTCGTCGACGATGATGACCTCGCCGTCGCGCACGATGTAATCGACGTCGCGCTGGTAAAGCGCGTGCGCGCGCAGCGCCGCGTTGAGATGGTGCACCACCACCAGGTGGCGCGCATCGTAGAGTCCCTCATCGGCGCCGATGACTCCTTCGGCGCGCAGCAGCTCCTCGGCGTGCTCCATGCCCTCCTCGGACAAGTGCACCTGCTTCTGCTTCTCGTCGGCCCAGAAGTCGCCCGCCGCGTCTTCCTTCTCCTGGCGCGAGAGGCGGGGCACGATACGATTGATCTTGACGTAGAGCTGCGGCGATTCCTCCGACGGCCCGGAGATGATCAGCGGCGTGCGCGCCTCGTCGATCAGGATCGAGTCCACCTCGTCGACGATGGCGTAGTGCAGGCCCCGCTGGTAGCGCTGCTCCTTCTGTACGGCCATGTTGTCGCGCAGATAGTCGAAGCCGAACTCGTTGTTGGTGCCGTAGGTGATGTCGGCGGCATAGGCCGCGTGCTTGTCGGCGTGGTTCATTCCCGGCCAGACCACGCCCGTGCTCAGGCCGAGGAACCCATAGACCTTGCCCATCTGTGCGGCGTCGCGCTTGGCCAGGTAGTCGTTCACCGTGACCACGTGCACGCCCTTGCCTTCGAGCGCGTTGAGGTACACCGCCAGGGTCGCGACCAGCGTCTTGCCCTCGCCCGTACGCATCTCGGCGATACGCCCGGAGTGCAGCACCATGCCGCCGATCAACTGCACATCGTAGTGGCGCAGGCCGAGCACGCGAACGGCCGCTTCGCGCACGGTGGCGAAGGCCTCGGGCAGGATCTGGTCGAGGCTGGCGCCGTCGGCGAGGCGGCGCTTGTACTCATCTGTCTTGGCGCGCAGTTCGGCGTCGGACAGGGCCTGGAATTTCGGTTCCAGCGCATTGATCTGCGCCACGTTCTTTTGCAGCTGTTTCAGCACGCGCTCGTTGCGGCTGCCGAACAGGCCCGTCAGGAGACGATTGAGCATGGTGGTCCGACGTCGATGGAAAGGAGGCGGGCGGCCCGGGCCAGAGGCGGGCACGCCGAAGAATCGCCGATGATAAGGCGAGCGAAGGGCTACGCAAAGCAGTTTGGGGCCGGCGCCACCCTTTCAAGCGCGCGCCGGCAGGCAGGGGCGGGAACGTACACCGCCCGCGGTGGCTCAGCCGCGGGTGCTCTTCACGAAGGCAATCGGGTTCAGGGCGCGGCCGTTGAGCCACACCTCGAAGTGCACGTGGGTACCGGTGGAGCGCCCGGTGGAGCCGACCTTGGCCACCGTCTGGCCGACGTGGACCCGGTCCCCCACCTTGGCGAGATTGCGCGCGTTGTGCGCGTAGCGCGTCATGTAGCCGTTGCCGTGATCGATTTCGATCACATTTCCGTAACCCGGACGCTGGCCGTCGAAGGTGACCACGCCCTCGGCCACGGCGTGGATGTCGGTCCCCGCCGGCGCGTCCACGTCGATGCCGCTGTGGAAGGCGCTGGCGCCATTGAACGGGTCGGGACGACCGCCGAAATAGGAGGCGATGTAGCCGGCATCCACCGGCATTCCGGCCGGCATCAGGCTGGATTCGATCTTGCGGTCGAGCAGCAGGTTCTCGAGCACTTCCAGCTGCGCCTGCTGGCGCGCGAACTGGTGATTGAGCTCGTCCACCGTCCGATCCAGCGCGAGGGGTGCGGGCGGCGCGGTCAGCGCGGCAGGCTCTTCCGGACCGCCCACCGCGGGTGCCTCATTGAAATTGAACTCGCCGTCTGCCAGCTTGCCGACGCGGGTGAGCCTCTCACCCAGGGCATTGAGTCGGGTCGCCTGGGCCTGCAGTTCACCCAGCTTGACGGCCAGGGCGTCGGCGTCGCGCTGGGCGTCGCCCCGGATGCGCAGCAGGTCCTGTTTCTGCTGGCCCAACTGTTCGCGCAGCGCGTGCACTTCGGCGAGCGCCCTGTCGCGCGGACTGGCGAATGCCAGCGCCAGGCCAACACCGAGCAAGCCGCATCCCAGACTGGCCGCACCGAGGATCAACCCGCACATCACGCGAGTTCGCGTGTGCGTGAGATTGATCGTCTTGGGCAGCGCTCCGGGTTTCGCGACGATTATGATGTTCATGCCTGTTGTTCTTCTCGAGCTGGTTTCCGCCGATGCAGCCCCCCTCTCCGCCGCCATCGCGACGCCCACCGCACGGCCCCAAAACCGCCGGTGAGAGCGCCCCCGTCGCGCTGGTGGAACGTGCGCGAATGCTGGCAGCGTTGGATGGACAACTGCGCCTGTCGCTGCCCGAGCCGCTGCGTCACCAGTGCTGTCTGGCGGACGTGCGGGCGGGCCGCGTTGTCTTTCTGGCGTCCAGTCCGGCGTGGGCGGCCAAGCTCCGGCTCCTGCAGAGCCAGATCCTCTCCCATGCGCGCGAGGCGCTGGGGGCCGACCTCCGGACGTTCGCCGTGAAAGTGGCAGACCTTGCGCCCGTTCCCCCGGAGCCGGCAAGGCGGAAGCCTCTTTCCCTCGCCGCCGCGGAACATCTGAAGGCGGCGGCGAAGTCCCTCTCGGACCCGGAACTCCGGGCCCTTTACCTCAAACTGGCGTCCCTCGCCGAATAGTGTTTCCTGGCCGTGGTCCGCTCTGCGCCGGGTCCGTGGGGACTGGCGCGGCAGCGGTCCCGGTGAATTACAGCGCCTGCGCCGGGTGGGCGTAGGAAATCGGCGCCCGCGCCGGATCGTTGAAGATCACCTCTTCCCACGCCGACGCATCGGCCAGGAGGGTGCGCAACAACAGGTTGTTGAGCTGGTGGCCGGACTTGTGTCCGAAGAAGGCGCCAATCAGGCTGTGGCCCAGCAGGTACAGGTCGCCGATGGCATCCAGGATCTTGTGCTTCACGAATTCGTCTTCATAGCGCAAGCCGTCCTCGTTGAGCACGCGGTAATCGTCGAGGACGATGGCATTGTCCATGGAGCCGCCGAGGACGAGGTTGCGCTCGCGCAGCATCTCGATGTCGCGCATGAAGCCGAAGGTTCGTGCGCGGCTGACCTCCTTCACGAAGGAGGTGGTCGAGAAGTCAATCTCGGCCGTCGAGGTCTTCTTGGTGAAGATCGGATGGTTGAAGTCGATGGAGAAGCCGACCTTGAAGCCGTCGAAGGGCTCGAAACGGGCCCACTTGTCGCCGTCCTGGACCTTCACCGGCTTCTTGATGCGGATGAAGCGCTTGGCCTTTTCCTGCTCTTCGATGCCGGCCGACTGCAGCAGGAACACGAAGGGCCCCGCGCTGCCGTCCATGATGGGCACCTCGGCCGCGGACAGGTCGACATAGGCGTTGTCGATGCCCAGCCCGGCCATGGCCGAGAGCAGGTGCTCGACAGTGGCGACGCGCACGCCGTCGCGCACGAGGGTGCTGGAAAGGCTGGTGTCGCCGACGTTTTCGGCGCGGGCGAGGATGTCGATGGGCGAGGCGAGGTCGACGCGGCGGAACACGATGCCCGTGTCCACCGCCGCCGGGCGCAGGGTCATGTAGACCTTTTCACCGGTGTGGATGCCGACGCCCGTCGCCCTAATGACGTTCTTGAGCGTGCGTTGCCTGATCATTCTTTTATGTATCCCCTGGGGCAGAGGTGGAGCCGTTCCGGGCACTGCTACAGAGCCGTGGCGTCCGTCCGGGCTCGGCAAAACGGTCGGGATGCTAGCACAGGGTTTTATGACGGGAAAGCAAAACGCGGCTTTCCGTCCACAGTAATGTTGTTTTCTAACAACAGTCTGGCGCAGGCAGGGCAGCGCGCAGGCAGTGCACCAAGCCCGGCGCACAAGTCATCGACGCGGGAGACGGCAGCGCGCCCGCTGCCGTTCCGGGAGGGAGAGCGCACCGCTGCGGCCGCCACGGGTGGCCGCGACCGGTGCGGGCCGGCGCGCAGGGGACGCGCCGGCGCTCAGGCTGGACCGGGCGTCGCCGGCCTCAGTCGGCCTGGCGACGCAGGAATGCCGGGATGTCGAGATAGTCGGCCGGAACCTCGGGCGCCGCGGCTGCGGGCTCGGCCGCCATCGCACGGCCCAGGCCGGGCGCACGGACCGGGGTCGGGGCGGCATAGTCCACCACCTCGTTGCCGGTGCCGGTGCGCAGCACGCGCAGGGGTTGCCGCGCCGGCTCCTCGCGCCGGACCGGCTGGCGTACCGCGGCGCGGTTGAGGCCGGTCGCCACCACCGTCACCCGCACCTCGTCCTGCAGTTCCGGATCCAGGGCCGTTCCGATCACCACCGTCGCGTCCTCGCTGGCGAAGCCGTGCACGACCTGACCGATCTCGTCGAACTCGCGCATGGTCAGATTCGGACCGGCCGTGACGTTCACCAGGATGCCGCAGGCACCGGACAGGTTGACGTCCTCCAGCAGCGGATTGTTGATGGCGGCCTCGGCAGCCGCCACGGCGCGGTCATCGCCGCGGGCGGTGCCCGTGCCCATCATGGCCATGCCCATCTCGCTCATGACGGTGCGCACGTCGGCGAAGTCGACGTTGATCAGGCCCGGCCGGGTGATCAGGTCGGCGATACCCTGCACCGCCCCGTGCAACACGTCGTTGGCCTGGCGGAAGGCGCTGAGCAGGGTCACGTCGCGGCCCAGCACGGTCAGCAGCTTCTCGTTCGGCACGGTGATGAGGGAGTCCACGTGCTGGGACAGGTCCTCGATGCCCTTCATCGCCACCTGCATGCGGCGGCGGCCTTCGAAGGGGAAGGGTTTGGTGACGATGGCCACGGTGAGGATGCCCAGTTCCTTGGCCAGCTGGGCCACCACCGGCGCCGCGCCGGTGCCGGTGCCACCGCCCATGCCGGCGGTGATGAACACCATGTCGGCTCCGCCGAGCATCTCCACGATGCGCTCGCGGTCCTCCAGGGCGGCCTGACGACCCACCTCCGGATTGGCGCCGGCGCCCAGGCCCTTGGTCACGTTGCCGCCCAGCTGCAGCGTGTACTTGGCACCGCTGCTCTTGAGCGCCTGCGCATCCGTGTTGGCGCAGATGAAGTCCACGCCCTCCACGTGCTGCTGCACCATGTGGGCCACGGCATTGCCGCCGCCACCGCCCACGCCCACCACCTTGATCACCGCGTTGGGTGCCAACCTCTCGACCAGTTCGAACATCTCCCACCTCCGTAGATCGTTGCGAGCCATCTTGTTGTGTGTATCGCCGCGCGAGGGCTCCTGCCCCTGCCGTCGAGCGGAACACGGGGCGCCGCGTTCCGGTTGCCGGGCCGTTCGCCCGGTCACCGCCGCCATCCCGGCGACGGCGTGTCCACCCCGTCAGAAGTTGCCTTTGAACCAGCCCATCAGCCGGTCCCACAGGCCGCCGGCGCGCGAGCTGCCGCCGGCGACACCCTGGCGCCCGACGTCACGGCTGACCCCGTACAGCAGCAGACCCACGCCGGTGGCATGGATCTGGTTGGAAACGACGTCGACCAGTCCGCCCACGTGCTGCGGCACGCCCAGGCGCACGGGCATGTGGAACAGCTCTTCGGCGAGCTCCACCACACCCTCCATCTTGGCCCCGCCGCCGGTCAGCACGATGCCGGCCCGCACCAGTTCCTCCAGCCCGGCCCGGCGCAATTCCGCCTGCACCATCTCGAACAGTTCCTCGTAGCGCGGTTGCACCGCCTCGGCGAGGTTCTGCCGCGCCAGTCGCCGCGGCGGGCGGTCACCGACGCTGGGCACCTGGATGGTCTCTTCGGCGGTGGCAAGGTCGGCGAGCGCGCAGGCGTAGCGGATTTTCAGCTCCTCGGCATTGGCCGTGGGCGTGCGCATCAGATGGGCGATGTCGTTGGTGACCTGGTCGCCGCCCACGGGCAGCGAGGCGGTGTGGCGGATGGCGCCCTGGGTGTAGATCGCCAGATCGGTCGTGCCGGCGCCGATGTCGACCAGGCAGACGCCCAGCTCGCGCTCGTCCTGGGTCAGGATGGCGCGCGCCGAGGCCACCGCCGACGGCACCAGTTCGTCCACGGCCAGACCGCAGCGCTGGATGCACTTGCTGATGTTCTGCGCGGCGCTGGCGGCGCCGGTGACCAGGTGCACGTTGGCTTCCAGGCGCACGCCGGACATGCCCACCGGATGGCGGATGCCCTCCTGGCCGTCGATCATGTACTCCTGCGGCTCCTTGTAGAGCACCCAGCGATCGCCCGGGATGGCCAGGGCGCTGGCGGCATTGAGCACAGCTTCGAGGTCGGCCTGGGTCACTTCCTTGTCGCGGATCGGCGCCGTGCCGTGCGAGTTCTCGTCGCGGATGTGCGAACCGGAGATGCTGGCGTAGACCGAGCGGATCTCGCAGCCGGCCATGAGCTCGGCCTCCTCCACCGCACGCTGGATCGACTGCACGGTGGACTCGATATCCACCACCACGCCGCGCTTGAGGCCGCGCGAGGCATGCGAGCCCACGCCGATCACCTCCACCGGCTCTCCCGGTGCGTATTCGCCGACGATGGCCACCGTCTTGGAGGTGCCGATGTCGAGGCCGACGATCAGCGATTTTTCGCTCTTGCGGTTCATGGCTCAGGCATCTCCGGCCGGCGCGGCGGCGGGCGGCGGGGCAGGTACTGGGGATGCGCTCGGCGCCGGCGCGGCCGGGGCCCATTTCACGGCGAAGCCGTTGCTGTAGCGCAGGTCGGCACTGAGAAAGCTGCCGGCGTGGCTGGCGGCCAGGCGCGGATACACGGCGAGAAAACGCTTCAGCCGGGCGCGCACCTCGTCGCCGACACCGAGGACAAGCTGGGCGCCGTTGTCCAGACCGAGGGTCCACGCGCCGCGCCCCGACAGGTCGACGCGGGCCACGGCGAGCTGGCTGCCGCGCAGCAGACGTTGCACCTCGGCATAGAAGGCGAGGATTTCACCGAGGCGCTCGTCCGGTCCGGAAAGGTGAGGCAATCCCTGCAGCGCGTCGGCACCGGGCACCTGGAACAGGCTGCCGTCGCGCCCGATCAGGCGGCCGCCACTCCAGTGCGCATAGGGTTGCTGCTCATACACGCGCACCACCACCGTGTCGGGCCAGCGGCGGCGCGCTTCGACCTTCTGCACCCAGGGCAGTTCGGCCACGCGGCGCTGCAGCGCGGGCAGGTCGAGGGCGAAGAAGCCCGCATCGAGCTCGCCCGCGGCCGCAGCGCGCACCTGCTCAGTGCCGACGTGGCCGAACTCCGCCTCAATCTGCAGCTGCCGCACCGGCCAGCGGTCGGCGGCGAACCAGCCGTTGAGCAGACCCACCAGCGGCAGCGCCACCAGGGTGAGCGCGATGGCCCAGGCGGTCAGGCGCAGGATCAGGGCACCGCGCATCAGGTGCCCTCCCCGCGGAAGGAGGTTTCGAGAATGCGCCAGCACAGCTCGGGGAAGTCGATGCCCACCGCACGCGCGGCCTTGGGCACCAGCGAGTGGCTGGTCATGCCGGGCGTGGTGTTCACTTCCAGCAGCCAGTTGGCGCCGGTGCGATCACGCATCACGTCCACGCGCCCCCAGCCCCAGGCGTCGGCGGCAAGGAAGGCACGCAGTGCCAGCCCACGCAATGCCGTCTCCGCTTCGCCATCGAGGCCCGGGCACAGGTACTGGGTGTCCTCGGCCACGTACTTGGCGTGGTAATCGTAGAACTCGCCCTTGGGCACGATCTGGATGCTGGGCAGGGCCTCCCCATGCAGGATGCCGACGGTGAACTCGCCGCCTTCGATGAGCTGTTCGATCACCAGCTCGCCGTCGTAGCGGGCAGCCAGTTCGATCGCGGCCGGCAGGTCGGCATCGGAGTACACGCGCGTCACACCGACGCTGGAGCCCTCGTGCGAGGGCTTCACGATGGCCGGGAATCCGACCGAGGCCACCGCCGCGCGCAAATCGTCGCCGCGGCGGAAGGCGGCGAATCGCGGCGTCGGCAGGCCTTGGGCGATCCACACCTGCTTGGTGCGCACCTTGTCCATGGTCAGGGCCGAGCCGAGCACGCCCGAGCCGGTATAGGGCACGCGCAGCGACTCCAGCGCGCCCTGCAGCACACCGTCCTCGCCACCGCGGCCGTGCAGAATGTTGAACACGCGGGCGAAGTGCCCGGCGCGCAGCGCATCGAGCAGGGCGGGGATGCCGTCCACGGGGTGCGCGTCGACGCCGCGGGCGCGCAGCGCCTCGAGCACGTTGCGGCCGGAGTCGAGCGAGACCTCGCGTTCGGCCGAGTTACCGCCGAGGACGACCGCGACGCGGCCGAAGAGTTGGGGATCGGAAATGCGCATGGCGCTGCCGCGGGGGGGGACTGACGAGGGAAGGTTCGGGTCGGCGGCCATCAGGCATCTCCGCCGGATTGCAGGGCGCCGGGCTGCGCCAGCTCGATCGCCGCGGCGCCGATGTCGCCGGCCCCCATGATGAGGAGCAAGTCGCCGTCGCGCAGCAGGGCCGGCAGCACCGCGCGGAGCTCGCGCGGATGCGCAACGAGCACCGGATCGACCTTGCCGCGCGCGCGCACGGCACGGGCCAGCGCGCGGCCGTCGGCGTTGGCGATGGGTGCCTCGCCGGCCGGATAGACCTCGGTCAGCACGAGCACGTCGACATCGGCCAGCACCTGGGCGAAGTCGTCCAGCAGATCGCGTGTGCGCGAGTAGCGGTGCGGCTGGAACGCAACGACAAGGCGGCGCTGCGGCCAGCCCCCGCGCGCGGCGGCGAACACCGCCGCCAACTCGCGCGGGTGATGGCCGTAGTCGTCCACCAGCAGCACCGAGCCCTGGTTGAGCGCAACCTCGCCGCGCTGGTGGAAACGCCGCCCCACGCCCTGGAATTTCTCCAGCGCGCGGCCGATGGCCTCGGCCTCCACGCCGAGCTGCCAGCCCACCGCGGCCGCGGCCAGGGCGTTGAGCACGTTGTGCCGGCCCGGCAGGTTCAGGGTGACGGCGCGCACGACCGCGGCTTGGCCGGAGGCGGCGCCCTGCCCCGGTGCCGGCTCGGTCGGCAGGTGCAGGTCGAAGAGCATCTGCGCGCCGCGCTGGCGCACGTTGCTGGCGCGCACGTCCGCATCGGTGCTGTCGATGCCGTAGGTGAGCGTGCTGCGCACCGTGCTCTGGGCCAGGGCGCGCACTTCCGCGTCGTCCACGCACAGCACGGCAAGGCCGTAGAACGGCAGCCGGTGCAGGAAGTCGGCGAAGGCCCTTTTCACCTTGCCAAAGTCGCCGTCGTAGTTCTCCAGGTGATCGGCATCGATGTTGGTGACAATCGCCACCACGGGCGAGAGCAGCAGGAAGGAGCCGTCGGACTCGTCGGCTTCCGCCACCAGGTACTCGCCCGTGCCGAGGCGCGCATTGGTGGCGGCGGCGGTGAGCTGGCCGCCGATCACGAAAGTCGGATCGAGCCCGGCTTCGGCCAGCACGCTGGCGGTGAGGCTGGTGGTGGTGGTCTTGCCATGCGTGCCGGCCACGGCGATGCCGCGACGGAAGCGCATCAGCTCACCCAGCATCTCTGCACGCGGCACCACCGGAATGCGGCGCGCCCGCGCGGCCAGGAGCTCGGGGTTGTCCGGTTTGATGGCGCTGGAAACCACCACCGCGTCGGCGTCCGCCACGTGCGCGGCGGCGTGGCCGAGGTCGATGCGCACGCCGAGGCCGGCCAGGCGCCGCGTCGTGGTCGATTCGGCGCGATCCGAGCCGGACACGTCGTAGCCCAGGGTCTGCAGCACTTCGGCGATGCCGCTCATGCCTACCCCGCCGATGCCGATGAAGTGCACGCGACGGAAGGCGGCCATGATGTCGTCCTGCGGGGCGAGGCGGCGCGGCGTCATGCGGCCACCTCCAGGCACACGTCGGCGATGCGCGCCGCGGCATCCGGCTTGGCCAAACTGCGCGCCGCCGCGCCCATGCGCACCAGGCGGGGCCGATCGGCCAGCAGCTCGTCCAGCACCGCGGCGAGGCGCATGGCACTGGCCTCACGCTCGGCGACCAGCACGGCGGCGCCGGCCTCGACCAGGGCCTGCGCGTTGCGCGTCTGGTGATCGTCCACCGCGGCCGCGAAGGGCACCAGCACGGCGCCGAGGCCGGCCGCGGCGAGCTCGGCCAGCGTCAGGGCGCCGGCGCGGGCAACCACGAGATCGGCCTCGGCATACGCGGAGGCCATGTCCTCGATGAAGGGCTCGACGCTGGCCGGCACGCCGGCCGCCGCGTACGCGCTGCGCGCGGCCTCGGCGTGGGCCGCACCGCACTGGTGGCGAACCTGGGGGCGGCATACCGCCTCCAGGCGACCGAGCGCTTCGGGCACGGTGCGGTTCAACACTGCCGCGCCCTGGCTGCCACCGAGGACGAGCAGACGCAGGTCAGTCGGGCGCGCCGGGCGGTGGTCCGGCGCCGGCAGCGCGGCGATGGCCGCCCGCACGGGATTGCCGACCCACAGTGCGCGCCCCGGCGCAAAGGCGTCAGCGAAGCCGGCCAGCACGCGCCGCGCAATGCGGGCCAGCACCTTGTTGGTCAGGCCGGGCACGCGGTTCTGCTCGTGTACCACCAGCGGTATCCCCAGCCAGCGCGCGGCGAGGCCGCCGGGGCCGGCGGCGAAGCCACCCATCGACAGCACACTGCGCGGCCGCAGGGCCTGGAGCAGGCGCCGCGCCGCCAGTACGGCCCCGAGCAGTTCGAGCGGAGCGCGCAGCAGCTGGCGCAGGCCCTTGCCGCGCACCGCACCGATGGCGAGGGTGTGCAGCGCAATCCCCGCCTTCGGCACCAGTTGCTCCTCCAGGCGGCCGCGGGAGCCCAGCCAGGCCACCGGCACGCCGCGGGCGCGCAATTCGTCGGCGACGGCGATGCCGGGGAAGATGTGCCCGCCGGTGCCGCCGGCCATGATCAGCACGGGCGCATCGCGGCCGCTCATGCGTAGGCCTCCTGCGCGTCGCGCACAGCCAGCGCCTCGCGCGCCTCGGCGCGGGACAGCTCGTAGCTGACTCGAAGCAGCACGCCGACCATGGCGCAGGTCATCAGCACCGAGGAGCCGCCCGAGGAGATGAGCGGCAGGGTCAGGCCCTTGGTCGGCAGCACGCCGAGGTTCACACCCACCGACACCAGCGCCTGCAGGGCAATGCACAGGGAAATGCCGAAGGCGACGTTGCCCTGGAAATGCAGGCCGCGCTGCACGCAGCGCAGACCCAGCAGCAGGCCGCGCCCGCACAGCCAGGCGAACAACGCCAGCACCAGCACGATGCCGGCCAGACCGAGCTCCTCGGCGATCACCGCAAGGATGAAATCGCTGTGCGCCTCGGGCAGGTAGTACAGCTTCTGGATCGAACCGCCGAGGCCCACGCCGGTCCATTCGCCACGGCCAACCGCGATCAGCGCCTGGGTCAACTGGAAGCCGTCGTTGAACGGATCCTTCCACGGATCGAGGAAGGAGGTGAGCCGCTTGACGCGGTAGTCCTGCGTCAGCGCCGCCCAGGCCAGGGCCGGCAGCAGGGGCGCGCCAAGCAGGAACAGGTTGCGCATGCGCGCGCCGCCCAGCCAGACCATGCCGACCGTGGTGGCGATGATCAGCGTGGCCGATCCGAAGTCCGGCTGCGCCAGCAGCAGCACTACCACCAGGCCGGCCACGCCCACCGGCTTGACCACGCCGAACAGCTGGCGCTGCACGCTCTCGCGCTGGCGCACGAGGTAGCTCCCCAGGTAGACGATGAGCAGCAGCTTCACCGCCTCGACCGACTGGAAGCCGGAGATGCCCAGATGGATCCAGCGCCGCGCGCCGTTGATGCGCACGCCCAGTCCCGGCACGAACACCAGCAGCAGCAGGACGAGCGCCAACAGCAGCAGCAGGAAGCTCGTGCGCTCCACCCGCTCCAGCTCGGTGCGCATGGCGAGGGCGGCGAGCAGCAGTCCGCCGCCGAGGAACACCAGGTGGCGGGTGAGGTAGTAGAAGGGCCCCAGGTGCTGCCCCTTTGCCAGCGGGTCGGCGATGGGGATCGAGCTGGAGGCGACCATGATCACGCCCAGACTGGCGAGCGACAGCGCAGCCAGCAGCAGTCCGAGGTCGAAGCGGCCGGGCAGCTCCTCGCGGCGCAGGGCCTGGCCGCTCGGCATCGGCGCGGGCGCGGTCAGCAGCATCAGCGCACCTTCAACGTGGCCAGACCGACCAGCACCAGCACCACGCTGATGATCCAGAAGCGCACGATCACGCGCGGCTCCGGCCAGCCCTTGAGCTCGAAGTGGTGGTGGATCGGCGCCATGCGGAAGATGCGCCGGCCGGTGAGCTTGAAGCTGGCGACCTGCAGCATGACCGATGCCGTTTCCATCACGAACACGCCGCCCATGATCAGCAGCACCACCTCCTGGCGCACGATCACGGCGATGCTGCCCAGCGCCGCGCCGATCGCCAGCGCACCGATGTCGCCCATGAAGACCTGTGCCGGGTAGGTGTTGAACCACAGGAAGCCCAGGCCCGCGCCGGCCAGTGCGCCGGTGAAGATGGCCAGTTCGCCTGCGCCCGGGATCGCCGGGATGGCGAGGTACTGGGAGAACACCGCATTACCCGCCAGGTAGGCGAAGACACCCAGCGCGGCGGCCACCATCACGCTGGGCAGGATGGCCAGACCATCCAGTCCGTCAGTGAGGTTCACGGCGTTGGAGAAGCCCACGATCATCAGATAGGCCAGGGGCACGAACAGCACGCCGAGCGGCAGGGCCACCTGTTTGAACAGGGGCAGGAACAGCGCAGTCGCCGCGCTGTTCTCCGCGGTGAAATAGAGGAACAGCGCCGCGCCCAGCCCGAACACCGACTGCCAGAAGTATTTCCAGCGCGCGATGAGGCCGCGACTGTCCTTCTTCACCAGCTTCTTGTAGTCGTCGACGAAGCCGATCGCGCCGAAGGCCAGGGTGAGCACCAGCACCAGCCAGACGTAGCGGTTGTGCAGGTCCGACCACAGCAGGGTCGTGACGGCAATGGCGGCGAGGATCAGCGCGCCGCCCATGGTCGGCGTGCCGGCCTTGGACAGGTGCGACTGCGGGCCGTCCTGACGGATCACCTGGCCGGCCTTCAGCGCGGCCAGACGCCGGATCATGCCCGGCCCCAGCAGCAGCGACACGGCCAGCGCGGTCAGCGTGGCCATGATGGCGCGGAAGGTCAGGTACTGGAACAGGTGGAAGGCGCTGATGTGCGGCGCCAGCCACTGCGCGAGTTCAAGCAGCATGGGCGTCGCCTCCGCCGTTCTTGCCCAACAGGGCCGCCACCACACGCTCCATGGCCGAGGAGCGCGATCCCTTGACCAGGCAGCACACGCCCGCGTGCAGCTCGGCGCGCAGCGCCTCGATCAGTGCGGACTGGTCGGAAAAATGCCGCGCACCCGCACCGAAGGCCGCGCTCGCGGCCTGGGCCAGTGGTCCCACGCTGTACAGCCGGGCAATGCCGCGCGCCTTGGCCAGCGCGCCGATGTCTGTGTGCAGGCGCGCCGCCTCGGGGCCGAGTTCCTTCATGTCGCCCAGCACCAGCCAGGCTTCGCCGTTCTCCAGCGCCAGCGTCGCGATGGCGGCGGCCGCGGAACCCGGGTTGGCGTTGTAGCTGTCGTCGATGACGCTCCAGCCGGCGGATAGGTCGTGGCGCAGCAGGCGTCCCTTGACGTGTTCGGCGCCCTCCAGCCCGGCTTTGATCGTCGGCAGCGGCACGTCCAGGGCCACAGCGATGGCGCTCGCCGCGAGGGCATTGAGGACGTTGTGCTCGCCCGCCAGCGGCAGGGTCACACCGATGGCGCCGGCCGGCGTGACGAGGTCGAAACGCGAGGTGGTGGCGTCAAGGGTGAGGCCCTCCGCGCGCACCGCCGCGGCGGAATGGAGGCCGAAGCGCAGCGTGCGCCGCGCTCCGGCCAGCCCTGTGAAATAGTCCGCATAGGCGTCGTCGGCATTGATCACGGCCACGCCATCGGGCGGCAGGGCGCTGTAGATGGCCCCCTTGGTCTGCGCGATGCCGTCGAGGCTGCCCATGCGCTCCAGATGCGCCGGTCCGATGTTGTTGACGAGGCTGACCTCGGGCCGGCCGATGGCGGCGAGATAGGCGATGTCGCCGGGCTTGCCTGCGCCCATCTCCAGCACGGCGAATTCGGCGTCCTCGGGCAGGGCCAGTACGGTCAGGGGCAGGCCGATCTCGTTGTTGAGATTGCCGACGGTCACGTGGGTACGACCGTGGCGCTGCAGGACCGCGGCGGTCAGGGTCTTGACGGTGGTCTTGCCATTGGATCCGGTGATGCCGACCACGCGGGCGCGGCGCTGGGCGCGCACGGCGCTGGCGAGGTCGCCCAGCGCCAACAACGTGTCGCGCACCAGGACCTGCGGCAGATCAACCTCGACCCGTCGGCTGACCAGAGCCGCGGCGGCGCCGCGCTCGCGCGCCTGTGCCACGAAGGCATGCGCGTCGTGCGATTCGCCCACCAGGGCAACGAAGAGCTCGCCGCCACGCAGCGTGCGTGTATCGGTGGACACACCGCTCACCACGCCGTCGGCGCCGATCAGCCGTCCGTGGGTGAAGGTGGCGATGTCGGCCAAACGCAGGGTGGTCATGCGTGGCCCTCCGCTGCGGCCCGCGCCGCCAGCGCGCTGCGGGCCACGACCAGGTCGTCGAAGGGCAGTCTGCGCCCGGCGATCTCTTGGTAGTGTTCGTGGCCCTTGCCCGCGATCAGCACGACGTCAGCGCTGGTCGCACCCCGCACCGCGGCGTCGATGGCGGCGGCGCGATCGCGCTGCACCACCGCCGCGTACGGCCGGTCGAAGCCGCCCAGGATCTGCGCCACGATGGCGTCACCGTCCTCGCTGCGCGGGTTGTCGTCGGTGACGACGACGCGGTCGGCCAGGCGCTCGGCGATGGCGGCCATCTGCGGGCGCTTGCCCGCATCGCGCTCGCCGCCGCATCCAAACACGCAGGTCAAGGCGCCGGCGCAGTGGGCCCGCAGGGTGAGCAGCGCCTGCTCCAGCGCATCGGGCGTGTGCGCATAGTCCACCACCACCAGCGGCTGCATGCCGTCGCCGCCGAGGCGGCTCATGCGTCCATTGACCGGCTGCAGCGCGGCGAGGGCGTCGCAGATCAGCGCAAAATCCACGCCCAGCGCGCCCAGGGCGCCGACCACGCCCAGGAGATTGGCGACGTTGAATCGTCCGAGCAGGGCGGTGGTGACCTCGGCCTCGCCCCAGGGCGTGGCCAGCTGGAAGCGCAGGCCGCGCGCATCGGTGCGCACGGCCGATGCGCGAATCTCGGCCGCTGCACCGTCGATGGCGCAGCGCAGGCGCCGCACGCCGGCGGGCAGGCCGTCGGCGAGCGCACGCCCGAAGCCGTCGTCGACGTTGATCACGGCCCAATCCAGCCCCGGCCACGCGAACAGGCGCGCCTTGGCGGCGCCGTAGGCCTGCATCGTGCCGTGGTAGTCGAGGTGGTCGCGCGTCAGGTTGGTGAACACAGCCACGGTGAAGTGCACACCATTCACGCGCCCCTGGTCGAGCGCGTGCGAGGACACTTCCATGGCTACGTCCTGGGCGCCGAGGTCACGAAATTCCCCCAGCAGCGCCTGCACGGCGATGGCGTCAGGCGTGGTGCGCTCGCCCTCGCGCAGGGCGCCGAACAGGCCCGCGCCCAGGGTGCCGACGGTCGCGACGCGGCGCCCGGCATGGTGCAGCGCCTGCGCCAGCAATTGCACGGTCGAGGTCTTGCCGTTGGTGCCGGTGACGCCGACGACGCGCAGCGCTGCACAGGGCTCGCCGTGGAAGCGTGCGGCGATCGCGCCCAGTCGCTCGCGCAACCCGTCGATCCACACCACGGGCGCCACCGGCGGCGGAGCGGGCGGCGCCGGGGCCTCGGCGATGACCACCGAGGCACCCGACGCCAACGCCGCCGGGGCAAACAGGATGCCGTGCTGGCGCGTGCCGCGCAGGGCGACGAAGGCGTCGCCCGCGCGCACCGCGCGTGAGTCCAGGGTGAGGCCCTGCACCTGGATGGCGCCGTAGGACCCGTCCAGCGGCGCGCCGAGGAGGGCATCGAGCCGCATCGTCACCGCCTGCGCCCGCGGCACTGGCACGTCCTTGTGCGGCGGCCGCTCCTGCGCATCCGGCAACTGCTCCATGCGTTGCTCTACCTCCGGCATCCCTGCCGTCGCCTGCGCCCGCGGCACTGGCACGTCCTTGTGCGGCGGCCGCTCCTGCGCATCC
>DAOOVM010000031.1:0-2113 GCA_035370085.1 Rhodanobacteraceae bacterium | reverse complement strand
ACCGCCTCTTCGTAGGTGGCATCGCCGCCGTAGTCGGCCGCAGGGGCTTCCACGACGTTGCCGCTGTCGGGCCCGCCGGCGTACCAGCGGCGTGCGTTGTCGGGCGCCACGTCAAGCAGGCGCATGGCGCCGGCCATGACGCGGCCGAACGCCGGTGCGGCCACCAGGCCACCGTAGTACGGCCCCTGGGGATCATTCACCACCACCACGGCGGCCAGACGCGGCGCGCTGGCCGGCACCAACCCGGCAAACAGCGAAACGTACTGTTTCCCGTAGCCGCCGCCCATGGCCTTCTTGGACGTGCCGGTCTTGCCCGCGACGCGGTAGTTGAGCACCGCGGCCTGCGGGAATGCCGTGCCCTTGGGCTGCACCACCGTCTCGAGCATCTGCACCAGGGTGGCTGCGATCTGCGGATCGACTACGGCACTGTCGGGGTTCTGCGCGCCCTTGACGAAGCTCGGCGCACGCAGGCGCCCGCCGTTGGCAAGGGCGGCGTAGGCCTGCACCAGCTGCAGCGGCGTGACGTTCAGACCATAGCCGTAGGACATGGTCGCCTTCTCCACCGGACCCCAGGCCTTGAGTGCGGGCAGCACGCCGCCGGCTTCGCCGGGAAAGCCACTGCCGCTGGGCTGGCCGAAGCCGAAGCGGCGATAGACGTCGTAGAGGTGCTCGTTGGGCAGCGTGGCGGCGATCTTGGCCGCACCCACGTTGCTCGACATCGTGATGACGCCGGTGACGTCGGTCAGCCCGTGGTTGCGCGTGTCGCGGATCAGGTACCCCCCCGGCAGGGCCAGGGTGCCGGGGCTGGTATCGATCGGCGTGTTGGGCTTGTACTTTCCGCTCTCCAGCGCCGCGGCGATGGTGAAGGGCTTCATCGTCGAGCCCGGCTCCATCACATCGGTCAGCGCGCGGTTGCGCCGGCTGGCGACGTCGGCGCCGGAAAGCGCATTGGGGTTGTAGGACGGCAGATTGACCATCGCCAGCACTTCGCCGCTCGGCACATCCAGCACCACCATCGAACCCGATGTGGCGTGGTGTTCCAGCAGCGCGGTCTTGAGTTCGCGGTAGGCGAGGTACTGCAGGCGCCGATCAATGGTCAGGGTGAGGTCGCGCCCCGGCTGCGGCTCGCGCAGCAGCTCGACGTTCTCCACGATGTTGCCGAGGCGATCGCGGATGACGCGCTTGGCGCCCGGCTTGCCCGCCAGCCAGTCGTCGAAGGCCAGTTCCAGACCCTCCTGACCGCGGTCGTCGATGTTGGTGAAGCCCAGCACGTGAGCGGTCACCTCACCGCTGGGGTAGAAGCGGCGGAACTCGCGCTGCGAGAACACGCCCGGCACCTTCAGCGCCAGGATCGCCGCCGCATCGTCGGGGTTGAGGTGGCGCTTGAGGTAGAGGAACTCCTTGTCGGCGCGCTGCTGCAGCTTGTCGCGCAACGTCTGCGTCTCGATGCCGAGTGCCCGGGCCAGCTCCGGCAGACGATCGTCCCCCTGCAGCAACTGCTGCGGATTGGCCCAGATCGACTCCATCGGCGTGGACACCGCCAGGGGCTCGCCGTTGCGGTCGAAGATGGTGCCGCGCGAGACGGCGATGGGCATCTCGCGCAGATAGCGTGCGTCGCCCTGCTCCTGGTAGAAGTCCTTGCGCACCACCTGCAGGTCGACGGCGCGCACCACCAGGCCGGTCGAGCCGAGCGCGAGCAGCATGAGCACGGTATAGAGCCGCGCCGGCGTGTTGGCGGGGCGGACGCGGGCCGCGGCGCGGGTCGGCGCGACGGCGTCCCGCACCGCCGCCATCGAGGGCAGCGACAAGGAATCCGGCGCCGGCAGCGGGCCGCGCCGGTTCATCGCGGCGCCCCCCGGCTGATCAGCACGGTATCGGCGGGACCCGGCGACACCATGCCGAATTGGTTGCGCGCGACGTTCTCGATGCGGCTGGGCTCGGCCCAGGTCGACTGCTCCAGCTGCAGCCGGCCGAATTCGAAGTTCATTTCGTCGCGCTCGGCACTCAGGCGCGACAGCTGCACGAACAGGCGGCGCCCCTCATGGCGCGCGTAGACCACGCCCACGGCGCTGCCGATGTCCTGCTCCTGAGCGAGCCGCGGGATGTCGAGACC
>DAOOVM010000030.1:0-19160 GCA_035370085.1 Rhodanobacteraceae bacterium | reverse complement strand
GCGCGCCTGTTCAATGCCGCCGTGGCCAGCGGCATCGACGTAGCTACCTGGTCGGCGCCGTTTGACTCGGTCTGGGTCGACTTCTCCAAGGGCCTGGGCGCGCCCGGTGGTGCGGTCCTGGCCGGCAGTGCGGAGTTCGTGCGCGAAGCCGAGCGGCTGAAGCTGCGCTGGGGCGGCGCCATGCGCCAGAGCGGCATCATTGCCGCGGCCTGCGACTACGCCCTCGACCACCACGTCACGCGGCTGGCCGAAGACCACGCCAATGCGCGCCGTCTGGCCGAGGGCGTTGCCGCCATCGCGGGCCTCGCCATCGATCCCGCCACGGTCGAGACCAACCTCGTCTATTTCGACGTGACAGCCCCGGCGCTCGATGCCGCCGACCTGTGCCGCCGCCTCGCCGGGCACGGCGTGCGCATGGGCGAGATGGGGCCGCGCACCGTGCGCGCCGTGACCCACCTCGACGTGGGTTTCGCGGATATCGATGCCGCCCTGGATGCGCTGCGCCTGGCCCTGGGCTGAGACCGCGGTGCGGCCATCTGGACATCAAGCGGTATTTGCAAGTAATACCAATCACGAAAAAAACCTGTATACAAAACTTTTCCATGTCCCTACAGTGCGCGCACTCCGGAAGCGGGCCGATGCCCGTCCAGGCCGGGGCGGCCGGCCGGAGGGGGTGCGGCCGCTCCAATCACCGTACAGGGAGAAGTCGCATGTTCAGCCGTACTCGCTATACCCTCGCCGCCCTCGTTCTCCTCGCCGCCAGCCTGTGGCCGGCCAGCCAGGCCGCCGCTCAGTCCGCCGCCTGCGTGCAGCTCCTGGTCGGCGCGGGTTATGCCGCCAAGATGCGCGTCGTTTCCGGCAAGTTCCATACCGATTGGTCCGGATCGTTCGCCATCGGCTCTACCAAGTGCCAGTCGCTCAACGGCGTCGGCGACGGCCAGCCCTTCAGCGTGGAAGTCAGCGCTGTTCTGGGCGAAACCAAGACCTGCAAGCCCGACAACATCGTGCGCGTGGCGAGCAGCCAGTCCTCGGTCACCTTCCTGGCCTGGGGCACCACCCTCAATGTGAAGTGCGAGGAGCCCTCGGCCGCCGAGAACGCCGAGCGCGACACGGCCGCGCGCACGCCCAACGCCGAGGGCGAGAAGGCGGCGAAGTCGCTCGACGGCAAGCAGTGACCGATCGCTGCAGGGGGCGCCACGCGGCGCCTCCGGCAGTGCTTCAGCGCGGGCGCTGTACGCCCACCGGGAGGTTGGCCAGGCGCGCGTATTCGCCGCGCCGGAACAGGCTGCGGTCCGCCAGCCAGTCCGTGAAGAGCTCGGTGGCGTCGTTGCCCCAGAACAGCTCGCCGTCCAGCGCCAGGGTGGGCACGCCGTAGACGCCGGCGGCGAGGGCCTGTTCGGTGTTGGCGCGCAAGCGGGCCTTCACCGCATCCGCGGCGATGGCGGTTGACGCATCGGCCAGGCCGAGGCGCCGCGCCACGGCTGCCAGCGCGTCCGGCGTGTCGCCGGCGGCGCCGTCGCGCCACAGGTGCGCGTAGACGGCTTCCACCGCCTCCCAGGTCGCGCCGGCGGCCACACACAGGCGTAGGGCGGCCAGCGAGTTGAACGGGTGCGCCGGCGGAAAGCGCAGCGCGACGCCCTGGCGTGCCGCCTGCCACTGCACCATGCGATAGGTGAACTCGCGCTTGCCCGGAATCTCTGCAGGACCGAGCTGGCCATGGTGCGCCAGCACCGCACCGAAGACGATTGGCACCGGTTCGATCGGCAGCTGCGCGCGCAGTGCCAGCACGCGCGGCAGCTGCAGCCAGGCGAAGGGCGAGACGAAATCGAAATACCAGTGCGCGCGCATGTCGGGCTCCCGCGGGGGAGCCCATGGTAGGCGCTCGCGCCGCCCGCCGCGCGGGCGAGGTCCGCCAGCGGCGGAATCCGCCTCCAACTGACGTCGGCGCTACTTCAGTGCAGGCTGCGGAAGGTCTCCGCATTGAAGGCGTCGACGGCAATCACCTCGTTGCGCGCCGCCTCAGCCTCCTGCAGCAACTGGTATTCGCTGGCGCTGATCACGCCGGCGTCGCGGCCGAGCTCGTCCAGCAGGTAGCCGGGGGCGCGGTCCAGCCGGCCTGCACGCACGGCGTCGCGCAGCTTGGTCTCGACGGGAATCGCGCGCACCGCCTTGTCCAGCGCCGCCTCCAGCGCGCCCAGGCCGACCTCGCCCGGCGGCGGTACGAACACGTCTTCGGTCAGGTGCAGGCGCGCCTCACGGTCCTCCAGGATATCCCGCGCCACGCGTGCACCCAGCTTGTCCGAGGGCGGACGGAAGCGCGCGCCGAGTGGAAAGATCAGCGCGCGCAGGATCCAGGCGGCGGGGCGCGTGGGCAGATTGTCGAGGATGCCCAGCAGGGCCTCCTGGATGCGGTACAGGCACAGTTCGGCGCTCCAGCACACCAGGTTGAAGTTGGCCGTGGTCTTGGCTTCCTCGTGGTAGCGCTTGAGGGCGCAGCTGGCCAGGTAGAGATAGGCGAGTGCGTCGGCGAGGCGTCCGGAGATCTTCTCGCGCCGCTTGAGCGAGCCGCCCAGGGTGCCCATGGCCGTGTCCGACACAATGGCGAAGGCGGCGGAGAAGCGCGATAGGTGCTGGTAGTAGCGCGTGGTGTCGGTTGCGGCCGGAGCAGCCGCGAGGCGGCTGCCGCTGAGCGCACACAGCAGGGAGCGCACCGCCCGCGTGGCGATGAAGTTGACGTGGCCGAAGAGTGCTCGGTCGAAGGCGGCGAGATCGCCGGCGGCGATGGCGGCGATCTCCTGCTGCACGTAGGGATGGCAGCGGATCGCGCCCTGGCCGTAAATGATCATCGAGCGGGTGAGGATGTTGGCGCCCTCGACCGTGATGCCGATGGGCACGGCATCCCAGGCGCGCGCCAGCGAGTTGCGCGGCCCGCGTTGGATCGCCGCACCGGCACGGATGTCCATGGCGTCGGTGACGACCGCTCGCATGGATTCGGTGAGGTAGGCCTTGGCGATGGCCGACAGCACCGAGGGCTTCTGTCCGGCGTCCAGGGCGCCGCAGGTGAGCGTGCGCGTGGCCGTCATGAGGTAGGTCAGGCCGGCGATGCGCGCCAGCGGCTCCTCAATGCCTTCGAAGCGGCCGATCGGCGTGTCGAATTGCTCGCGCACCGTGGCGTAGGCGCCGCTCAGGCGCGTGGCCATCTGCGCCGCGCCCACGCTGAGTGCCGGCAGCGATATGGAGCGTCCGGCGGCGAGGCATTCCATCAGCATGCGCCAGCCCTCGCCGATGCCGGCGCGGCCGCCGATGACCGCGTCCAGCGGCACGAATACGTCGCGGCCCACGGTTGGGCCGTTCATGAAGGGCACGCCCATGGGATCGTGGCGCTGACCGATCTCCACCCCGGGCAGGTCGCGCGGGATCAGCGCGCAGGTGATGCCGAGGTCCTCGCGCTCGCCGAGCAGGTGGTCAGGATCCTTCAGGCGAAAGGCGAGGCCCACCAGGGTGGCGACCGGTGCCAGGGTGATGTAGCGCTTGTGCCAGGTCAGGCGCATGCCCAGCACTTCGGTGCCGTCGACCAGGCGCTTCTCGACGATGCCCAGTGACTGCGTCGCCGCCGCGTCCGAGCCGGCCTCGGGGCCGGTGAGGGCGAAGCAGGGGACCTCCTCGCCGCAGGCCAGTCGTGGCAACAGCCGGCGCTTCTGCTCCTCGCTGCCGTAGTGCAGCAGCAATTCGGCCGGGCCGAGCGAGTTGGGCACCATCACCGTGACCGCGCAGGCCACGGAGCGGCTGGAGATCTTGGTCACCACGCGCGAGTGGGCGATGGCCGAGAAGCCCCAGCCGCCGTATTCCTTCGGAATGATCATGCCGAAGAAGCGGTGGGTCTTGAGGAAGGCCCAGATCGGTGCCGGCAGGTCGCGCAGTTGGTGCACTTCCCAGTCGTTGAGGCGCCGGCACAGCTCCTCCACCGGTCCGTCGAGAAACGCCTGCTCCTCGGCGCTGAGCGGCTGTACGCGGAAATCCAGCAGCTCCTGCCAGGGCGGCATACCCGAGAACAGCGCCGCATCCCACCACACGGTGCCCGCCTCCAGCGCCACGCGTTCGGTCTCGCCCAGGCGCGGCAGTACGGCGCCCATGCGACGCATGGCCGCGCGCGACATCAGGCCGCGGCGCAGCGGGGCGAAACCGAACACGGCCGCCGCGGCGGCCAGAGCGAGCACGCTGGCGCGAAACAGTGCGGGCGAGTCCACCCCGCTGCCCCACCAGCCGAGCAGCGCCGTCGCGGCGGCCAGCGTCCAGGCGAGGTAGCCACGGCCGCGGAAGGCCAGGGCGAGGAAGGCGGCAAGGGCGAGCAGGATGCTGATCCACATGGCGCAGTACTCCCGGTGGCGATGCGCGAATTATGCGCACTTCGGCGCTCACAGGAGCCGCGCCCAAGGGTCGATGCCCCGGCTGCGGTAGACTCGGGCAGTCGATACAGTGGTCTGATCGCCGGCGTGGCGTCGCCGGTAGCGCAACCCGTGCGGACCCCATGAAGGATAAAAGCGAGATCGTCAGCAACTGGCTGCCGCGTTATACCGGCGTGCCTCTGGAGCAGTTCGGCAAGTACGTTCTGCTCACCAATTTCAGCAACTACGTTGAGCTGTTCGCGCAGTGGCACGGCGTGGAGGTTCAGGGCGTCGGCAAGGCCATGCCCAGTGCCCACGCGGACGGGTTGTCCATCATCAATTTCGGCATGGGCAGCCCGACGGCGGCCACGGTGATGGACCTGCTCTCGGCGATCATGCCCAAGGCCGTGCTCTTCCTCGGCAAGTGCGGCGGCTTAAAGCGCAAGAACCGCCTGGGCGACCTGATCCTGCCGATCGCCGCGGTGCGCGGCGAGGGCACGTCCACCGACTACTTCCCGCCGGAAGTGCCGGCGCTGCCAGCGTTCACCCTGCAGCGCGCGGTGTCGTCCACCATCCGCGACCACAACCGCGACTACTGGACCGGGACGGTCTACACCACCAACCGACGCGTGTGGGAGCACGACGAGGCCTTCAAGTCTTACTTGCGCAAGACGCGCTGCATGGCCATCGACATGGAGACGGCCACCCTGTTCTCGGTGGGCTTCTTCAACAAGATTCCGACCGGCGCGCTGCTGCTGGTGTCGGATCAGCCCATGATCCCCGAGGGCGTGAAGACCGAGGAGAGCGACCGCAAGGTCACCGGCGAATTCGTTGAGGCGCAGATCCGCATCGGCATCGACGCGCTGAAGGAAATCCGCGACGAGGGCAAATCGGTCAAGCACCTGCGCTTCTGAAGGCAGGCACGCCCGCCGCGCAGGCCCAGGTGCTGGTGCGCGGGCGGCCATTGCACGCCGCCCGCAAGCGACCGAGCCTCAGTCCTTCTTGAGGTCTTCCGTGGACCAGTTGAACTGCAGGAAGGTCACGCCGGGATCCTTGCCCGCCTCGAAGCGCACGCGGCAGTCGAGAACCTGGCGGTATTCGCTCGACAATCCCTTGTCGAAGACGATCGGCGCGGTCAGCGTCAGGGTTTCGCCCTCGGCGCTCTTCGCCCCCTGGGCCAGCGTCTTGAGGCTGAGCTCGTAGCTGCGTCCCGCCAGCTTGTCTTTCACGGCCTTGTCGCAGGCGCGGGCGGCTTGCTGTTCGCGCCCGTCGCAGCCGGCCAGTAGCGCGGCGGCGGCGAGCAGGATCACGGTTGGTCGCATCGCTATCCCCCTGTGGTCGTATGGAACGACATCCTCCGCGCCGTCATGGCGCGACGATTAGGGTGGCAAGGTCCAGCTGCCTTGAGGGCAGTATAGCCCCAAGGGTGCACGATCCACGCCTGTTTCGGGCCGCCGGGCGCGCCGCGCCCTAGTAGCGCGGCACCGCCGGATCGACCTCGCGCGACCACGCGTCGATGCCTCCCTCCACGTTGAAGACCTGGCGGAAGCCGAGGCCGCGGAAATGCTCGGCGGCGCTGCGACTGGAGTTGCCGTGGTGACACAGGAAGGCCAGCGGCCTGTCCTTGGGCAGGGCCGCCAGGCGCGGCAGGGAGTCCTCGTCGAGCACCTCGGCGGCGGCGAAGGGGGCGAGCGCGCGGTCTGCCGCAGGACGCACGTCGATCACCGTGATGTCGTGGCGCGCCAGACGCTCGCGCAGGACCTGCACCGTGAGCGGCTGCACCGGCTGGGGCGCGTTCGGGTTGTGGATGGACAGGCCGGCGCCCTGGGGCGTCTCCACCCAGTCGATGACGATGCCGCGGGCGCGCGCAGCCGAGGCCGGATCGAACAGGACGGTGATGCCATTGAAATCGCTGCGGATCTCCCCGCCGCTTGCCGGGCGCAGGAAGAACTGCGCGCCGAATCGAGCGTCGATGCTCAGGTGCAGCTCGGCCTCGCCGGCATCTTCCATGCCGGCGCGGATCGCCGCCGCGGCGGCATCGGTGATGGTCAGCGGCGGCGGGGTGCGGTCGGGTTTGGGCAGGCCGAAGAGCTCGTGCAGCTCGCCGCTGTTGTACAGGCCCTGCACGATGTCGGCCCCGCCGACGAGCTCGCGGTCGACGTACAGCTGGGGAATGGTCGGCCAGTTTCCGTAGAGCTTGATGCCCTCACGGATCTCCGGATCGGCCAGCACGTCAACGCTGGCGTAATCCTCCAGCAGCTCGTTGAGCAGGTTGGCCGTGCCGGCGGAAAAGCCGCAGCGCGGTGCGTGGCGCGTGCCCTTCATGAACAGCACGATGCGGTGTTGACCCAGCAGCGATTCGATGCGGGCGCGGGTGTCGGCGGACAGCATGGGGGAGACTCCGGAACGGGCAGGCGCGCAGTGTAGCGCTCCGCCCGAGCGGCGGCCCGAAACCCTGTCTGCAGGAGTGCCTCCACCGCGGCGTTTTCCCCGCGGCGCGGGCTTCGGCGATAATCGCCGCACAGGCCCGTCCGGGCCAGGGAAACCGGGGAGAAGATCGATGCGCCGTTCGCTGCTCGCCTTGAGCATTGCCGCCGTCCTGTCCGCGCCGTGCCTGGCGCAACCCGCGACCGACGCGCCCGGCGGTGGCGAGGCCAGCGTCCCGCTGACCTACGTCGGCAGCAATGCGCGCGTGAGCCTGGGCGTGAACGAACATGGCGATGTACAGGGCGAGGTGCTGGGCATCTTCGCCTTCGACGGCGACTCGGCCTGGCTGGCGCAGCTGTGGAAGGGCCAGGGCAAGGCCGGCGGCGCCCAGCTCGACTACCACTGGCTGCTCGGCGGCAAGACGCGCCAGGACAGCATCGACCATCCCGAGACGGTGCGCGTGGCCAAGGCTTTCTTGGCCTTTGACCAGAACGCCTGGAAGGACGGCAAGGCCAGCCTGGGCCTGGGTTGGCAGAAGGACGATTTCTTCCTCGACGGCTACGTCTCGGCTGCCACCACCGGCACGCGGCGCACCGGTACGGTGACCTCGAGCGTCGATACCGTGCTGAGCGGCGTGGAGGGTGGGCACAGCTACACGCAGACGCAGACCGTCACCACGGTAACCGACTACTTCGAGCGACCCTATGAGCACGGCGTCGGTCTGCGCCTGGGACGCTACTTCGATGACCCGCTGCTGCGCCTGCGCGGCGGCCTGGACTACGAGCGCGGGCGCCACGGCGCCCACGCCGACCAGCTGACCCTCTCCCTCGGCGTGGACAAGTATTTCCGCAACAGCGGCTGGAGCCTCAGCCTGGAAGGCGAGCATCTGAAGAAGAGCGGGGCCTTCGAGGACGACCGCTCCGACGACCGCGGCTGGTTGCTGCTGCGCTACGATTTCGGCCAGAGTTTCCGCGCACGCGAACCCTACCGCATGGTGCAGGTCGAACGGCCTGCGGCACCCGCATCCGCCCCGACGGCGCCGCAAGTGGTGCGCAACGAGGTGCGCCTGGATGGCGACGCCTTCTTCGACTTCGACCACGCCGACCTGCGCCCGGATGCCGTGGCCGCATTGGATGCCTTGCTGCAGAAGCTCGCTTCCGCCCAGCGCGTCAGCCGCATTCGCGTCGTCGGCCACACCGATTCGATCGGTACGGATGCCTACAACCAGGCTCTGTCCGAGCGTCGTGCCGCCAGCGCCAAGGCCTACCTGGTGCGCCACGGCATACCGGTCGGCGAGATCGACGCAGCGGGCGAGGGGGAGCGCAATCCCCGCTTCCCGAACGACACGCCGGCAAACCGGCAGAAGAACCGGCGCGTCGATGTCGAATTCCTCACTGTGGAAGAAACCACCGTGCCGGCGCCGCCACCACCGGCGCCAGCGCCGACGGTGGAATGGGTGAAGGAGACCGTGGCCGCCCCGGCGGCATGGATCGAGCGCGCCCTGCGTGACCCGGCGCAGCACAAGCGCACGGTGGATGTGTACCGCTTCGCCAAGAGCGGCAGCACGACCACGCTCGGCAACCGGCAGTTCGCCAATGCCGCGCCGCTGGCGGTGGACGACAAGGTGCAGTTGGATACCTGCCGCGCGAGCTTCCCCATCCGCGTGCTGGACAACGACAGCGACCCCGACCACGACCCGCTCACGGTCGTGGCCGTGGGTGGTGCGGCCAAGGGCGTGGTGAGCATCGGCAGCGACGGCGTGCTGACCTACAGCGTCACTCCCGGCCAGGGCACGCCCCCCGTGTGCGAGGCCAGCGGCGGCGGCGACAGCTTCACCTACACGATCAAGGACAGCTTCGGCGCCACGGCGACGGCCACGGTGCGCATCCTGCCGCCCGCGGTCGTGCCCCCGGCCGACGGCAACCGTCCCCCGGTGGCGCGCGACGATGAGGCCAGCGTGCTCAAGGGCTACGGCGTCGACATCAACGTGCTGGCCAACGACAGCGATCCGGACGGCGACCGCCTGCGCGTGGTGTCGGTCAACCACGACAATGGCTATCCGGCGGACGTGAGCATCAATGCCGACGGCAGCCTGCGCTATCAGCACCGCCACGGCGCCACGGGCCTGGATGTGTTCACCTACACCGTGAGCGACGACCACGGCCACACCGCGACCGCCGCGGTGCGCGTGCGCGTGTTCGAGATCTTCTGAGGCGCGCCGGACTCAGGCGGCGGCGCGCAATCCGGGCGCCGCCTGCGCGCGGACCCGCCCCAGCGAG
The DNA here is from genome assembly GCA_035370085.1 of Rhodanobacteraceae bacterium. Lineage (GTDB taxonomy): Bacteria > Pseudomonadota > Gammaproteobacteria > Xanthomonadales > Rhodanobacteraceae > Tahibacter. The sequence continues at coordinate 10,069 of DAOOVM010000030.1, read as the reverse complement.
GCGGCTGCGCCGTTCCAGTGCAGCAGTTCGAGGCTGCCGTCCGCGTGCTCGACCAGGGCGGTGCAGTGTTCCACCCAGTCGCCGTCGTTGAGATAGAGCGTGCCGTCGACCTCGCGCAGGTTGCCGAAGTGGATGTGCCCGCAGACCTGGCCGTCGAAGCCTTCGCCGCGTGCGCGGGCGGCGGCGAGGGCCTCGAAGCGCTGGATATAGTCCAGGGCCTGGCCGAAGCGCCCCTTGGCGAGGATGCTGAGCGGCAGGTAGGGCAGGTCCAGGCGGCGGCGCAGGGCGTTCACGGCGCGGTTGGCTGCGCACAGGGCGCGGTGTGCCCGCTCGCCCAGCCAGGTCCGGCCCAGCTGCGCCGGGTCGAATTCGTCGCCGTGGCTGATGCGCAGCCGGCGCCCGTCGGCGCAAGTGTGCTCCGTCCGCAGGCGCACCTCGATGCCGCCGATGGCCTGCCCGTGCAGGCCCCGCAGCGGGGCATCGTGGTTGCCCGGGAGGTAGGTCACGCGGGTGCCCGAGCGGGCCATCTCGAGCAGTTCGGCGAGCACTCGGCCATGCAGCGGCGGCCAGTAGGGCGCGCGCGCCAGCGCTTCCAGATCGATGATATCGCCCACCAGGTACAGGCGCTCGCAGCGCGTGTGGCGCAGGAAGTCGAGCAGGTAGTCCGCACGGCAGTCGCGCGTGCCCAGGTGTACATCGGAGATGAAGATGCTGCGGAAGTGCGAGCGCTGCATGACCGGCCTCCCCCGAGGGTGTCGGCAGAGGCTAGGCCGGCAAGGCCACCGCGGCGTTGCGACTGGCGGTCAGGGTGATGACAGTGCCGCGCGCGCGGCCGGCAGGAGGGTGTCCAGCCAGCGCGCGTACTGGCGTCCGGACGGGTGCAGCCCATCCTCGGCCAGCATCTCGGCCGCAGCGCCGGCGCGGCGCGAGGCCGCGCAGACGTCCGCCCAGTGCACGTGGCGGCGGCGACTCTCCTCGCGGTTGATCGCATTGAAGGCGTCCAGTTCGCGCGCGATCTGCGCGACATCGCGACCGGAGGCCGCCCCGAAGCGCGTCACGCCCCAGTCCGGGATGGACACGACCAGCACGCGCTGCGGCCGCCCGCCGGCCAGGGCGATGGCGCGGTCGAGCAGGTCGGCGAACTCGCTGCGGTAGTTCGCCGCATCACGGCCGCGGTACTGGTTGTTGACGCCGATGCCCAGGCTCACCAGGTCGTAGGGCGGGTCGAGGGGCTGTGCCTGCATGGCGCTGGCCAGTTCGTCGGTGGTCCAGCCGGTGGTGGCGACCAGGCGCGGATGGCCCAGATCAAGCCCTTCGGCGCGCAGCCGCGCCACGAGTTGCGCCGGCCAGCGCTCGCCTTCGGCCACGCCCTCGCCGATCGTGTAGGAATCGCCCAGGGCGAGGAAGCGCAGCGCGCCGGCGGCATGCGCGCCGTGGCTGGCGAGCACGCCCATCAGTACGCAGGACCAGCGCACGGGGCGGCCTCAGGCCACGTGCCGCGCCGGTGCCCGGCGTGCGGCGATGCGCCCCAGGGCGCGCTCGATGCGCACGAAGACCTCGGCGATCTGCCCCGGATCGGGCAGCAAGGTCAGGCGGAAATGCCGCGAGCCGGGGACGTTGAAGCCGGTTCCCGGTACCAGCAGTACGCTTTCCGTTTCCAGCAGCTCCAGCGCGAAGGCCTCGTCGTCGAAGTCGGCGATCGCTTCGGCGCGCACGCGCGGGAAGGCGTACAGCGCCCCCTGCGGCACGACGAGGTCGAGGAACTCGCTGCGGGCCACGCCCTCGGCCACGGCGCGGCGCGCCTCGTGCAGGCGTCCACCGGGCGCCGTGAGCGCGCGCATGCTGTCGGTGCCGGCCAGGGCCGGTGCGATGGCCCACTGCGCCGGCACGTTGGCGCACAGACGCAGGGCGGCGAGCAGGTCCAGGGCCGCGGTCAGGTCGGCCAGGCGCGTGGCTTCGCCGGAGAGGCAGATCCAGCCCACGCGGTAGCCGCAGGCCAGGCTGACCTTGGACAGTCCGCTGTACGTGATGCAGGGCACGTCGCCGGCCAGGGGCGCGAGCGGCTCGAAAACGGCGTTGTCGTAGAGCACCCCGTCGTAGATCTCGTCGCACAGCAGTACCAGGCGATGGCGGGCGGCGATGCGCACCAGGGCCTGCAGCAGTTCGCGCGGGTAGACGGCGCCCGTGGGGTTGTTGGGGTTGATCAGCACCAGGGCGCGCGTGCGCGGCGTCACCAGCGCTTCGATCTCGTCCGGATCGGGCAGGTGGGCGCGTTCGGCGGGGCAGGCGTAGTAGCGCGGCGCGCCGCCATTGAGCACCGTGGCGGCGCTCCACAAGGGGTAGTCCGGGCTGGGCAGCAGCACCTCGTCGCCGGGCTCGAGCAGCGCGCGCAGGCTCAGGTCGATCAGCTCGGATACCCCGTTGCCGATGAACACGCGGTCGGGGTGCGCCCCGGCCACGCCGCGGGCGCGCTCGCGCGCGGCGATGGCGGCGCGCGCCTCGGCGAGGCCCTGCTGCTGGCAATAGGCCTCACTCTCGCCGAGGTGGGCCGCGACGGCAGTGCGGACCGGTTCGGGCACGCGGAACCCGAACAGTCCCGGGTTGCCGATGTTCAGGCGCACGATGTCCCGCCCTTCCGCCTCCAGTTCCCTGGCCCGGCGCGAGAGGGCTCCGCGGATCTCGTAGCGGACCTCGCTCAGGCGCGAACTGACGGGGATGGGGCGTTGCGGCATGGCGGGGGCCTCCGGGCGGACTGTCATCGTAGTGCTGCGCCGCAGAATCTCCCAGCACGGTCGGGAATAAGCAAGCCGGCATGCTGGCCTTCCGCGGGCGGCGGGGGCGTGCTGCAACCCTTTGCCGGCCCGCTGCATCCGATGCGAGGCGAGTGCCCCCGACTTGTGGCAGATGCGGCACCGCAACATGCGTCTATATCTTCAGTCATGCTTGCGCCTTCGAGTTCTGGTGTTATAGTTACCTACAACACCAAGGCGACCACCCCTCAGGCGATCCCCATGAACCGTCCCCTCAGCGCCAGTCTCGTCCTGCTCCTCGCCGCCCTGGCCCCGGCCCTGTCCGGCTGTGCCGGCGATGCCCAGTCCAAGCCGTCGGCCCAGGCCGACAAGCCCAAGGCCGAAGCCGTGGCGGTGGAGACGGCGGCGGTCGCCCAGGGCGACATCAGCGCGAGCTACGCCGGTACTGCCACGCTCGAAGCCGAGCACGAGGCGCGCGTGGTGGCCGAGCTGGGTGGCGTGGTGCTGTTCCTGGCGGTGGAGGAGGGGCAGGCGGTGAAGAAGGGCCAGGTGCTGGCGCGCCTGGACGGCGACCGCGCGCAGTTGCAGCTGCGCCAGGTCGAGGCCGAACTGCAGCGCCTGATGCACAACGATGCGCGCAACGAGAGCCTGTACCAGCGCCAGCTCATTGCCCGCAACGCCTACGAGCAGAACAAGTCCGACCTGGCCGCGCGCCGCGCCGAAGTGGAAATGGCCCGGCTGACCCTGTCCAAGAGCGCCGTGATCGCTCCCTTCGACGGCGTCGTGACGCGCCGCTGGGTCAAGCAGGGCCAGTTGCTCAAGCCGCACGATGCGGTATTCGATCTGGCCGACTTCAGTGACCTCAAGGCGCGCCTGCGCGTGCCCGAGCAGGCCAGCGTGGCGCTGCGCGCCGGGCAGGCCGTGGACCTGGCCGTCGATGCCTTGCCGGACCGGCGCTTCGAGGCGGCCGTGGCGCGGGTCAGCCCGGTCGTGGATGCCGGCAGCGGCACGGTCGAGATCGTGGTTGCCGTGGACAATCGCGCCGGCGCCCTGCGACCGGGCATGTTCAGCCGCCTGGCGGTGACCTACGACAACGTTGCCGCGGCCATCCTGGCGCCCAAGGCGGCCCTGGTGAGCGAGGACGGACGCAACACTGTGTTCGTCGTGCACGAGGGCAAGGCCCACCGCGTTCCGGTCACGCTGGGCTACGAGTCGGGCAAGAACGTGCAGGTTCTGGCCGGCCTGACGGTCGGGACCGAGGTCATCGTCGCCGGCCAGAACGGCCTGAGCGAAGGCACTCCGGTGGAGCCGCTGCGCCTGGCCGGCGCCGAGACGGTGGCCGTCGCCCGCTGAGGCGGTGGCCGCGGCCCGGGCGCACTGCGGTGCGCCCGGACGACGACGTAGAATGCGCGCATGACCTCCGAACCCGCGCAGGGGGCGCGCCTGGCCGGCATCGGCTGGCGCGCCGCCGAGTCCGCCGAGCCCGTGGACCTTGCCCGCCTGGCGCGCGTGATTGCGCAACACCGCAACGGCTACGTGCTGCACGACGGCGAGCGCGAATTCAACGCACAGCCCGCCCCGCGCTTCCTGCGCCGCGACGTCGATCCCGTGGACCGCCCCGCGGTGGGCGATTTCGTGCTGCACGACGGCGCCGCGTCGCCGCACATCGAGCACATCCTGCCGCGCCGCTCCCTGCTGCTGCGCGGCGCCGCCGGCGAGCGCTACCGGCGCCAGGCCATCGCCGCCAATATCGATCACGTGCTGGTGCTGATGGGCCTGGACGGCGACTTCAATCCGCGCCGCATCGAGCGCTACCTGCTGCTGATCGCCGGCTCCGGTGCGCAGGGGGTGGTGGTGCTGACCAAGGCCGATCGTGCGCCCGATGACGCCGAGGCCGTGGCGGCGGTGCAGGCGGTGGTCCCGCCGGATACCCCGGTGCACGCCGTCAATGCCAAGGATGCCGCCAGCCTGGCGACGCTGCACCCCTATCTGGGCGAGGCGCACAGCGTCGTGCTGGTCGGATCCTCCGGCGTGGGCAAGTCCACGCTGACCAATACCCTGCTGGGCAGCGAGCGCATGGCGACGGGCGCGGTGCGTACACACGACAGCCGCGGCCGCCATACCACCACGCACCGCGCCCTGATCCGCCTGCCCCAGGGCGGCTGCCTGATCGATACCCCGGGCATGCGCGAGCTCAAGCTCACCGGCGAGGAAGAGCTCGATGCCGGGCAGTTCGGCGACATCGACGCCCTGGCCGCGCAGTGCCGCTTCGGCGACTGCGCCCACGGCCACGAGCCCGGCTGTGCCGTGCGCGCGGCCCTGGAGTCGGGCGCGCTCGATCCGGCGCGCTGGGCCAGTTTCGCCAAGCTGCGCGGCGAGCTCGACGCCCAGGCCGAATCGCTGGAGACCCAGCTCAAGCGCAAGGCGCAGGCCAAGGTGATGAACAAGGCCCTGGGCCAGCGCCTCAAGGACAAGTACGGGCGGCGCTGAGGGCGGGGCGCGGGCGGCCGGCGTTCCGCCCGTGCGCGTTTCGCGTTCCGCACGGCTGCCCCGCGCTGACCGCAGTCCGCGCCGCGAATCCCGTCTATAGTCCCGCCATGGCCGCCACCGACCTCGCCGTCCGCGAAGCCGAAGCCCTTGCCCGCCTGGCCGGGCTGGACGCGCGCCTGGTCGCCGCCGTGCGCGGCATCCGCCTGCTGCAGGCGGTGAGCTGGCCGGTCGCGGTGCAGCAGGCGTTCCTGGAGGGATGGAAGCGCGGCCAGGCGGCCCTGCCCCGCGTCGACTACGTGCGCCCGGACCTGTCGCGCGAGCGCGAGGAGCTCATCGCCGTCTTCACCGCCGCCGATCCCGGCCATCCCGTGGGGGACTATCTGCGCCGCAGCGCGCAGTCCTGGCGCATCGCCACCGAGCTGCTCGAAGCCGTCGGCACGGCCGCGGTGACGGCCCATTCGGTCGACCTCTACGGCCAGCCCGGCGACACCCTGCCCGGGGCGGAACTGACCAATCTCGACGCGGCGCGGCACTTCATTGCCCTGGCCGGCGAGATGGACCAGGAGCTGGTGGCGAGCGAGGCCGACTACTGCATTCCCGCCGATGTGCTGCAGGCCGACCTGCAGCAACAACTCGACCAGTTCTTTCACTCGCACCGCATCGAGGTGGAGATCGACCCCGAACTGCTGGCCAAGGCGGCGGCCGGCCCCACGCGCATCCGCCTGCGTTCGGCCACCTGCTTCACCGAGTACGACCGCGCGCAGTTGCTGCACCACGAGGCCTTCGTGCACACGCTGACCGGCCTCAACGGGCGCGAGCAGCCGCAGCTGAAGTCGCTCGGCAAGTCCTCGCCGCGCGTCACCGCGACGCAGGAGGGCCTTGCCGTCTTCGCCGAGCTGATGTCCGGCTCGATCGACATCGAGCGCATGAAGCGCATCAGCCTGCGCATCCTCGCCATCGACATGGCGCAGCGTGGCGCCGACTTCATCGAGGTCTTCCGCTTCTTCCTCGACGCCGGGCAAACCGAGACCGACAGTTTCAGCTCGGCGCAGCGCGTGTTCCGCGGCGTGCCCGTGACCGGCGGCGCCGCCTTCACCAAGGACAACGTCTACCTGCACGGCCTGATGACCGTCCACACCTTCTTTCGCTGGGCGCTCAGGCACCGCCGCCTGGCCCTCACGCGCAGCTTGTTCGCCGGCAAGATGGCCCTGCACGACGTGCTGGCGCTGGAGCCGTATTTCGCCTGCGGCTGGATCGCCCAGCCGCTGTATCTGCCGCCCTGGGTGCAGCGCGCGAACGGCCTCGCCGGGGCGCTGGCGTTTTCCCTCTTCGCCAACCGCATCCGCATGGCGCGGGTGGAGGCCGAGGACCTGGTGCTCGGCCTGTGAGCGCCGTGCGGCGTCACAAATCTTTGCGTCCCCGCCCCCGCGGTACCGCGTGTTCTGGCGCCCGTCTTGCTGGACCTGGCGCGTGCCAGGGGGAAGGCCGGTGCGACCGGCCCGGGACGCCGCAGGCGCGGGGGTAGTGCAAGGCGCCTGCGGTCCGTCCCGTCCCACGCGGGGGCGGCCCGGTCGGCCGATGCCGCTGTGCTATAGTCGCCGCGCCCCCAACTCCTTGCGCTGCAAGCGTTTTCGCGCTGCGGCCAGACCTCTGCCCGCCATGTCCAGCGCCGACGATCTCAAGCAAGCCGCCCTCGATTACCACCGCCAGCATCCCCCGGGAAAAATCAAAGTTGCCCCAACCAAGTCGCTGCTGACCCAGCGCGACCTGGCCCTGGCCTATTCCCCCGGCGTGGCGGCCGCCTGCGACGCCATCGTGGAGAACCCCGCCGAAGTCTCGCGCGTCACCGCGCGCGGCAACCTGGTCGCGGTCATCACCAACGGCACCGCCGTGCTGGGCCTGGGCGCCATCGGTCCGCTGGCGGCCAAGCCGGTGATGGAAGGCAAGGGCGTGCTGTTCCAGAAGTTCGCCGGCATCGACGTGTTCGACATCGAGGTGGACGAGCGCGACCCGGACAGGCTGGTCGACATCATCGCCAGCCTGGAGCCGACCTTCGGCGGCATCAACCTGGAGGACATCAAGGCGCCGGAGTGCTTCATCGTCGAGCGCAAGCTGCGCGAGCGCATGAAGATCCCGGTGTTCCACGACGACCAGCACGGCACCGCGATCATCGTCGGTGCCGCCCTGATCAATGCGCTCAAGGTGGCCGACAAGGACATCGGCCGCATCAAGCTCGTGTCCACCGGCGCCGGCGCCGCGGGCCTTGCCTGCCTGGACATGCTGGTGAGCCTGGGCGTGAAGCCCGAGAACATCTGGGTGGCCGACCGTCTCGGCGTGGTGTGGCAGGGGCGCACCGAGGAGATGGATCCGGACAAGGCGCGCTATGCGCGTGACACCAGCGCGCGCCGGCTCGAGGAGATCATCGACGGCGCCGACGTGTTCCTCGGCCTGTCCGCCCCGGGCGTGCTCAAGCCGGCGATGGTCGAGCGCATGGCGCCGCGGCCGATCATCCTGGCCCTGGCCAACCCCACGCCGGAGATCCTGCCCGAAGAGGCGCGCGCGGTGCGCCCGGACGCGATCATCGCCACGGGCCGGTCGGACTTCCCGAACCAGGTCAACAACGCCCTGTGCTTCCCCTACATCTTCCGCGGCGCGCTCGACGTCGGCGCGACCACCATCAACGAGGCCATGAAGGTCGCCTGCGTGCACGCCATCGCCGCGCTGGCGCGGCGCGAGGTGAGCGACGTGGCCGCGCGCGCCTACGGCGGCAAGCCGCTGTCCTTCGGCGCCGACTACTTGATCCCGCAGCCCTTCGATCCGCGCCTCCTGGTCGAACTGGCGCCGGCGGTGGCGCAGGCGGCGATGACCTCGGGCGTGGCCACGCGGCCCATCGTCGACCTGGCGGCCTACCGCGAGAAACTCACCAGCTTCGTGTTCCGCACCGGACTGATCATGAAGCCGGTGTTCGAGCGCGCCAAGGCCGAGCCCAAGCGCGTGTGCTACGCCGAGGGCGAGGAAGAGACGGTGCTGCGCGCGGTGCAGACCGTGGTGGACGAGAAATTGGCCTGGCCGATCCTGATCGGCCGCCCGGCGGTGATCGAGAAGCGCATCGAACGCATCGGCCTGCGCATGAAGGCCGGCGTGGACTTCGAGATGTGCGACATCAACGACGATCCGCGCTTCAACGACTACTGGCAGCACTACCACCGCATCATGGAGCGCCGCGGCGTCACGCCCGCGTTGGCCAAGGCCGTGGTGCGCTCGCGCTCGACGGTCATTTCCGCGCTGATGGTGGAGCGCGGCGACGCCGATGCGCTGATCTGCGGCGTGGTGGGGCGTTACGCCAAGAAACTGCAGTACATCCGCGACGTGATCGGGCTCGATGCCGGCGTCGCCACGCCCTCGTCCATGTCCGCGGTCTTCAATGACAAGGGCGTGTTCTTCTTCCTCGATACGCACGTGCAGGCCGAACCCTGCGCCGAGGAAATCGCCGAGGCGGCGCTGCAGGCCGCCATCCGCCTCAAGCTGTTCGGCATCCCGCCCAAGATCGCCCTGCTGTCGCACTCCAACTTCGGCAGCAGCGAATCGGCCAGCGCGTGCAAGATGCGCCGGGTGCTGGAAATCCTGCGCCAGCGCGCGCCCAAGCTCGAGGTCGAGGGCGAGATGCAGGCCGATGCGGCCCTGTCCGAGGAGATCCGCGAACACCTGTTCCCCCATTCCACGCTGAAGGGGCGCGCCAACCTGTTCGTGTTCCCCAACATCGACGCGGCCAACATCTCCTTCAACCTGACCCGCGCCATGACCGAGGGTGTGGTGCTGGGCCCCATCCTCATGGGCGTGGCCAAGCCCGCGCACGTGCTGACGCCGTCGGCCACCGTGCGCCGCGTGATCAACATGACGGCGATCGCCTGCGTCGAGGCGCAGATCCGCGCCCCGGTGCGCGGCTGAGGCACCGCTGCGGTGATAGGCGGCGCGGGCATCCTGCGCTAGATCCCGCAGGTCGCTCCCTCCGGCGCGATCCGCCAATCAGGGGGTGTCATGCGCCGTTCCATCCGAAATGCCGTCGCGGTGCTGCTGGCACTGTGCTCGCTGGCCGCCGCGGCGGCCACCCAGACGATCACCTTCAACAGCACCAGCTTTCCCGACTTCCCCAACAGCTTCAGCGACAGCGGCTTCACCTTCGCGGTGACCAGCAACCAGGTGGCGACGGGCGACCAGCCGTACTTCCAGGCCTGGACCGGGGACGGCGGCAGCAACGGCATCAAGTTCGCTTCCCTCACCATCGCCACCGACACGGTGACGATGAAGCGCAGCGACAACGGCAACTTCGTCATGGTCTCGCTGTGGGTGAAGAACCTGACGTCGAACAAGACCATGACGGTCGAGGGCCGGCTCGGCGCCAGCACGGTCAAGAGCTTCACCGTGGCGGCGAACACCGCGCAGACGCTCAATTTCGCCAGTGCCACCATCGACCAGGTGCGCATCGTCTGCGCCGTGGACGACACCTGGTCCTACGCCGGCGTGTTCGACACCTTCACCTTCGACGTGCCGAACGTGGCGCCGACCGTGGGGAGTCTCGCCGGCGACACGTCCACCTACACTCAGGGCGCCGCCGCGGTGAAGCTCGATCAGGGCACCGCCGCCACGGTGACCGACCCCGACTCGGCCGACTTCAACGGCGGCAACCTCACCGCCTCCATCATCGCCAACAAGTGGTCGGCGCAGGACGTGCTCGGCATAGGCAACCTCGGCAGCATCACGCTGGCGGGCACCACCGTCAGTGACGGCGGCACGGCCTTCGGCACGGTCACGTCCAGCGGCCAGGGCGG
>DAOOVM010000029.1:0-19185 GCA_035370085.1 Rhodanobacteraceae bacterium | reverse complement strand
GCCCGCCCACCCGCGTGCCGACCAGCAGGCCCAGCGCGCAGAAGGGCAGCACGCCCAGCGCGGAGGTCAAGCCCAGCAGCAGCCACTGCCCCGGCGCCAGGCGCACGCCACCCAGGCCGGCGGCGAGCGCGCTGAGCGCGACGAAGATGACCAGGGCGAAGAGCATGGCCATGGCGAGCTTGGCCAGCAGATAGTTCTGCGGCGGCATCGGCAGGGCACGCTTCAGGCGCAGCAGGCCGCGCTCCCGTTCCAGCGCCACCACCACACCGAAGCCGAACAATCCGGGGGACATCACACCGAAAACGCAGTAGCTGGCCAGCAGGTAGCGCGGCGCCTCGTATCCCTCCTTGCCGCCGTGGCCGAGCATCACCCCGAACAGGGTGTAGAACAGCAGCGGAAACAGCAGGGTCGGCACGGCAAAGGACGGCGTGCGCAGCAGGCGCAGGAACTCGCAGCGAACCTCCAGACCGAGGCTGCGCCAGGCGAGCGCGCGCGTCAGCACGTTGGCAGGGGCAAGAGTCCGCTCCATCACGCTGCCTCCCGGGTGATTTCGCCCAGCGCCTCGGCCAGTCCGGCACGACGCACTTCCAGGTCGCCCAACGAATCGTCGGCTTCCAGCATCTGGCGCAGCACCGCCTCCGGCTGCGCGGTGACGACGCGCAGCCGCGGGCCGTCGCACTCCACGCTGCGCACCTGGGCGAAGGCGCGCACGCGCTCGGGCGCGAGACGGCTGCTGCAGCGGATCTCGCGCTGCGCCACGCGGCCGCGAATCGCCTCCAGCGGCCCTTCCGCCAGCAGGCGCCCGCGCGCAATCACACCGACGCGGTCGGCCAGGGCTTCGGCTTCCTCCAGATAGTGCGTGGTAAGCAGCACGGCGACGCCCTCGCCGACGAGCCCGCGCAGGGTGAGCCAGAACGCCGTGCGGGACTCCGTGTCCATGCCGACGGTGGGTTCATCCAGGAACAGCAGGTCGGGCCGCCCGCAGACCGCCAGGGCGAACTGCACGCGCCGCTGCTCGCCGGCGGACAGTTGCGCATAGCGCCGCCGCAGCAGATGGCCGATGCCGGCCAGCGCGACCACGTCGGCGACGCTGCGCGGCGCGGGATAGTAGCTGCGCGTCAGCGCCAGCAGTTCGGCCACCGCCAGGGTGTCGGGCAATGCCGCGCTCTGCAGCATCACGCCGATGCGCCGACGTGCGGCCAGGGTCTGCGGCGCGTCCCCGAACAGTTCGGCCCGACCCGCGTCCGGCGCGACCAGACCCAGCAGGGTGGCGATGGCGGTGCTCTTGCCGGCCCCGTTGGGTCCGAGCAGGGCGTAGACCTCGCCGGCGCGCAGGGCGACATCGATTCCGTCCAGCGCCGGCACCGTGCCGTAGCGCTTGTGCACCGCGCGCAGCGCGGCAATGGTGGGCAAACTCATGCGGCCTCCGGACTGCTGCGTCCCAGTGCGCACAGCCTAGGCCGCGCGCCCTGCGCGCCCCAGTCGCAGCCCTCACGCCGGCCGGCTGACACCTGTCAGGCGGTGCGCTGGCCCGGCGTGGCGAAAGGCGGCGAATTGGCTCCCCGACGCGACGTTCCAATGGCCCCGTGGTCGGGCCAATGGCGTGGGCTAAAATGCCGCTTTCGGCTGAGACGCCCACGGGCGCCGCCGCCGCACCTGCGGTGCGCTCGCCTGCGCGCGCGCCGCGCCGCCACCCCGGAGATCTCCACCATGCAGCCCATCGAGCAGTTGAACGTCCTGCGCCGCGCCGGCGGCGCCGTGCGCACCCGCGGCCTGGACGACGCCACGATCGCGCGCTTCGCCGCGACCTCGCCGGACCTGGTCGAGGCCATCGCCGCCGCGCATGCGGCCTTCCTGGCCCTGCGCGAGGACCTGCCGGAGCTGGTCGACCTCGACGAGGTGGAGCAGCAGCGGCGCATCCAGGCCGACTTCGTCAACTTCTACAGCGATGACACGGTCAACCCCTACGTGGCGCTGGCCGCGCGCGGGCCCTGGATCGTGACCCTGAAGGGCGCCGTGCTGCACGACTCCGGCGGCTACGGCATGCTGGGCTTCGGCCACACCCCGCGCGAGGTGCTGGAGGCGATGGCCGCACCGCAGGTCATGGCCAACATCATGACGCCTTCGCCCGCGCAGCTGCGCTTCACCCGCGCCCTCAAGGCGGCCATCGGCGCCGGTCGCGGTGGCTCGCCCTACAGCAAGTTCCTCTGCCTCAATTCCGGTTCCGAGTCGGTTTCGTTGGCCGCGCGCATCGCCGACGTGAACGCCAAGTCCATGACCGAGCCGGGTGCGCGCCATGCCGGCAAGGCGATCAAGCGCCTGGTGGTGAAGGGCGCCTTCCACGGCCGCACCGAGCGCCCGGCGCTCTACTCGGATTCCTCGCGCAAGACCTATCAGCAGCACCTCGCCAGCTTCCGCGACGAGCACTCCGTGCTGACGGTGGAGCCCTACAGCGTCGATCAGCTCAAGCAGGCCTTCGCCGATGCCGAGCGCAACGGCTGGTTCATCGAAGCCATGTTCCTGGAGCCGGTCATGGGCGAAGGCGATCCCGGCCGTTCGGTGACGCCGGAGTTCTACGCCGCAGCGCGCGCGCTGACGCAGGCGCACGGCTCGCTGTTCCTGGTCGATTCCATCCAGGCCGGACTGCGCGCCCACGGCGTGCTGTCGATCGTCGACTACCCGGGCTTCGAAGGCCTGGACGCGCCGGACATGGAAACCTACTCCAAGGCGCTGAACGCCGGTCAGTACCCGCTGTCGGTGCTGGCGGTGAACGAACGCGCCGCGGCGCTGTACCGCAAGGGCATCTACGGCAACACCATGACGACCAATCCGCGCGCCATGGACGTGGCCTGCGCCGTGCTCAAGCTACTGACGCCGCAGGTGCGCGACAACATCCGCGCACGCGGCGCCGAGTTCGTGCGTAAGCTGCAGCAGCTCCAGGCCGAGCTGCCGGGTTACATCACCAAGGTGCAGGGCACGGGCCTGCTGTTCTCCTGCGAGCTGTCCGATGCCTTCAAGTGCTACGGCAGCGGCAGCACCGAGGAGTACCTGCGCGAGCACGGCATCGGCGTCATCCACGGCGGCACCAATTCGCTGCGCTTCACCCCCCACTTCCGCATCACCGGCGAAGAAGTGGACCTCGTCATCGACCGCGTGAAGCAGGCCCTGCTGCACGGTCCGCGCAAGAGTGCCGGAGACGCCAAGGCGGCGGCCTGATCGGGAGCGATCGGCAGGATCGGGACGATCCGGCTCCGACGCGCCGGGAAGCGCAAACCGCTGTGCGGTGCAGGGAGCGCCCGCAGCGAGCACTCACGAAAGGCCGTCCCTGACGGCCTTTCGCTTTTTTGGGCCAGGGATGGCCCGTAGGCCGGAAATGCAGGAGCAATTTCCGGCGTGGGCCAGGGATCGTGCGCGGCACGCAATGGCAGGCCCCCACTTCGGCGAGGCACGGTACGCCACTGACCACGCACCGCCATCCCCCGCCCCGCTGCCGGCGTCCGGCGCGCTAGGATGCCGGTCCCGCCCCGATCGCCGATTGCGATGAGCCTGCGAAAGAAACTCGCCGAACACGGTTTCGAGTCCAACGACGACTACGCCTTTCCCCTGCGCTGCCTGTTCGAGGCAGACCTGGATCATCTGCGCTGCCTGAACCTGGCCGGCGCACAGGGACGGCGCAAGACCGCGTTCGCCAATGCGCTCGGGCTTGCGCTGGACTACCCGCACCGCCTCTATCACGACTTCACCGCGGCCGAGCCGCCTCCACCCCCGCTCTTGCTGGCCGCAGGCGATGATGAGCATCCGCAGCCGCTGGAAGCACCCCTGAGCGCCTTCGAGCGCGTCGTCACGGAAGCCTGCGCCTACTCCGAAGGTGCACGCACCCTCCTCGTCCTGGACCAGTTGCAGGCGGCGGACTTCAAGGAGCACATCCGCCTCTACCACTTCGTCGCATCGCGCGAGTGGAGCACGGGCCAGGGCACGGTGGTGGCCCACCTGCGCAACCTGCTGCTCGTGCTCATCTCGGAGGAGCCGCTGTACCACTCGCTGGCGAGGGTGAGTTTCCGCCTGCACACCGACGCCGGGCGCGGCGCGGCGAACTACCGACCGGAAGACTTCGGGCTGACGCCGGCGGCCGAGGAATTCCTGACGGCCCTGGCACAGGTGTTCGAAGCCATCGGCGCCGTGCCGACGCCCGGCGAATACGGCCGCATCCTGGCCGACCTGCACGCGCGCGTGCGCACCGAGGAACAACTGCGCCAGTGCCTGTTCGGCTGGATGGAGAATCTGGACCGTGCGGCGCTTTACGCCCGCCCGCTCGAACCGCTGCTGGCCGCGGCGCAGGGCGCCATCAATCGCTATTTCGGCCTGGAAGAGATTGAACTCGGCGGCGAGTGAACCGCAGCGCGCACGATCGGCCGAGGGCGCGGCTGAATCCCCGGCAACGTCGCGACGCCCGGCCGGGCGTCGCGATTGCGCCGTGCGCCACGCGCGGGCGTAGACTGCCCCGCGCCGACACCCTGTCGGTCCACCTGCCCCGGAGATGGTCCATGAAGCTCGCCCGTCGTTTCCTCGTCACCGCCACCCTCAGCGCCGCCCTCGCCTGCGGCAGCGCACTGGCCGCCGAGGCCGCCAAGACCGCCGACACCGCGACCAAGCCCGCCAAGGAGCTCACCCCGCAGCAGCAGCGCATGGCCGACTGCAACAAGCAGGCGGACGGCAAGAAGGGTGATGAACGCAAGGCCTTCATGTCCTCGTGCCTGAAGGGCGAGACCGCGGCCGCGCCGGCCAAGGAGACGCAGCAGGAAAAGATGAAGCACTGCAACGCCGACGCCAATACCAAGCAGCTGAAGGGCGACGCGCGCAAGACCTTCATGAGCACCTGCCTCAAGGGCGACGCCGCGGCCACGGCCGCGCCGGCGCACTGAACCGCACAGGGGATGCCACCAGCGGACGGGGCGGCACGCGCCCCGTCCGCCTTCAGCGGTAGCGGTCGGTCGCCTGCACCAGTTCGTGCGTGATGCCCGGCTCGAAGGCCGAGTGGCCGGCATCGGCGACGATGCGCAGATCGGCTTCGGGCCAGGCGCAGTGCAGGTCCCACGCACTGCGCAGCGGGCACACCACGTCGTAGCGACCTTGCACGATCGTGGCGGGAATCCCGCGCAGGCGGTGGGCGTCACGCAGCAGCTGCCCGTCCACCTCGAAGAAGCCTGCATTGACGAAGTAGTGGCATTCGATGCGCGCGAAGGCCAGGGCGAACTGGTCTTCGCCGCTCGAGGCGATGTGCGCCGGGTCGGGATGAAGGAAGCTCGTTGCCCCCTCCCACACCGACCAGGCACGGGCTGCCGTCAGACGCGTGGCCTCGTCCGGACTGGTGAGCCGGCGATGGTAGGCGCTGATCAGGTCGCCGCGTTCGGCCGGCGGGATCGCCGCCAGGTATTCCTCCCAGGCGTCGGGGAACAGGGCATCGCAACCGGCCTGATAGAACCACTCCAGCTCCCAGCGCCGCAGCGTGAAAATCCCGCGCAGCACCAGCTCGCTCACCCGCGTCGGGTGCGTCTGCGCATAGGCGAGCGCGAGAGTGGAGCCCCAGGATCCGCCGAAGACCAGCCAGCGCTCGATGCCGAGGTGCTCGCGCAGTCGCTCCATGTCCGCCACCAGATGCCAGGTGGTGTTGTCGGCGAGCTCGGCGTGCGGCGTGGAGCGGCCGCAGCCGCGCTGGTCGAACAGCACGATGCGGTAGTGCGCCGGGTCGAAGAATTGCCGCGCTTTGGGGCTGCAGCCGGCGCCCGGACCGCCGTGCAGAAACACCGCAGGTTTGCCCGCGGGGTTGCCGCTCTCCTCGAAATACACGCGGTGCAGCTCCGACACCTGCAGGTAGCCGGAGCGGTAGGGTTCGATGGCGGGATAGAGGCCGCGACGCGGCGTCGGCGTGACGGTCATGCGGGGCAATCCGGTTCGGCGAGGAGGGCCGGAGTCTAACCGAGCTCCCCCGCGGCAGCGGCGTGTGCGATGCCTGCGCCGAGCGATTCGTCCTGCGCGAGCTGCGAGTGCCCAAAGCAAACGGCCCGGACAGTGCCGGGCCGTTGATCTCGCGATAAGTGCCGCAATTGGTCGGGGCGGCGGGATTTGAACCCACGACCCCCTGCCCCCCAGGCAGATGCGCTACCAGGCTGCGCTACGCCCCGACGCTGCGGCTTGAAAGAACGGCGATTCTAGCAGACGTCCCCGGGGTCTCGTCCACGCCGGCAACGACACCCGCGCTGTGGTGGCCCGCCTCAGCGCCGCAGGATCTGCAGCACTTCCTCCAGTTCCAGTCGCACCTGGCGCACGATCTGGCTGGACATGCTCACCTCGTTGCGCTGCTGCTGGCCTTCCAGGCGCTGGCGGGCACCGGTGATGGTGAACCCCTGTTCGTACAGCAGCGAGCGGATCTGCCGGATCATCAGCACATCGTGGCGCTGGTAGTAGCGCCGGTTGCCGCGGCGCTTCACCGGCTTGAGGTTGGTGAACTCCTGTTCCCAGTAGCGCAGCACGTGCGGCTTGACACCGCACAGCTCGCTCACCTCACCGATGGTGAAGTAGCGCTTGGCCGGGATGACCGGAAGCTCGTTATTGCTGCCCTGATCCAGCATAGGCCTCTACTCGGACCTTGAGCTTCTGCCCCGGACGGAACGTCACCACGCGCCGCGCGGAGATGGGAATCTCCTCGCCGGTCTTGGGGTTGCGTCCCGGGCGTTGATTCTTCTGGCGCAGATCGAAGTTGCCGAACCCGGACAGCTTGACCTGCTCCCCCCTTTCCAGCGCGTCGCGCACCACCTCGTAGAAGGCGTCGACGAACTCCTTGGCCTCGCGCTTGTTCAGGCCGACGTCCAGGAACAGACGTTCAGCCATCTCCGCCTTGGTCAACGCCATGCTACCCCCGTAAACGTGCCTGGCACTCGCGCTCCAGGGCGGTCAACGCGGCGGAAACATGCGTGTCCGCGTCCTGGTCCGTAAGAGTGCGGGAACTGTCCTGCAAAATCAAGCCAATAGCGAGGCTCTTTACACCGCTTCCGAGCCTCTCGCCCTCCTGGTAGCAGTCGAACACCAGCACCTCGGCCAGTCGCGCGCCCACAGCCGCCCGCACGCAGGCTTCCACCGCCGACCAGGCGACATCATCGGGCACGATGACCGCGATGTCGCGCCGAACAGCGGGGAATCGCGACAGTTCCGCCGCCTGCGGCACCCTTCCCGCGGCGAGCGCGGCGAGGTCCAGCTCGAACGCGACCACGTCCTCGTCCAGGTCCAGCGCCCTGAGCAGGCGCGGATGCAGGCCGCCGATCACGCCCACCGAGCGACCGCCGAGCAGGATGTCGGCGCTACGGCCCGGGTGGAAGTCGGGCCGCTGCAGCGGACGGAAGGCCACGTCGGCCCGATGACCGCGCAGGGCCAGGAGGCTCTCGAGGTCGCCCTTGAGGTCGTGGAAGTCCACCGGGCGCTTGTCGCCGCTGCCCCAGGACTCGGCCTGGGCGCGGCCACAGGCCACTGCCGCCACGCGCACGGCCTCGTGTGGCGCCGCGTCGCTGGCGGCGAAGACCCGCGCCACCTCGAACAGGCGCACACGCTCCTGCTGGCGGTTGCGGTTGTGGCGCAGCGCCTCCACCAGGCCGGGAAGCAGAGCCGTGCGCATCACTGCCAGGTCCGCGCTGAGCGGATTGGCCAGGGCCACGGCGCCGTCCAGCGCCGACCAGCGCTGCAGCAGGTCGCGCGACACGAAGCTGTAGCACACCGCCTCGTGGTAGCCGCGGGCAGCCAGCGCCAGGCGCAGGCGCTGCGTCGCCACCTCCGCCTCCGGGCGCAGACCCAGGCGCAGTTCGCCCCCGGGCGAGCGCGTGGGCACGCGCTCGTAGCCGTGCACGCGCACGACCTCCTCGATCAGGTCTTCCTCGATGGCGATGTCGAAACGGCGCGACGGCGGTGTGACGGTCCAGCCATCGCCGTCCGCCCGCACCGCCATGCCGAGCGCGGTGAGGATGCGCTCGACCTCGGCATCGGCCACCTGCATGCCCAGCACGCGCGCCAGGCGGGCGCGCCGCAGGCGCACCGGATCGCGGCGCGGCAGGTTTTGGGCGTGCACCGCCTCGATCACTGGCCCCGGCGATCCGCCCGCGATGTCGACCAGCAATTGCGTCGCGCGCTCCATCGCCAGCCGCGGCAGTTCGGGGTCCACGCCGCGCTCGAAGCGGTGCGAGGCGTCCGTGTGCAACCCCAGCTGGCGCGCCCGCCCCATGATCGCGGCCGGCGCGAAATACGCGGCCTCAAGGAACACGTCGCGCGTCGTTGCGGTGACGCGCGACGCCTGGCCCCCCATGATGCCGGCCAGGCCGTGCAGAGTGCGCGCATCGGCGATCGCCAGGAAGTCCTCCGACAGGCGGTGCTCGCTGCCGTCCAGCAGGGTGACCGGCTCGCCGGCGTGGGCGCGGCGCACGACGATGGCGCCATCGAGGCGGTCCGCATCGTAGGCGTGCATGGGCTGCCCCAGTTCGAGCATGACGTACGCAGTCACGTCCACAGCGGCGCTGATGGGCCGGATGCCGCTGCGGCGCAGTCGCTCTGCAAGCCACTGCGGCGACTTCGCCGCGCCGTTCACCCCGCGGATCATGCGGCCGAGATAGCGCGGACAGTCCGCGCCCGCCTCCAGCCGCACCTCGCGCACGTCGGCGATGGCCGCGGCCACCGGCGCGGGATCGGGCGCCTTCACGCGGGTGCCGCACAGCGCCGCCACGTCGTAGGCCAGGCCGCGCAGGCTCAGGCAATCCGGGCGGTTGGGCGTGAGCTTGAGTTCGATGCTGGCGTCCGGCAGGCCGAGGTAGGCCGCCAGCGCCATGCCCGCCGGAGCGTCAGCCGGCAGCTCGAGCAGGCCGGAGGCATCGGCATCCAGGCCCAGCTCCTTGGCCGAACAGAGCATGCCCCGGGAGTCCACCCCGCGCAGCGCTGCGGCCTTGATCGTCAGGCCGTTCGGCAAGGTGGCACCGATGGTCGCCAACGGCGCCTTCAGGCCGGCGCGGGCATTGGGCGCGCCGCAGACGATCTGCAGCGGCTCGGCTGCGCCGACGGCCACCCGGCACACGCGCAGCTTGTCGGCGTTCGGGTGCTGCTCGCAGGCCACGATCTCGCCGACCACGACGCCGCCGAGGCCGCTGCCAAGCACCTCGACCCCCTCCACTTCCAGACCCGCCATGGTGAGGCGGTGGCAGAGCTCGGCGCGGTCCGCGGGGATGTCGACCAGTTCGCGCAGCCAGTTTTCAGAGAATTTCATGGGCAACCGGGAATCGGTAGGGGGAATTGGGATGGGGAAGCATGCGCTGCGCCGCGGCAGACGGCTCGCGGGCGGCCGACGCGCGGGAGGCCAGGCCCGGCGCCGCGTTCCGTCCCGCGGCCCGCGGCATCAGGCGAACTGCCGCAGGAAGCGCAAGTCGTTCTCGAAGAACTGGCGCAGGTCGTTCACGCCGTAGCGCAGCATGGCGAAGCGTTCCACGCCCATGCCGAAGGCGAAGCCCGTGTAGCGCTCCGGGTCGATGCCGCAGTTGCGCAGCACATTGGGGTGCACCATGCCGCAGCCCAGCACCTCCAGCCAGCGCTCCGCGCCGTCCTCGCGATCCCAGCGGATGTCCACTTCGGCCGAGGGCTCGGTGAAGGGGAAATAGCTGGGGCGGAAGCGCATCTGGAAGTCGCGCTCGAAGAAGGCTCGCACGAACTCCGCCAGCGTGCCCTTGAGGTCGGCGAAGCTCGACGTCTCGTCCACCAGCAGGCCTTCGATCTGGTGGAACATCGGCGTGTGCGTCTGGTCCGAGTCGCTGCGGTAAACCTTGCCCGGGGCGACGATACGGATGGGCGGCTGCCGCCCGCTCATGGCGCGGATCTGCACCGGCGAGGTGTGGGTGCGCAGCAGTCTACCGTCGGGGAACCAGAAGGTGTCGTGCATGGTGCGCGCGGGGTGGTGCGGCGGAAAGTTCAGGGCCTCGAAATTGTGGTGGTCGTCCTCGATCTCCGGCCCCTCCGCCACCTGGTAACCCAGGCGCGCGAAGATGTCGATCATGCGTTCGAGCGTGCGCGTGACCGGGTGCACTCCGCCGGTATCCACGCCCCGGCCGGGCAGGGTCACATCGACACGTTCGCCCGCCAGGCGGCGCGCGAAGGAGGCCTCCTCCAGCGCGGCGCGGCGCGCAGCGATGGCCTCCTGCAGGCGCTCCTTCGCGCGATTCACCAACTCCCCCTGGGCCTTGCGCTGCTCAGGTGCCAGCTTGCCCAACTGCTTGAGTTGCTCGGTGACCAGACCCGACTTGCCGAGCACGGCCACGCGCTGCGCGTCGAGGGCTTCGAGGCTATCCGCCCCGGCGATGCCCACCAGCGCCTGACTGACTTGAGATTCCAGATCGCTCACGACTTGCCTGCCCCAGTGTCTGCGATGGCCGCGGCGCCGCCCCGTCCCGGCGCCGCGGTTCGCGACGCCGGTGCCGGCCGGCATGGTGCGCGGCCCAAAAAAATGGGGAGCGAGGCCAAGGCCTGCTCCCCACGCGTACGTCTGCGGCGCCCTGCGGCGCCGCAATGATGCGGTGTCGCTTACGCGGCCAGGGCGGCCTTCGCCTTCTCCGCCAGCGCGCCGAACGCCGCGATGTCATGCACCGCGATGTCGGCCAGCACCTTGCGGTCCACCGTGACGTTGGCCTTCTTCAGGCCGTTCATCAGGCGGCTGTAGGACAGGCCGAACTGGCGCGCACCGGCGTTGATGCGCACGATCCACAGGGCGCGGAACTGACGCTTGCGCTGCTTGCGGCCGATGTAGGCGTACTGGTGCGCCTTGGTGACGGCCTGCTTGGCGACGCGGAATACCTTGCGGCGGGCGTTGTAGTAACCCTTGGCCTTGGCCAGGATCTTCTTGTGGCGGCGACGCGCGGTGACGCCTTTCTTGACTCGTGCCATTGTCTAATCCTCCACTCAGAGATAGGGCAGCATGCGGGCGACGCGACCGGCGTCCTCGGCTCGAACGTGATTCGTGCCGCGCAGGTTGCGCTTACGCTTGGTGGCCTTCTTGGTGAGGATGTGGCTCTTGAAGGCATGTCCACACTTGAACTTGCCGGAAGCCGTCTTGCGGAACCGCTTTGCAGCGGCCCGATTGGTCTTGATCTTGGGCATTTGCCTGCTCCGTAGGTGTTTTCGTTACTGGCCCGAGCGGTGGCTGCGCCACGCTTTCCGTCCTGCTCGTGCCGGCTGTCGTTGGTCCGCATGCGGACCTCTCCACTCTTCGCCCGACCGGCACAATGCACCGGTCGGGGTACTGCCCCGTCGCGCGAAGCGACGGTTACTTCTTCTTCGGCGCCACCATCATCACCATCTGGCGGCCTTCCAGGCGCGGGTACTGCTCGATCAGCGCTTCCTCGAGGATGTCCGCCTCGATCTTCTTCACCATGGCGACACCCAGTTCGGTGTGCGCCATCTCGCGGCCCTTGAAGCGGATCACGATCTTCACCTTGTCGCCCTCGGAGAGAAAGCGCTTCAGGTTGCGCACCTTGATGAGGTAATCCGCATCGTCGGTGGTCGGACGGAACTTGAGTTCCTTGATCTCGATCTGCTTGGTCTTCTTCTTGGCCGCGTGGGCCTTCTTCTGCATCTCGAACTTGAACTTGCCAAAGTCCATGATGCGGCAGACCGGCGGATCCGCATTGGGCTGGATCTCCACGAGGTCCAGCTCGACCTCTTCGGCCATGCGCAACGCCTCGTCGCGCGACAGGATGCCTACCTGCTCCCCGTCGGCGCCGATCACGCGAACCCGCGGCACGCGGATCTCGTGATTGCGGCGGTTGCCCTTTTCTGTGGTGGTGGTGGCGATACGCGCGTCCTCCAAAAATCCTTAGTATGCAGAGGGTTGCAGGACAAAGCTCAAGCCTGGAATCCCTCGCTCCCCAAGCGTTCGGCGAACTGGGCCGGGCTCATGGAGCCCAGGTCCTCGCCGGAACGTGCACGCACAGAAACGGCCCCTTGCTCCTTTTCGCGATCGCCGATCACGAGGAGATACGGGACCTTCTGCAGCGTGTGCTCGCGGATTTTATAGCCGATCTTCTCGTTACGCAAATCCGCCTCCACCCGGAAGCCTTGCTTTACAAGGGTTTGCACCACTTCCGCGGCGTAATCCGCCTGCGCGTCGGTGATATTCATGACCACGGCCTGCACCGGCGCCAGCCAGGCCGGGAATAGACCGGCGTGGTGCTCGATCAGGATGCCGATGAAGCGCTCCATCGAGCCGACAATCGCCCGATGCAGCATGACGGGATGCCGCCGCTGGCTGTGCTCGTCGACGTACTCGGCGCCCAGGCGCGCGGGCATCATGAAATCCACCTGCATCGTGCCGAGCTGCCAGGTACGGCCGATGGCGTCCTTGAGGTGGTACTCGATCTTCGGGCCGTAGAACGCGCCCTCGCCCGGCAGTTCCTGCCACTCCACGCCGGTGGCGCGCAGGGCTGCGCGCAGCGCGTTCTCCGCCTTGTCCCAGGTGGCGTCGTCGCCCAGGCGCGACTCCGGCCGCAGCGCGATCTTGATCTGGATGTCGCTGAAGCCGAAATCCGCGTAGACCTTCAGCGCCTGGCCGTGAAATGCCGTCACTTCGGCCTCGATCTGTTCTTCCGTGCACAGGATGTGGCCGTCGTCCTGGGTGAAGCCGCGCACGCGCAGGATGCCGTGCAGGGCCCCCGAGGGTTCGCAGCGGTGGCAGGCGCCGAACTCGCCGTAGCGGATCGGCAAGTCGCGATAGCTGTGCAGGCCGTGCTTGAAGATCTGCAGGTGGGCCGGGCAGTTCATGGGCTTCACCGCATAGGTCCGCTTCTCGGACTCGGTGAAGAACATGTTGTCCTTGTAGTTGTCCCAGTGGCCCGATGCCTTCCACAGCGACACGTCGAGGATCTGCGGCGTGCGCACCTCCTGGTAGCCGGAATCGCGGTAGACGCGGCGCATGCGCTGCTCCACGACCTGCCAGATCGACCAGCCCTTGGGGTGCCAGAACACCAGGCCCGGGCCCTCCTCCTGCAGATGGAACAGGTCCAGCGCCTTGCCGATCTTGCGGTGGTCGCGCTTCTCGGCCTCTTCCAGCTGGTGCAGGTAGGCCTTGAGATCCTTGTCGTTGAGCCAGGCCGTGCCGTAGATGCGCTGCAGCATCGGGTTGTTCGCATCGCCACGCCAGTAGGCGCCGGAGACGCGCATCAGCTTGAAGGCGCCGAGCCGGGCGGTGTTGGGCACGTGCGGGCCGCGGCACAGGTCGACCCAGTCGCCCTGCCCGTACAGCGAGATCTCCTCGCCGGCAGGAATGATGTCGTCGATGATTTCGGCCTTGAAGACTTCGCCCTTGTTGCGGAAGAAGGCGATGGCGGCATCCTTGGCCATCACGCTGCGCTGGATGGGCAGGGCCTCGCCGACGATCTTCTTCATCTCCGCCTCGATCGTGCCGAGGTCGTCGGGGGTGAAGGGGGCGTCGCGCTTGAAGTCGTAGTAGAAGCCGTTCTCGATCACCGGACCGATCGTCACCTGTGCGTCGGGAAACAGGCGCTGTGTCGCCTGAGCCAGCAGGTGGGCGGTGGAATGGCGTATCACCTCGAGCGCGTCAGGATGCTTGTCGGTGACGATCTCGAGCCTAGCGTCGCCCTCGATGCGGAAACTGGTGTCGACCAGCCTGCCGTCCACCTTGCCGGCAAGGGCCGCCTTGGCCAGGCCGGCGCCGATGGAGGCCGCGACCTCGGCCACGCTGACGGGATGTTCGAACGGCCGCTGGCTGCCGTCGGGGAGTGTGATCTTGATCATGGGGAGCTGCCTTGCCCGGCCCGGGACCTGGGCCCGAGCCGACACAAAAAGAAAAAGGGCGCGTCGCGCCCTTTTCCAAGCACACGGCGCGTCGCGGGATCGATTCAGTCGGTGGCGGTTCGCGTCATGGTGATCGTGTTCGTTGGAACTACGACTCGCTGAAGTCTCGGGAGTGGCGAGGCGCGGACCCGGGCCCGCGCCTCGGCGCTGCGCAGCATCATGCCCGCAGCGGGCGCGGGCTGTCCAGCCGAAGCCGCCCCGCACCGCGCGACCGCGGCTGCTTCGCGAACAGCAGCAGGCACCGCGCCTGCCAGGCTGTACACCGTGCGCCCGCCAGCGATGTGCGCCTTTGCGCCGGGCGTGACCAAGGCGTTGGCGCCATCACTCCAACTTGCGGTGCCGATCACGCGCTAGCACTGCCTGCCATTGCAGGAGTGAGGCTCACCGGATCCGACCGGCCGTTGCAGGTGACAAGCGCATGGGGCGGATCACCGAGCCCGCTGTCGTCGATGCGCCAGGCCAGGGCGTGGTTGTTGGCGGCGTTGAATCAGCTGGCGCCGGCCTGCGCGCCGTCGGGCCGGAACCAGCACAGTTCCTCCGTCACACTGCCGTTGGTGTCGACGCACGAACACAAGCCGGTCGGACGCAGGGCCGGAAGGGCGCGGCGGAACGCGATGAGGCGACTGCTGAAGATCTGCTACTCGTGCTCGCGCGCGCTGCGGCTCCAGGCCAAGCGGTTGGCGAGTGGACCCGGGTTGCAGTGGCGCTGCCCAAGCCACGCGCCGCGACCATGAGTACCTATTCTGCGGGGCCGGCAGTCGGGTTGGTGGCGGTGGCGACGATCCGGGTAGGCCCCTGCGGAAACCACCAATGAAAACGGCGCGGGTCTGTGGACCCGCGCCGTGCTTCGAAGTGGTGGGCGCGACAGGGATCGAACCTGTGACCCCTACCATGTCAAGGTAGTGCTCTACCGCTGAGCTACGCGCCCGAAGGGCCGCGAAGCATAACCGAGCCCGGCGCGCCGCACAAGAAATCCCGCCGCGCGCCGGGCGACGTGGCGAGGCACCGCTTATAATCCGCCGCCCCTGGAGCCCGCTGCGCACCGCCGCCCGCGGCCGCCGCCGCCGGAGCCGCGCCCGCGATGCAGTTCGACTCGTTCACCTTCCTGCTGTTCTTCGCCCTGGTTCTGGCCGGCTACAACGCCCTGCGCGACTGGTCGGCGCGCAAGAACTTCCTGCTGGCGGCGAGCTACGTTTTCTACGCCGCCTGGAATCCGCCCTTCCTGTTGTTGCTGGTGGCCTCCACCACGCTCGACTGGTGGATCGCGCGGCGTATCGCCTCTGCGGCGGGTGCCGAAGCCCGCCGTCGCTGGATCGCAGCAACGCTGCTGGTCAACCTCGCCGTCCTGGGCTATTTCAAGTACGCCACCTTCCTGCTCGACAACTTCAGCGCGCTGTTGCAGGGCCTGGGCCTGGCCTACCGCGCGCCGGAGCTCGGCATCGTCCTGCCGATCGGCATTTCCTTCTACACCTTCCACTCCCTGTCCTATTGCCTGGACGTGTACCGCGGCCGCTTCGAGCCGACCGCAAGCTGGCGCGATTACGCGCTCTACGTCGGCTTCTTTCCCCAGCTCGTGGCGGGGCCGATCGTGCGCTGGACGCAGATGCGCGAGCAGATCGAGACTCCGCGGCGCACCACCGCGCAGGGACTGGGACTGGGCTTCACTCTGCTGACGCTGGGACTGTTCGAGAAGACCGTGTTGGCCGACGGCGTGTTCGCCCCCGTGGCCGACGCCATCTTCAACGCCCCGGCCGAGGCCAGTGCAGCGGGCGCGTGGACCGGCATGCTCGCCTTCAGCGGCCAGATCTTCTGCGACTTCGCCGGCTACTCCAGTTGCGCCCTCGGCGCTGCCCTGGCCCTGGGGTTCGTCCTGCCGCTCAACTTTCGCCAGCCCTATGCCGCGACGAGCTTCTCCGACTTCTGGCGACGCTGGCACGTCTCGCTGTCCAGCTGGCTGCGCGACTACCTCTACATCGCCCTCGGGGGCAACCGGCGCGGCACCGCGCGCACCTACCTCAACCTGCTGCTGACCATGCTGATCGGCGGCCTGTGGCACGGAGCCGCCTGGACCTTTGTCGCCTGGGGCGGGCTGCACGGCCTCTACTTGGCCCTGGAGCGCTGGGGGCGCGATCGCGTTGGCACCGCTGTCGCAGCATCGCATGGAGCCGCCGCGCGCGGCCTGCGCGCCGCCTACGCTGCCCTGGTGCTACTGGGTGTGATGTACGCCTGGGTCTGGTTCCGTGCCCACGATTTCGCCACGGCCTGGACCTTGACGGCGAAGCTCGTCCAGCCGGCTGCCGTCCTGTCCAGTCTCACGGGCACGGGGTTCGAGCAGCGCGTGGCAACCGTCCTGTTCGCCGCGCTGGTTGGCGTCCAGGTGTTGTGCCGCGGTCGCGAAGCGCGCGACTGGCTGCCGCGCTGGCCGCGACCGCTGCTGGGCGCGATGCTCGGCATCATGCTGCTGCTGATCGTGCTCTCACCGGGCGACAACCATGCCTTCATCTATTTCCAGTTCTGACACCCGCGGCTGGCTCGCCGCCTGGGTGCTGGCACTGCTGCTGGCCGGGACGGGGCTGGCGGCGGTGGAGCGCCATTGGCGCCTGCGCGGCTACCTGCCGACCGTGCTGGATTCGACCCAACTCTGGTCGCAGCAGCGCGCACGCGTCTATGGCGACGCGCCCCGACCGCTGGTGCTGCTGGGCGCCTCGCGCATGGAATACGGCGTGGACACCGGCGTGCTGCGCCAGCAGCTGCCGCGCTACCGGCCGGTCATGCTGGCGGTGAACGGGCTGTACCCGCTGGCGGTGCTGCGCGACCTGGCGCACGATGCCGAGTTCCGCGGCGTGGTGCTCTGTGACGTCGAGAGCAACGGCCTGCTGCGCGACTATTTCGACCTGCAGCAACCGTGGGTCGACTACTTCCATCGGCGCTGGACGCCGAGCTGGAACCTGCACCGCCGCGTGCTGACCCTATGGCAGCGCCACGCCTTGATCGCCAACCCGGACTTCGGCGCGCTCGCGGCGCTGAAGCGCGCCTTCGCCGGCGGCGCGCCGTTCCGCAACTACGTGACCTACTACGCCAACCGCAGCGGCGACATCGACTACACCAAGACCGATCCCGCGGCGACCAAGAAGCACTTCGCCGAAACGGTGGAAGGCAATATCGCGCGCATGCCGCATCGCGAGCCGGAACACTGGCTCGCCGATATCGCACCGGTGTTCGAGTGGGTTCGCGCGATCCAGGCGCGCGGCGGCGAGGTCATTTTCTACGAGAGCCCCACCTCGGGCCTCACCCGCACGATCAACGATCGCCTGTACCCTCGCGCCGAGTACTGGGACCGCTTCGCCGCGGCCAGCCCGGCACCGGTGGTCTCCGCCAATGCGGTGCCCGAACTGGCGAACACGCCGCTGCCCGACGATTCGCACATCGACTACCGCGACAAGGCGGCCTACACGCGCACCCTGGCCAAGGTGCTGGTGGAACGTGGACTGCTGCAGCGCTGAGGCCATGCGGCGATTCAACCGCCGATGAGGCCGAGTTCGCGGATACGATGGATCTCGTCGCGCAGGCGCGCGGCGTCCTCGAATTCCAGCTCCTGCGCGTGCTTGTACATCTGCGCCTCCAGCTTGCGGATGCGCGCCGCAAGCTGCTCCGGCGCCAGGGTGCGGTAGTCCACAGCCACCTCGGCCACCCTGCGCTCGCCGCCGCGTCCGCGGCCACGCGCGGTCTTCTCGGCTTCGGCGTCGCTGCGCGCCCCCTCCATGATGTCGGTGATCTTCTTCACCACCGACCTCGGTGTGATGCCTTGCGCGGTGTTGTACTCCACCTGCTTGCGCCGGCGGCGGTCGGTTTCGTCCATGGCGGCGCGCATCGCGGTGGTGACGCGGTCGGCGTAGAGGATCGCCTTGCCGCGCAGGTTGCGCGCGGCGCGACCGATGGTCTGAATCAGGGACGGGGTCGAGCGCAGGTACCCCTCCTTGTCGGCATCGAGGATGGCCACCAGCGACACCTCGGGCATGTCCAGCCCTTCGCGCAGCAGGTTGATGCCGACCAGGACGTCGAACTTGCCCAGGCGCAGGTCGCGGATGATCTCCACGCGCTCCACGGTCTCGATGTCGGCGTGTAGGTAGCGCACGCGTACGCCGTGCTCGTCGAGGTATTCGGTCAGGTTTTCCGCCATGCGCTTGGTCAGGGTCGTGACCAGGACACGGTCGCCGTCCGCCACGCGCAGACGGATCTCGCCCAGCAGGTCGTCCACCTGGGTACGCACCGGGCGCACCTCGACTTCGGGGTCGATCAGCCCGGTCGGGCGCACGACCAGCTCGACCACGTTGCCGACGGAATGCTCCATCTCGTAGCGTGCCGGCGTGGCCGAAACGAAGATCGTGCGCGGCGCACGCCGCTCCCATTCGTCGAACTTGAGCGGGCGGTTGTCGAGGGCGGAGGGCAGGCGAAAGCCGAACTCCACCAGGGTCTCCTTGCGCGAGCGGTCGCCCTTGTACATGGCGCCGAGCTGCGGCACGGTCACGTGCGACTCGTCCACCACCAGCAGCGCGTCCGGCGGCAGGTAGTCGAACAGGGTCGGCGGCGGTTCGCCCGCGCCACGGCCGGTGAGGTGACGCGAGTAGTTCTCGATGCCCTGGCAATAGCCGATCTCGGCCATCATCTCCAGGTCGAATTGAGTGCGCTGCTGCAGGCGTTGCGCCTCCACCAGCTTGTTCGCACGGTACAGCTGTTCCAGGCGTTCGGACAGCTCCGCCTTGATGGTCTCCACGGCGTGCAGCACGCGCTCGCGCGTGGTGGCGTAGTGGGTCTTGGGGTAGACGGTGTAGCGCGGCACCTTGCGCAGCACATGCCCGGTGAGCGGATCGAAAAGCGACAGGGTTTCGATGTCGCCATCGAACAGCTCGATGCGCAGTGCCTCCACTTCGCTCTCGGCCGGGAACACGTCGATGGTCTCGCCGCGCACCCGATAGGTGCCCCGGCGCAGTTCCATGTCGCCGCGCGTGTACTGCAGCTCGGTCAGATGGCGGATCAGGCTGCGCTGGTCGGTGTGCTCGCCGCGCATCAGGTGCAGGCGCATCTTCAGGTAATCCTCGGGATCGCCGAGGCCGTAGATGGCCGACACCGTGGCCACGATCAGCGCGTCCGGTCGCGACAGCAGCGCCTTGGTGGCCGACAGGCGCATCTGCTCGATGTGCTCGTTGATCGAGGAGTCCTTCTCGATGTAGGTGTCGGTGGCCGCAATGTAGGCCTCGGGCTGGTAGTAGTCGTAGTAGCTGACGAAGTACTCGACGGCGT
>DAOOVM010000028.1:0-19820 GCA_035370085.1 Rhodanobacteraceae bacterium | reverse complement strand
CACACCATGTGCGCGATGGGCAGGTAGCAGAAGCTGAACCAGAGCACCGAGAACAGCAGCACCGCGGAGAACTTCACGCGCTCGGCGAAGGAGCCGACGATGAGCGCGCAGGTGATGGCGGCGAAGGTGGCCTGGAAGGCCACGAACACGTACTCCGGCAGTTTCACCGTGGCGGTGAAGGTGTCGGCGAGGCTGTCCCGGGTCACGCCGGCGAGGAACAGCTTGTCCAGGCTGCCGATCACGGCATTGCCGCCGACGAAGGCCAGGCTGTAGCCGTACGCGGCCCACAGCACCAGGATCAGCGAGAACACCACCAGCACCTGCATCAGCACCGAGAGCATGTTCTTGGCGCGCACCAGGCCGCCGTAGAACAGGGCCAGTCCGGGCACGGCCATCAGGGTGACGAGCAGGGTGGAGACGAGCATCCAGGCGACGTCGCCCTTGTCCACGGTGGGGGCGACGGCCGCCGCTGCGGCGGCGGCGGCGGGCGCCGCGTCCTGCGCCAGTACGGCGGTGGCGAACAGCGTCAGCAGGGGAAGGCTGGCGACGGCGAGACGCGGGGCGCTCTCGCGAACGGAAGTCATTGCGGTCATGGTCGTTCCTCGCGAAGGGTCTAGAGGGCGTCGTCGCCGGTTTCGCCGGTGCGGATGCGCGTGGCCTGCACGAGGTCGAGGACGAAGATCTTGCCGTCGCCCACCTTGTCGGTCCGCGCCGCTTCGCTGATCGCGTCCACGATCACGTCCACGCGCGCGTCGGGCACGGCGGCCTCGAGCTTGATCTTCGGCACGAAGTCGACGACGTACTCGGCCCCGCGATAGAGCTCGGTGTGGCCCTTCTGGCGTCCATAGCCCTTCACTTCGGTCACGGTGAGGCCGGTCACGCCCGCCTGGGCGAGCGCGTCGCGCACCTCGTCGAGCTTGAACGGCCGGATGATGGCGATGATGAATTTCACGGCGGCGCTCCTTGGGTCAGAAAGTCTTGGTGAGGGTGAGGACGCCGGTGCTGCGGCCGAGGTAGTCGCCGCCCGGATTGGTGTACACACCGCGATCGGCGTTGCTGTCGCTGTAGGCCAGAGCGAGCGACCAGCCGCCGTCGAAGGCGCGGGTGAGGCCGAGCTTCCAGTCGCTGTAGTCGGCCGCGCTGCTGCGGCGGATGCGCTGGTGGCCGGCATGGCCGTTGAGCGTCCAGCCGGGCGAGAACTCCCAGTTGACGGACAGATCCAGGTAGTCGCTGCCGTCGGAGTGGTTGAAGCCGAAGGTGTCGGTGAGCGCGTAGGAGTACTTCAGCGTCGCCGGTCCCCAGCCCAGGCCGACATACAGCTCGGTCGTGTTGGGCTTGGTGAAGCCGCCCGGGTAGTCGCCGGGGTAGTAGTAGGTGTAGAGGCCGGCATCGAATTTCAGCGCGTCGCCGAGGTTGCCGCGCCAGCCGGCGTAGGCATCCACTTCCAGGCTGTTGGACACGGGCGCGGCCGCGCTGGACAGGTCGGACAGCCAGCTTACGTTGCTGGCCCAGGCGCCGAGGTAGGCGCCGCTGGCGTGGGCGGCTTCCAGGCCGCCCTGCATGGCGGGGTCCTGGCTGGTCTGCGACAGGCCGCGGAACAGGTAATCGCTGGTGCCGGCGAGATTGCCGGAAACGCTCCAGCGCGACGCGGTCTGTGCCGCGGCGGCAGTGGCGAGGCCGAGGGCAACGAGGCCGGAAAGAAGGCGCAAGGAAGCGGCAGGGAGGTATGAGGACATGGCAGTCTCCGGGTCGAGGGAGTCAAGGCGAAAGGGAGCGCACGCTGCGCGGCGTGCGTGGCGTCCCAGCCGATTCCGCTCCGGGGTGCTGCGAGGCTGTGCCGCCCCTTGGTGGCCGCCTCCGCGGCCTGCGTTCGAGACGAACGCCCCCTCCGACCGGTCACCGCTCCGCGGCGACATCGTGCAGACATCCACTTGTCCCCAACACCGCATCCGGACGGAAACGGTGGCGGCGAAGAACCCCGGCTGCGCCGGGTTCGCCCTTGTTGTCGCTCATCCTTCTCCCTCCGGGAGAAGGTGGCCCGTCGGGCCGGATGAGGGTTCCGGCGGAGCGCGTCGATGGAACACTGCGGTGATCCACCGCCAGGCATGACGCCCTGTGCTCCATGCGCTCCGCGACAACCGGACCCTCACCCCAACCCCTCTCCCGCCGGGAGAGGGGCCTTGCACCGCCGTGACGGCGTCAGATCGCGTAGTACATCTGGTACTCGAGCGGATGCGTGGAGGCGCGGAACTTGGTCACCTCCTGCATCTTCAGCTCGATGTAGGCATCGATGAAGTCGTCGTTGAACACGCCGCCGGCCTTGAGGAAGTCGCGGTCCTTGTCCAGCGCGGCCAGGGCCTGGTCGAGGCTGTGGCACACGGTGGGAATGTTCTTCTCCTCCTCCGGCGGCAGGTCGTACAGGTCCTTGTCCATGGGCGCGCCCGGATCGATCTTGTTCAGGATGCCATCGAGGCCGGCCATCATCAGCACGGCGAAGGACAGGTAGCCCGACTGCATCGGATCGGGGAAGCGGATCTCGATGCGGCGCGCCTTGGGGTTGGTGACGAAGGGAATGCGGCAGCTCGCCGAGCGGTTGCGCGCCGAGTAGGCCAGCATCACCGGAGCCTCGTAGCCCGGCACCAGGCGCTTGTAGCTGTTGGTGGTGGAGTTGGTGAAGGCGTTGATGGCGCGCGCGTGCTTGAAGATGCCGCCGATGTAGTACAGCGCGGTCTGCGACAGGCCGCCGTAGAGGTCGCCCGAAAACAGGTTCTGACCGCCCTTGGCCAGGGACTGGTGCACGTGCATGCCGCTGCCGTTGTCGCCGACGATGGGCTTGGGCATGAAGGTGACGGTCTTGCCGTTGCGGTGCGCCACGTTGCGGATCACGTACTTCAGCGTGGCGAGCTCGTCGGCCTTCTTCACCAGGGTGTTGAAGCGCGTGCCGATCTCGCACTGGCCGGCGTTGGCCACCTCGTGGTGGTGCACTTCCACGTGCTGGCCGAGCTGCTCCAGCACCTGGCACATCTCGCCGCGCAGGTCCTGGAAGGAATCCACCGGCGGCAGCGGGAAGTAGCCGCCCTTCACGCCCGGACGGTAGCCCGAGTTGCCTTCCTCGTAGCGGTACTTCGACGACCAGGCCGCCTCGCCGGACTCGATCTCGTAGAACACCTTGCCCATGTCGTTCTGCCAGCGCACCGAGTCAAAGATGAAGAACTCGGGTTCGGGGCCGAAGAAGGCGGTGTCGGCCAGGCCGGTGGATTTGAGGAAGGCCTCGGCACGCTTGGCGATGGAACGCGGGTCGCGCGAGTAGGCCTGCATGGTGCTGGGTTCCAGCACGTCGCACACCACGGCCAGAGTCTTGTGCGCGAAGAAGGGGTCGATGAAGGCGGTGTCGGCGTCCGGCAGCAGCACCATGTCGGACTCGTTGATGCCCTTCCAGCCGGCGATGGAGGAGCCGTCGAACATCTTGCCGTCCTCGAAGGTGCCGGCGTCGATGGCGTGGGCGGGGAAGGTCACGTGGTGCTGCACGCCGCGCATGTCGGCGAAGCGCAGGTCCACGAACTCGACGGACTCGTCCTGGATCAGCTTGAGAACCTTGTCGACGGACATCGGATTTCCTTGCGGAGGATGAAGGTGGCTTTCTCCTATCAAGTGCCGTGCCAAGGAAAAAAAACCTTCCTATCAGTGGCTTGCGAAACACCCGCTGCGCCGCGACGGGGTGAATGCACCATTCTGAAGCGCAAATTCAGAGCACATGCACCGACATGGCGCGATCTTGTGCGGACGCAGCATCGGCCGGCCGGTCGCGCCGGCCCGGTGCGGCGGGCCGGCGCCGCTCGCGTATCCTTGCCGCCCTTTGCCGCAGGCCGCGGCGCCATCGCCATTGCCCGAGGGAACCGCCCGTGTCCGACCTGCTCAGTGCCGTGCTGTTGGGAGTGATCGAGGGCGTCACCGAATTCCTGCCGATCTCCAGCACCGGGCACCTGCTGATCGCCGAGCACTGGCTGGGCGCGCGCTCGGACCTGTTCAACATCGCCATCCAGGCCGGTGCCATCCTTGCCGTGTGCCTGATCTACCGCGAGCGCCTGTGGCGGCTGGCCACCACGCTGCACGAGCCGGCGCAGCGCGACTACGCCGCCAAGCTGGTGCTGGCCTTCCTCATCACCGCGGCGCTCGGCCTGACCGTGAGCAAGCTCGGCTTCAAGCTGCCCGAGCGCATCACGCCGGTGGCCTGGGCCCTGGTGCTGGGCGGCGTGTGGATGCTGGCGGCCGAATGGCTGGCGGCAAGACGCCCGCCGAGCGCCCAGGTGACCTGGACCGTGGCGGTGCTGGTGGGTCTGTTCCAGGTGCTGGCCGGCGTGTTCCCCGGCACCTCGCGCTCGGCGGCGACCATCTTCGTGGCCCTGCTGGCCGGCACCAACGATCGCGCCGCGGCGACCGAATTCGCCTTCCTGGTGGGCATCCCGACCATGTTCGCCGCCAGCGGCTACGAGCTGCTGAAGACGCTCAGGGGCGGCGACGCCGCGGTGGAGAGCTGGAGCGCGCTGGGTGTGGCCTTCGCCGTGTCCACGCTGGTGGCCTTCGTCGTGGTGAAGTGGCTGCTGGGCTACATCCGCACCCACCGCTACGACGTGTTCGCCTGGTACCGCATCGCCCTGGGCGCGGCCCTGCTGCTCTTCCTGCCGGGCTGAACCGCCCCGCGCCGGCCCGGCGCGGGCAGCGTCGCGCGGACTAGCCGCGCAGCGCGGCGAACGCCGCCGCCAGCTCGTCCTCGTAGGCGCGCCAGCGCCCGCGCGGCAGGCCCAGACCCAGGCCGCCGAGGCCGAGGTGCGGTCGCCCCGGCGCCAGGGCCGGCAGACCCACGGCCGCGGCGAGCGCCTGACCGGCGCCGACCGGATCGGCCAGCACGGCGTCCACGTCCACGCGCACCACCTTCAGGCCGCCGTCGTCGAGTGCGGCGAGGTGCGCGCGGGCGCGTTGCAACCACGCCGCCCCGGCAGCCGGATCGGGCAGCGGAAAGCCCGGCATCCAGCCGTAGGCCAGCCAGGTCAGCAAGGTGTCGCGCGGATCGCGCTCGGCCACGATGAGGGTGGCGTCGGGAAAGGCCGCGCGCAGCAGCGGCAGGAAGCGCGCGTCCCAGCGCAGCAGCCAGTCCACCGACGCCGTCGCCTCGTCGCCGCCGAGACGGCGGCGCTCGGCCAGGTAGCGCGCGCGCCGCGCGGCGGCATCCTCGGCCGGCAGACCCGCGGCGTAGGCGGCGAAATCGGGGGCGGCGAAGTCGTCCTGGCGCAGCGGCATCATGCTGCGGTCGCGCAGCACCTGCACACCGTCCTGCTCCATCAGCAGCGCAGCGATGCGCTCCACTTCGCTGCCGGGCAGGCCGAGCAGGAACACCGGCGCGCGGCCCTCGGGCGCCGCCAGCGCCTGCACCGCGGCGACCTGTGCGGCGAACTCCGCCGGCAGCGCCTCCTGCGCGTGCACCTGCGCCGGCAGGTCGCGGTGCGAATCGCACCAGTAGGCCACGGCCTGCGCGACCTCGCCCACCTGGTCGTGCACCAGGCCGCGGTAGTGCGAGGCCAGGCGCGCCTGGCCGGCATCGAGGCGGAAGCCGCGCAGCGCCTCCAGCAGTTCCAGGGCACGCGCGCGGTCGCCCTCGCGCAGGGCGGTGCGGATGCGGATGAAGGCCAGCTCCGGGTCGCGCGGGAACTGTTGCGCCGCGCGCTGCACGTAGCTCATGGCGTCGGCGTACTCGCCGTTGCGCTCGCACAGCAGGGCCAGGCGCAGTGCCGCCAGCGCATCGTCGGGATGGCGCGCGATCAGCTCGTGCCACAGCTCCTGCGCCGTCTCGGCGCGGCCCAGGCCCATCTGCAGTTCGGCCAGGGCGGCGAGGATCACGCGGTCGCCGGGATGCGCCGCCAGGTGGTCCGTGTACAGCGCCACCGCGGCATCGGCGTCGCCGCGCTGCAGCAGGCACCAGGCCAGCGCCTGCAGCACCAGCGGCTGCTGCGCATCGACGGCGAGCGATTCGCGGTAGCGCTGCATGGCCATTTCCAGACGGCCCTGGCTGCGCGCGGCGTCGCCCAGTCCGGCCAGCGCGGCGCGGCGCCAGGCCGGCGCTTCGCCCAGCACGGCGAACTGCGCCTCGGCCTCGGCGGCACGGCCCTGCTCCACCAGCACCTGGCCCAGCAGCAGGCGCGCGCCGTGCAGCTCGGGACGCAGGCGCAGGGCGTTGCCCAGGGCCTGCTCGGCGAAGGCGGCATTGCCGTGGGCGCGGAAGGCGCGGCCCAGGGCGAACTGGATCAGGCCCTCGTGCGGATTGAGTTCGGCGGCGCGCGTCAGGTAGCGCAGCGCGCTCTCGCCGTCTTCGCGCTCCAGGAACACGTGGCCCAGGCCGGTCAGTGCGGTGGGGTCGTTCTCGTCCGCGCGCAGGGCGGTGCGGAAGCGCGTCTCGGCCTCGGCCAGGCGCCCGTGCATCAGGTCCAGCTGGCCCAGCAGCGAATGCGCGCCGCCCAGGTTGGGATCGAGCACCAGGGCGGCCTGCGCCTGCGCGGCTGCGCCGGCGTAGTCCTGTTCCAGGAAGCGCACCCCGGCCAGCTCCAGCACGAGGTCGCCGCGTTGCGGCGCCACGGTGCGGGCGGTCTCCAGCAGGCGTGTCGCCTCGGCCAGCTCGCCGCGCTGGCGCTGCAGCACGGCGTACAGGCGCAGGCCGTCGACGTTGCCGGGTTCTCGCGAGAGCAGCTCGCGGTAGGCGGCGGCGGCCTCGTCGAGGCGGCCGGACAGGTGCAGCTGGACGATCTCTTTCATGCGGGAACCGGAAGGCAGGGAGGGGCGCCGCCACACGCCGCAGTCATGGCCGCGGCGGCGGCAAGGGCGGAATTATGCCGCAGGCCGGCGCGCCCCGCCTTTTTGCTAGGCTTGCGCACCGCCTGCGCGGCGCGCCCGCGCCCGCCATGGCGCGCCCCGCCCCACGTACCGTCCGCATGGCCTCCCACGACGACCTGATCACCCTGCTGCGCGCCGCCACCCCGCTGATCGTCATCGAGTCGGCCGAGGAGGCGCGCGTGCTGGAAAGCTTCCGCCACGCCAATGCGCAGGTGCTGCGCCCGCTCTACCGCTGGAGCATCACCGAGGGCCTCAAGCGCCTGGACATGGACGAGGACGAGGATCCGGGCATCGCGCCCGATGCCTCCTACACCCTGCAGGCCATCCGTCAAAGCAGCCAGCGCAGTATCTACCTGCTGCTGGATTTCAATCCCTACCTGCGCTACCCGATGGTGCTGCGCCTCATGCGCGAAATCGTGCAGCGCCACGACAGCGAGGCGCACACCCTGGTGCTGATCGCACCCAAGGTGGAACTGCCGGAGGAACTGGTTCCCTACGCCACCCACTACAAGCCGAGCCTGCCCGACCTCAAGGCCATCGCCGACATGCTGCGCGCCGAGGCCTTCGCCTACTCGCGCGAGACCGGCCGGCGCGTGGAGGTGGACGCCGAGGCGGCCCGCACCATCGTGCGCAACCTGCTCGGTCTGTCGCTGGCCGACGCGCGGCAGATCGCGCGCCAGCTCATCTGGCGCGACGGCGCGCTCGGCGCCAGCGACCTGCCCGAGCTGGCCAAGGCCAAGTTCGAGCTGCTCAACCGCGACGGCCTGCTGCACTTCGAGTACGACACTGCGCAGTTCGGCGACGTGGCCGGCCTGGCGCGCCTGAAGACCTGGATCGCCCAGCGCCGCGGCGCCTTCCTCGGCGCGAAGACGCCGGTGCCGCTGGATCCGCCCAAGGGTGTGCTGCTGCTGGGCGTGCAGGGCTGCGGCAAGAGCCTGGCCGCCAAGGCCATCGCCGGCGGTCTGGGCGTGCCGCTGGCGCGCCTGGACTTCGGCTCGCTCTACAACAAGTTCCACGGCGAGACCGAGCGCAACCTGCGCGCCGCGCTGGGGAATGCAGAGCTGCTGGCGCCCTGTGTGCTCTGGGTGGACGAGATCGAGAAGGGCCTGGCCCAGGGCAGCAGCGACGACGGCGTGTCGCGCCGGGTGCTGGGCTACCTGCTCACCTGGATGGCCGAACGCCGCGCCAACGTGTTCCTCGTCGCCACCGCCAACCAGGTGCAGGACCTGCCGGCGGAACTGCTGCGCAAGGGCCGCTTCGACGAAATCTTCTTCGTCGACCTGCCGGTGGAGGCGGCGCGCGCGGAGATCTTCCGCCTGCACCTGGCCAAGCGCAGCCAGAAGCTCGATGCCTTCGACCTGCCGGCCCTGGCGGCGGCCAGCGCCGGCTTCTCCGGCGCGGAAATCGAACAGGCCATCGTCGCCGCGCTGTATGCGGCGGCCGCAGCGCAGCGTCCACTCGACCAGGCCCACGTACGGCAGGAGCTCGCCGCCACGCGTCCGCTGTCGGTGCTGATGGCCGAACAGGTGGAAAGCCTGCGCGAGTGGGCGCGCGGGCGCACGGTGAGCGCGGACTGAGTCCGCGTCCGGCGGCCGCACGCATCGGCCGACGGATTTACGCTGAATTTACGCCGCGTCGGCCGCGGTGGCATGGCGTCTTTACGCGCCCGCGCCGCAATCTGTGCCCGTGGCCATTCCGGCCCGCCGCATCGCCCCGAGCATGCCCGCCACCGGCACCCAACTGCGCTTCGGCGCCGTCCTGGCGCTTCTAGCCGCCGCAACACCGGCCGCCTCCCTGGACGGCAACGCCACCCTGACCACGGACTACGTCTGGCGCGGCAGCACGCAATCGCAGGGCGCCCCCGCCCTGCAGGTCGGCTTCAGGCTGTCCGGCGACCGCGGCCTCTATGCGTCCGCGTGGGGATCAAGCATCCGCTTCGCCCCTGAGCTCGACGCAGGCATCGAACTGGATATGACACTCGGCTGGAGCAAGCCCCTCTCCGACGACTGGGCCGTCGACGTCAACCTGCTGCGCTACGCCTACCCGCGCACGTCGGTCGATCTCGACTGGACCGAATTGAACGGAACACTGACCTGGCGCAGCCGCTGCTGGCTGTCCGCCGGCTGGTCCAACCAGGCACTCGGCCACGATCACAGCGGCCTCTACGCCCAGGTCGGTGCGCGCTTCCCGCTGAACGACCGGTTTCGCCTCGAGGCGATGCTGTCGCACTACTTCCTGAGCCGTGACGCCGTCGCCCGCAGTGGCTACACGCACGCGCAGCTCAGCGCGATCTAGGCGCTCCACGCGCCCCTTGAGCTTCGCCTGTCCGGCCATGCGACCGAGCGCGAAGCCAAGGCGATCTTCGGCGACGACTCCGCCGGTTCGCGCGTGGAAGCCGCCCTGCAAGCCACCTTCTGAGGAGATATCCAACATGCCCGTCTGGTTGATCGTCGTCTGCAGCGTGCTGGTCATCCTGAGCTTCATCTACCTGCTCTACGTCGTACTGCGCCCGGAGGACTTCTGAGTGCCACGACCTAGCACCACAACGTTCCGCCACAGGGACCCAGTGCCATGATCGAAATCGTCCTCGTGTTCACCGCGGCGATCGTCCTCGGCGGGCCGCTCGGCGTGTACCTGGCGCGTGTGATGCGGGGCGACGCCTTGCGCCTCGACGCCCTGTTCGGCCCGCTCGAGCGGCTGATCTACCGTGCGCTTGGCACCGACCCGCGCCGCGGCATGTCGTGGAAGGGCTACGCGCTCGCCTTCGTCGCCAGCAACGTCGTGCTGGGGGCGCTGGTCTGGCTGCAGTTCATGACCCAGGCGTGGCTGCCCCTCAACCCGGACGCCGCGCCGAACATGCGCTGGGACCTCGCGCTGCACACGATGGTGTCCTTCCTCACCAACACGAACCAGCAGCACTACTCGGGCCAGGCGCAGCTGTCGTACTTGTCGCAGATGGTCGGCATCGTCGGCCTGCAGGTGATCACGCCGATGATGGGCCTCGCGATGGTCGTTGCGACCTTGCGCGGCCTGTTCGGCGGCCGCGATTCGCAGGCTGTGCGCGCGGCGGCGCAGCAGATGCCGCTACCGGCCGCTCCGCCCGAGCGCGACCTCGGCAACTACTGGGTCGACCTTACGCGCGCCACGCTGCGCTTCATGCTGCCGCTGTGCCTGCTCTGGTCGGTGCTGCTGACCTCGCAGGGCGTGCCGGCAACGCTCGCACGCGGCCCTACGGTCGCGCCCGTCGACACGACGGTCGACCTCAAACAGCAGCACATCCCGCTCGGCCCGGTCGCGCCCATGGTCGCAATCAAGCAGCTGGGTACCAACGGCGGCGGCTGGTACGGGCCGAACAGCGCGGTGGCGCTGGAGAATCCGACGCCGTTCTCGAACTTCCTCGAGTCACTCGCGATCCTCCTCGTGCCCGTCGCGGTGACGGTCATGGCCGGTGGCCTCGTGCGGCGGCGCCGCCTTGCGCTGCTTGTCTTCGGCTGCATGCTGCTGATGTCGGTCATTTCCAGCGGGCTCGGCGTCTGGTCGGAAGGCCATTCGGCAAGCGCGCACGACATCGCCCTCATGGAAGGCAAGGAGGCACGCTTCGGTGCCGACGCCTCGGCGCTGTGGGCGACCCTGACCACGCAGACGAGCAACGGTTCGGTCGATGCGATGCACGACTCGCTCGCGCCGCTGACCGGCGCAGTCGCCATTGTCGACATGCTCGTCAACGCGATCTGGGGCGGCGTCGGCTGCGGCCTCATGCAGTTCCTCGTCTACCTGCTGCTCGCGGTATTCCTCGCCGGACTCATGACCGGCCGTACGCCCGCGCTGTTCGGACGCAAGATCGAAGCCGCCGAAGTGCGCCTGCTCGCGCTGTTGATCCTGCTGCAGCCGATCGTTGTGCTCGGATTCACCGCGGTCGCGCTCAGCCTGCCCTCGCTCACGGGCAACTCCA
Organism: Rhodanobacteraceae bacterium; assembly: GCA_035370085.1. Classification (GTDB taxonomy): domain Bacteria; phylum Pseudomonadota; class Gammaproteobacteria; order Xanthomonadales; family Rhodanobacteraceae; genus Tahibacter. The sequence goes on along the minus strand of DAOOVM010000028.1, from coordinate 8,986 downwards.
ATCCCGGCTTCCACGGCGTGAGCCAGGTCTTCTACGAGTACGTGTCCGCGTTCGCCAACAACGGCTCCGGCTTCGAGGGCCTCGGCGACGACACCTACTGGTGGAACCTGTCCTGCACGCTCGTGCTGATCCTCGGCCGCTATCCGGCGCTGATCGTGCCGCTGGCGATCGCCGGCCTGATGGCGCGCAAGAAGCTCGTGCCGCAGAGCGCGGGCAGCCTGCACGTGGAAACCCCGACCTTCGCGCTCACCCTGATCGCCGTCATCGTGATACTGACCGTCCTGCAGTTCCTGCCCGCGCTGGTCCTCGGCCCGGTGGCCGAGCACCTCTCGCTCGCCGCCTCGTGAGGAGACCGCCGTGACCGAACTTCCGCTCCATCTCGGCGCCGCGCGCCGCCTTCCGGCCAGTGGGATCGGCGCCGCGGGACTGCGCGCCGCGGTCGCCGCCGCCTTTCGCAAGCTCGCGCCGCGCCAGGCGATCAGAAGCCCGGTGATGGCGGTCGTGCTGCTCGGCACCGTGCTTGCCGCGCTGTTCACCTTTGCCTGGGCGACCGACAAGGTGTTCGGCATCGCGGTGACGCTCATCCTGTTCGTGACCGTCCTCTTCGCCAATTTCGCCGAAGCCATGGCCGAAGCGCGCGGGCGCGGCCAGGCGGCGTCGCTGCGCGCCGCGCGGCGCGACCTCGTCGGCCGCCGCCTCGACGACACCGGCCAGGAAACGCGCGTGCCTGCGAGCGAACTGCGCGCGGGCGACCGCGTGGTCGTTTGCGCCGGCGAGTTCGTGCCCGCCGACGGCGAGATCGAGCGCGGCGTCGCCACCATCAACGAGGCCGCGGTCACCGGGGAATCCGCGCCGGTGCTGCGCGAGGCCGGCACCGACCGCAGCGGCGTGATCGGCGGCACCAAGGTGCTCTCGGACGAGATCGTCGTGCGCGTGAGCGCCGAGCCGGGCGGCAGCTTCCTCGACCGCATGATCGCCCTGGTCGAGGGCGCGAACCGGCAGAAGACGCCCAACGAGATCGCGCTGACGATCCTGCTCGCGGCGATGACCCTGACGTTTCTCGTCGTGTGCGTCAGCCTGCCCTTTCTTGCCCGCTTCGTCGGCATGACGCTCGATCCGCTGCTGCTCGTCGCTCTGCTCGTCTGCCTCATCCCGACCACGATCGGCGGTCTGCTGCCGGCGATCGGCATCGCCGGCATGAACCGCGCGCTGAAGGCCAACGTGCTGGCCAAGTCGGGCAAGGCGGTCGAGATCGCCGGCGACGTCGACGTGCTGCTGCTGGACAAGACCGGCACGATCACGCACGGCGACCGCCAGGCCACCGCTTTCCATCCGCTTGGTGGCATCGAACGCGAGCAACTGCGCGACGCCGCGCTCCTGGCGTCGCTGGCCGACCCGACGCCGGAGGGGAAATCCATCGTCCGGCTCGCGCGCGAACAGCGCAGCCGCATCGAGCACCCGGAGCAGGCGACGTTCGTGGCGTTCAGCGCACAGACGCGCATGTCCGGCGTCGACATCGGCTCGCGTTCGATCCGCAAGGGCGCGAGCGACGCCATCGCGCGCCATGTCGCCGCGCGGGGCGGCACCGTCTCACCCGAGCTCGACGCGCGCGTCGCCCAGGTCGCGCGCAGCGGCGCGACGCCACTCGTCGTCGCCGACGGCCGGCACGTGCTCGGCGTGGTCGAGCTGTCCGATGTGGTCAAGCACGGCGTCAAGGAACGCTTCGCACGCCTGCGCGCCATGGGTATCCGCACGGTCATGCTCACCGGCGACAATCCGCTCACCGCCGCGGCCATCGCCGCGGAGGCGGGCGTCGACGACTTCATCGCCGAAGCCACGCCCGAGGACAAGCTCGCGCGAATCCGCGCCGAGCAGGCCGCCGGCCACCTCATCGCCATGGTCGGTGACGGCACCAACGACGCGCCGGCGCTGGCCCAGGCCGACGTCGGTGTGGCAATGAACTCGGGCACGCAGGCGGCGAAGGAAGCCGGCAACATGGTCGACCTCGACAACGACCCGGCCAAGCTGCTCGCGGTGGTCGAGGTCGGCAAGCAGCAGCTGATCACGCGCGGCGCGCTGACCACCTTCTCGCTCGCCAACGACGTCTCCAAGTACTTCGCCATCCTGCCGGCGATGTTCGCCGCGGCGCTGCCGTCGATGGCATCGCTCAATGTCATGCGCCTGGCCAGTCCGAACAGCGCGGTGCTGTCGGCGCTGATCTTCAATGCGCTCATCATCCCTGCGCTCATCCCGCTCGCGCTCAAGGGCGTGCGCTTCAAGCCCGCGAGCGCGGTCGCGCTGTTGCGCCGGAACATGCTGGTCTACGGCGTCGGCGGCCTGCTGCTGCCCTTCGTCGGCATCAAGGCGATCGACCTGCTGCTCGCCGCCATCGGAGTCTGACCGTGAACCACGTCCCCCACCACCTCGACGACCGCGCCTCCTGGCGCGCGGCGCTCGTGCTCGCCGCCATCGTGCTCGTCGGCTATGGCTTCCTCTACTCGCTCGTCGGTACCGCACTCGGCCGCGCGCTGTTCCCCTACGCCGCGAGCGGCAGCCTGCTCGAACAGGGCGGCAAGCTTGTCGGCTCCGCGCTCGTCGCGCAGCCGTTCACCGACGCGCGCTACTTCTCGCCGCGGCCGTCAGCGGCCAACTACGACCCGATGCGGGCGAGCGGCAGCAACCAGGCGCGCAGCAATCCGGACCTGCGCCAGCGCCTCGACGCCGCGCTCGCCGCAGTCGCCGCGCGCGAGGGCGTCGCCCGCGAGTCGGTGCCTGGCGACCTCGTGACCGAGTCGGCCAGCGGCCTCGATCCGCACCTGTCGCCGGCGGCGGCGCGGCTGCAGGTCAGGCGCGTCGCCAGGGCACGCGGCCTCGCCGAGGGCGAGGTGGCGGCGCTGCTCGAGCGCCACATCGAGCGGCCGCAGTTCGGCGTCTTGGGTCAGCCGCGGGTCAATGTGCTGGCGCTCAATCTCGCGCTCGACGCCGGCGCACGCTGATCGTTGCACAATGCAGCGATGAACGATCCACGTTCGGCCCAGGCCGACGCCCTCATCGGCGCATTGCGTCGCGAAGGCCCCGGGCGGCTCACGATCTTCCTCGGCGCCGCGCCCGGGGTCGGCAAGACCTATGCGATGCTCAGCCGCGCACGCGAACTCGGGCGTCGCGGCGTCGACGTCGTCGTCGGCATCGTGGAGACGCACGGGCGCGCCGAGACCGCGGCGCTGCTCGATGGGCTCGAGCAGATCCCGCGCCGGCGCATCGAGTACTCCGGGCGCGTGCTGGAGGAGTTCGACCTCGACGCGATGCTGGCGCGTCGGCCCGCGCTCGCCATCGTCGACGAACTCGCCCATCGCAACGTGCCCGGCAGCCGCCACGAGCGCCGCTGGCAGGACGTGCTGGAGCTGCTCGACGCCGGCATCGACGTGCACACCACGATCAACATCCAGCACCTGGAAAGCCTGAACGACGTCGTCCACCGCATCACCGGCGTGCGCGTGGGTGAGACGGTTCCCGACGTGGTGTTCGATCGTTTGCGCGACATCGTCCTGGTCGACCTGCCGCCGCGCGAGCTGATCGAGCGCCTGCAGCAGGGCAAGGTCTACGTGCCCGAGCAGGCGGCGCAGGCGCTGCAGGCCTTCTTCTCGCCTTCCAACCTGGCCGCGCTGCGCGAGTTGGCGCTACAGGTGGCCGCCGACCGCGTCGACAGCGACCTGCGCGAGGCCCAGGCGGCGCGCGGTCTGCCCGGCGCCTCGCTGCGCCGGCGCGTGCTCGTGGCCATCGACGGGCGCGGCCAGTCGGAATACCTGGTGCGCGTGGCGCGGCGCCTGGCCGAGCGCCGCGACGCCCCCTGGAGCGTGGTCAGCGTGGAAACCGGCGGCACGCCCGCTGCCGGCGTACAGGCGGAACGCGACCGCGCCTTCGCCCTGGCGCGCCGCCTCGGCGGCGAGAGCGAGCTGCTGCACGGCGCCAGCGTGGTCGACACCCTGCTCGACTACGCCGCACGCTGCGGCGCCTCGGCCATCGTCATCGGACGCACGCGCGAGCGCCCCGTCGCCCGCATGTTCAACCGCACCCTGACGCAGCGGCTGATCCAGCGCGGGGCGCATTACGAACTGACCATCGTCAGCACGCCCGAAGCGCGCGCCCGTTCCCGCCGTGCGCCGCGCACGCTGCCCGGCTGGCTGCTCAGCCGCGGCGACGCGGCGCTGGCGGTGCTGGCCGCTGCCGCCGCCACGCTCGTGGCCGCGCTGGCCGAGCGCTGGGTCGGCCTGGACGATCTGTCCATGGTGTTCATCGTCGCCGTGGTCCTGGTCGCCGCGCGCACCGGCATGAGCGCGGCGGTGGTGGCCGCGACGCTGTGCTTCGCCAGTTACAACTTCTTCTTCATCGAACCGCGCTTCACCTTCCGCATCCAGGCCAGCCAGGGCGTGACCACCGTGGTGCTGTTCCTGCTCGCTGCTCTGGTGGCCGGGCGGCTCGCCTCGCGCCTGCGCGCGCAGGTGCTCGGGCTGCAGGCCGCCAACGTGCACGCCACGGCCCTGCAGGCCCTGTCGCAGGCGCTGGCCGGCGCGGCTGACCTGGGCCAGGTGGTGGCTGCCGGCACGCGCGCGCTGCGCCGCGCCCTCGGTGCCGATGCCCTGGTGGAACTGGACACGCCGACGGCAGCCGCCGGCGATCCGCTCGGCGACCGCGACCGTGCCGCCGCCGACTGGGCGCGCCGGCGCGGGCAGCCCGCCGGGCGCTACACCGACACCATGGGCGCGGCCGACTGGTGGTTCCTGCCCCTGCTGGCCCGGGCCGGCGCCGTCGGCGTGGTCGGGCTGCGCTTCCCGCCGGGCCAGACGCGGCTTGGCGCCGAGCAGCGCCGCCTGGCCGAGGCCATGGCCGAGGAGATCGCCCAGGCGCTGGAGCGCGTGCGTCTGGTCGCCGACCTGCAGGACGCCCGCGTCAGCGGCGAGACCGAGCGCCTGCGCTCGGCGCTGCTGTCGTCGGTGTCGCACGACCTGCGCTCACCGCTGGCAGCCATCATCGGTGCCGCCGGCAGTCTGGAGAGCTATGCCGAGGCGATCAGCCGTGACGACCGCCACGCCCTGCTGGAGACCATCCGCGGCGAGGGCGAGCGCCTGGACCGCTACATCCAGAACCTGCTCGACATGACCCGACTCGGCCACGGCGGACTCACCCTGCACCGCGACTGGATCGGTGTCGACGAGTTGATCGGTTCCGCCGTGACGCGCCTGCAGCGCTACCGCCCCGAAGCGCGCTTCGCGGTGCACATCGCAGCGGACGTGGGTCCGGTGTGGGTGCACGCGGCGCTGATCGAGCAGGCCCTGTTCAACGTCATCGAGAACGCCGCGCGCTTCTCGCCGCCGGACGAACTCATCGTCATTGAGGCGCAACGGCTGGACGACGGCACGCTGCGCATCGACGTCTCCGACCGCGGCCCCGGCATCCCGGAGGCGGAGCGCCGGCGCATCTTCGACATGTTCTACAGCGTGGAACGCGGCGACCGCGGCGGGCCGGGCACGGGCCTGGGCCTGGCCATCTGCCAGGGCATGATCGGCGCGCACGGCGGCAGCGTGGAGGCCCTCGCCGGGGCCGACGGACGCGGCACCACCATCCGCCTGCGCCTGCCGCGGCGGCTGCCGCCCTAGGCGGCCCGCCGCACGGGACTTGCGTACGATAGACGCATGAGCGCTCCCGCCACCGCGACGGCCGCGGCCCCGCGCATCCTCGTCATCGACGACGAGCCGCAGATCCGCCGCTTCCTCGACATCAGCCTGCGCGCCCAGGGCTACCGCGTGGCGCTCGCCGCCAATGCAAGCGACGGTCTCGCCGCGCTGGCGGGCAGCGGCGCGGACCTGGTCGTGCTCGACCTGGGCCTGCCAGACCGCGACGGGCACGCGGTGCTGGAGGAGTTGCGGCAGTGGTCGGCTGTGCCGGTGATCGTGCTCAGCGTGCGCGCCGGCGAGGCGGAAAAGGTGCGCGCCTTCGACGCCGGCGCGAACGACTACGTCACCAAGCCCTTTGGTGTGCAGGAACTGATGGCGCGCATCCGCGCCCTGCTGCGCGACCGCGCCGCGCCCGGCGAGATGCCGCCGCTGTTCGACGATGGCGTGCTGCGCGTGGACATGGCCCGGCGCGAGGTCAGGCTGGGCGGCGAGCTGCTGGCACTGTCGCGCAAGGAATACCTGCTGCTGGCCCTGCTCGTGCGCCATGCCGGCCGCGTCGTGACCCAGCCGCAGATCCTGCGCGAGGTGTGGGGACCGACCCACCAGCAGGACACGCACTACCTGCGCATCCTCGTGGCCAAGTTGCGCCAGAAGCTCGGCGACACGCCGACTGCGCCGCGCTGGATCGCCACCGAGCCGGGCGTTGGCCTGCGCTTCCTGGGCACGCCATGACGGCGGCTGCGGCGCCTTGATCCGGATCAAGGCAGCGGCATCGGCGCGATGGGCACACTGATCCGCCGTTCCCCTGCCGCCTGCCGCCATGTCCCGCCACGAACACCTCGACGAAGCCGCGCTCGCCGCGCTGGTGGATCGTTTCTACGATCGCGTGCAGGCCGATGCCGTGCTCGGTCCGGTATTCAATCCGGTGGTGCACGACTGGGACGCGCACAAGCGCCTGCTGACGGACTTCTGGGCCTCGGTGGTGCTGCGCGCCGGAAGCTATCGCGGCAATCCCATGGCGGCGCACCGCGCCCTGCCGCAGGTGCGCGCCGAGCATTTCGAGCACTGGCTGGCGCTGTGGGCGGCCACCACGGCCGAGGTGCTCGGCGCGGCAGCAGCGGCGCAGATGCAGGACTACGCCGCGCGCATCGGCACGGGCCTGCGCATGGGTCTCGGTCTCGCGCCGGTGTCGGGTCGTGGCCTCGGCGTGCCGCTGGTGAACGCGCCGCGCTGAGGTCCAGTGCCGATGCGGCCACATGTGGCCGTCGTCACTGCGTCTGCAGCACGTTGCCGCGGTCGTCGAGCACGAGGCGCAGGCGGCGCTTGCCGTAATAGAAGCTGACGCGGTAGCGCCCGAGATCGGCACCGACGCCGCGTTCGCACAGGCTGGCGATGCGCCCCTGGCGCATCAGCGCGCGGAAGGTGTCGGTGTCCAGGCCCAGGCCGCGCGCCACCAGGGCGCCGTCCACGGCCAGGTCGGGCGGCGCCAGCGGCGCCGCAGCCGGGTCGCGCGGTCCGCCCGCGCCGGGGTTCGGTGGGGCCGGCATGGCCGCGCTAGGGACGCACGACGAAGTCGATCATGATGTCGCCGGGTTCGCGCCGCAGATAGCGGATGTCCACGCGTTCACCATAGCGTTCGCGCAGCTGGTCCAGCAGCGGCAGCGGGTCATGGTCGTTGACGAAGCGCATCGCCTCGCCCGGCTGCAGCGCGCCCAGTGCGCCGAAGATGGCGGAGTGGCGGAAGCGGCGCGCGATGCCGCGGGCATCGAAGGGGTAGGGCGCATAGGCGGGTTGGCTGGGCTGTTCCATGGCGGGCTCCGACGGCGTGGTGGTGGGTGGAGCTTGCGCGCACCGGGACGCGGCGGACCTTGATCTGCATCAGCGCCAGCGGCCCTGGTCTGCCCCGACCACCGTCGAAGGCGGGCCGCCTGCGTCGCCCGCACCCGCGTGCGCGTCCTCGCTGCCAGGATCGCCATCCTCGTCCCATCCTCGTGCACTGCCCAGGCTCTCGCCCATGCCCCTTCTCTCCCGCCGCTGCTGCGCTCTTGTCCGTCTCGCCCTGGGTCTCGCCGTGCTCGTCCTGGCCCCGCTTGCCGTGGCCAGCGCAGCACAGGAACAGCGCCTGCTGTTCATTGGCAACAGCCTGGTCTACACGGGCAACCTGCCGGCCGTGCTCGACGCGCTGGCCGCCGCCAACGGCCAGCGCCTGCACAGCGAGATGCTGGTGAAGGCCGGTGCCACCTTGCAGCAGCGCGTGGCCGACGGCAGCGCGCGCGCCGTTGTCGAACGCGGGCACTACGATCGGTTGGTGCTGCAGGAGCGCGGCGGCGAGCTGGCCGGTGACCGCGACGGCGCGCGCGTGCGCCAGTCAGAGGCCGCCCATGCGGCGCTGGCGGCCCTGGCGCGCGCGCACGCAGCGAGCGTGCTGCTGCTCGGCACCTACCAGGACGACGCGCGCGTGGCCGAGCGCCTGCAGCGCGCGGAGGCCTCGCTGGCGCGCCGCCTGCGCCTGCGTCACGTGCCGGTCGCGCTGCCCCTGCTGCGGGTACGCGCGGCGGCGCCGCAGGGAGCCTGGCTGGCCGAGGACGGCCTGCATCCCGGGGCCGACCTCACCCTGCTCGAGGCCGTGCTGCTGTATCGCGAGATCTACCGCGCGTGGCCGGCCGCCGTCGGCTTCCGCGTGCCGGCGCCGCTGTATGCGCCGCAGACGCGCTTCGATCCGCCGCGCCTGGCCAGCGACTACGCGCTGCAGCGCGAGCCGGCCGCGCCCTCGCGCGAGGTCAGCGCCGCCGATATGGCCGCCGTGCTGGCACTGCTCGCCGCGCCATCGGCCGGGCGCAATTGAGTCGGGGTCCGGCCCGACTTGCCGCACCGTGCCGTCGCGCGCGCCTGCAGCAGTTTGTCGCGGATGCGTTCCGGCGCAGGCGCTCGCGCACGCCGCGGCAGGCGCCGCCAGCGTGCCTGCGTCGTCGCCACGCCAGGAAATGGCGACGATGCGGCGACGGCAGGCTTGAGTGCTGCTTACGGTTGCACTCTGGGTCGCGCCTGCGTCGCCCGTATGGGCCCGCGGCAGAGTTTGCGCCAGCTTCCCGGCGATGTAGTCCTCGGTCCAACTGCGCAGGGAGAGGTCGCGGATGAAAGCGCAATGGCCCCCGGCGGAGGCGATGTCCAGCTCGGTGTCAGGCGCAAGGGTGAGTCTGTGGAAGTCGGTCACGGGGATGATGGGATCGTCGGCGGCGGTGAGGATGGTCGCCGGCACGCGCAACCGCGCCAGGGCTCCGCCAGCGAACGGCTCCGCGCGGAGCGTGCTCCCG
>DAOOVM010000027.1:0-19916 GCA_035370085.1 Rhodanobacteraceae bacterium | reverse complement strand
TCGAAACGCCGCAGCAGCTTCAGCTCCACATCGTCGCGGAAGTCCTTCGGCGCCGCGGGATCGGTACTGATGCGCCAGCGCCGGCGGCCGAGGCCCTGCACCAGGAACACATCGTACTGGTCGACGTGGGCGCCCACGCCGCCGCCATCGGCGGCGTAGCTGATCATGATGTCGTCCACCCGCCAGCGTGGCAGGAAATCGAACGCGCGCAGCAGGGGCACGAGATCGGCGTCCCATTTGTCCACGTCCTGCACCAGCAGGGTCCATAGGCGCGGGGGCAGCGAGGTGAAGTCCGTCTCGGCAAAGGGGCCGCTGCGCACCCGCCAGCGCTCCGCACCGCCGCCGCGGGCCGGGCGGCGCTGGATCAGCCGCGCCAGCACGCCTTCCTCGCAGGCCAGCCCTGCAAGGTCCTCGGGTGCAAGCGGCGGCGTGTAACCGGCGAACGCGCCGCGGATCAGCAGCGGGTGCTTCTGCCAGTAGCGCTGCAGGAACTGCGCGGGGCTCATGCCCAGGCGGGCCGCGGGCGTGGCCTGCACTTCGATGGGCGGCCGCGCGGCGGCAGGCGCGCGCCGGACGGCCGGCGGGGAGCGGGGAGGTCTCATGAGGTGCGGACTCTCGGGCTGGCGGCCTTGCCGCGGGTCTTCGGGTTCTGTTTGAGCTTGCGCCCGACCTCGACGATGGCGTGGATGGCGGGCACCAGTTCCTCGCCCAGATCGGTAAGCGCGTACTCCGCCGAAGGCGGCGAGGTCGCCAGCACGGCGCGCGTCACCACGCCCTTGGCCTCCAGCTCGCGCAGGCGCGCGCTCAGGACGCGCGCAGAGATGCGCGGAATGTCGTGGCGCAGTTCACCGAAGCGCCGCGGGCCGGCGGACAGGTGCCAGATGACGTTCGGCGCCCAGGCGCCGCGCAGCAACCCCATGCACTCGGTCAAGGGGCAGGCGGGCGGCGGCGCGGCCACTTTGCTCTTGCGCAGGGGCAGGCCCATGGCTGGACGTCTCCGGAGGGGGCAGGCGCGGATTCGCCCCTGCGGTAACCGGATGGATACCACATTTTCGTATGAACTCCCAATTACGTGGTATCTATGAGTTACCAGATAGCCATAGAATACCTCCACGCTGCTGCGCCGGTCGTGTACCACCGCGCTGCGCGCCAGCGTTCCTCCCCTGTCGATATGGAGCCCCACCCATGAAGCTGTACTACTCCCCCGGCGCCTGCTCGCTGTCGCCACGCATCGTCGCCCTCGAAGCCGGTCTGGACCTCGCCTACGAGAAGGTCGACGGCAAGGCCAAGCGCACCGAGTCCGGCAAGGACTTCTGGCAGATCAACCCGAAAGGCTACGTACCGGCGTTGCAGCTGGACGACGGTGCCGTGCTGACCGAAGGACCTGCGATCGTGCAGTACCTGGCCGATCTTCGGCCTGCATCCGCTCTCGCACCGGCCAATGGCAGCCTGGCGCGCTACCGCCTGCAGGAGGCGCTGGGCTATATCAACTCCGAGCTGCACAAGAGCTATAGCCCGCTGTTCAACCCGGCCACGCCGGAGGCCACGCGCGAGGAACGCAAGGAGTATCTGCGCCGTCGCTACGCGCTGATCGAGGCGACGCTGACCCGGCACCCCTACCTGCTGGGCGATGACTTCACCGTCGCGGATGCCTACCTGTTCACGGTGACGCGCTGGGCGCAGTTCGTCGACCTGGACCTGACGGCATTCCCGCATCTGCAGGCGTTCCAGCAGCTCGTGGCGGCGCGGCCCGCGGTGGCACGCGCGCTGGAAGCGGAAGGGCTGCTGAAGAAGGCGGCGTAGCGGCCGTAGCGATCCGCGCCGGAGCCCCACTCCGGCGCGGGCCGGTCAGACGTCCGCGGCGAGCCGCGGCGCCAGCCCGGTGTAGCCTGCGGGCGTGAGGGCGAGCAGGCGCTCCCGGGCGTCGGCTGGCAGGTCCAGACCGGCAATGAAGGCGCGCATGGAGTCGCGCGTTATGCCCTGGCCGCGGGTCAGGGCCTTGAGCTGTTCGTAGGGCTGCGGCAGTCCGTAGCGCCGCATCACCGTCTGCACGGCCTCGGCCAGCACCTCCCAGGCGCCGTCCAGATCCGCATCCAGGCGGGCGGCGTCCACCGTCAGCTTGCCCAGGCCCTTGGCCAGCGAGTCCAGGGCGACCTGGGTGTGGCCGAAGGCCGTGCCGAGGGCGCGCAGCACGGTCGAGTCGGTGAGGTCGCGCTGCCAGCGCGAAATCGGCAGCTTCTCGGCGAAGTGACCGAACAGCGCATTGGCCAGGCCGAGGTTGCCTTCGGCATTTTCGAAATCGATCGGGTTGACCTTGTGCGGCATGGTCGAGGAGCCGACTTCGCCCGCCTTGAGTTTCTGGCGGAAGTAGCCCAGCGAGATGTAACCCCAGACATCGCGCGCCAGATCGACCAGCACCGTATTGGCGCGCCGTACGGCGTCGGCCAATTCGGCCACGCAGTCGTGCGGTTCGATCTGCGTGGTGTAGGGGTTCCAGGGCAGGCCCAGGCCTTCGACGAAGCGGCACGCGAAGGCCGGCCAGTCCACCTCCGGATAGGCGACCACGTGGGCGTTGTAGTTGCCCACGGCGCCGTTGATCTTGCCGCTGAGTTCGACCGCCGCGATCTGGCGGCGCTGGCGCTCCAGCCGCGCGACCACGTTGGCGATTTCCTTGCCGAGGGTCGTGGGTGACGCAGTCTGGCCGTGCGTGCGCGAGAGCATGGCCTGCGCTGCCTGCGCGTGTGCCAGCGCGCGCAGGCTGGCAATGATCGAGTCCAGCGCCGGCAGCAGTACGCCGTCGCGCGCGTCGCGCAGCATGAGCGCGTAGGCGAGGTTGTTGATGTCCTCGCTTGTGCAGGCGAAGTGCACGAACTCGAGCGCCGGGCCCAGTTCGGCGTGGGGTCCGATCTTCTCCTTGATGAAATACTCGACGGCCTTCACGTCGTGGTTGGTCGTGGCCTCGATCGCCTTGATGCGCTCCCCATCGGCGGCGCTGAAGCCCGCGGCCACCGCCTCCAGAGCGGCGCGTGCCGCCTCGCCCAGCGGCGGCACCTCGGCAATCTCCGGTGCGTCTGCCAGCGCGGCCAGCCAGCGCACTTCGACCAGCACGCGCCGCTGCATGAGGCCCAATTCGCTGAAGATCGGCCGCAGGGCGGCGCATTTCGCCGCATAGCGGCCGTCGAGGGGCGAGATCGCGGTCAGGGCGTGGGTCATGGCGGGTAGGGGCGGGCAGGAGGGGCCAGGGCGCGCCGTGCGGACCGAACGGTCGCGGCGCGAAAGTCGCGCATTTTAGCAGGACCATGGTCGCAGCCGACGGCGGCGCACGTCCCGCGTATAATCCCGCGTCTTTCCGCGGAGGATCGCCATGGCCGCCTACCGCCTCGAACGCGACAGCATGGGCGAACTCAAGGTTCCGGCCGATGCGCTCTACGGCGCGCAGACGCAGCGTGCGGTGGAAAACTTCCCGGTGTCCGGTCTGCGCCTGCCGCGCCCCTTCCTGCGCGCTCTGGGCCTGATCAAGGCGGCGGCGGCTGAGGCCAACGCGGATCTCGGTTACCTGCGCAAGAATCAGGCACGCGCCATCCGCGCAGCAGCGCTGGCCGTGGCCGCGGGCGAACACGACGACCAGTTTCCGGTGGACGTGTTCCAGACCGGCTCGGGCACGTCGAGCAACATGAACGCCAACGAGGTGATCGCGCACCTCGCCAGCGCGGCGCTGACGCGCCCCGTCCATCCCAACGACCACGTCAACATGGGACAGTCGTCCAACGACGTGATTCCCTCGGCCATCCAGGTATCCGCAGCCCTGTGCCTGCACGAGGACCTTCTGCCGGCCCTGCTGCAGCTGCGCCGTACCATCGATCGCCGCGCGCGCGAGCTGGCGCGGGTGGCCAAGACCGGCCGCACCCATCTGATGGACGCCATGCCGCTGACCTTTGGCCAGGAGCTGTCCGGGTGGTCGGCGCAGTTGGCCACCGCGCGAGAACGCCTGCAGGACAGCAGCAAGCGCCTCCTGCGGCTTCCCATCGGCGGCACGGCGATCGGCACCGGCATCAATGCCGACGCGCGCCTTGGTCCGCGCCTGTGCGCCGCCCTGCGCCGGCACACCGGCCTGCGCTTCCGCCAGGCGGACAACCTGTTCGAGGGCATCGCTGCACAGGACGCCGCGGTGGAGCTGTCGGGCCAGCTGCGTACGCTCGCAGTCGCCCTGATGAAGATCGCCAACGACCTGCGCTGGATGAACTCCGGTCCGCTGGCTGGCCTTGGCGAGATCGAGTTGCCCGCCCTGCAGCCGGGCTCCTCGATCATGCCGGGCAAGGTCAATCCGGTGATCCCCGAGGCAGTCGCCATGGTGTGTGCCCAGGTCATGGGCAACGACACCGCCATCGCCATCGCCGGGCAGAGCGGCAATTTCCAGCTCAACGTGATGCTGCCGCTGGTCGCTCACAATTTGTTGCAGTCGCTGCAGCTGCTCGCCAATGCCATGCGCCTGCTGGCGGAGCGCGCCATCGCCGGCTTTCGCGTGCGGCGCGAGCGCGTTGCCGACGCGCTCGCGCGCAACCCCATCCTGGTGACCGCGCTCAATCCCGTCATCGGCTACGAAAAGGGGGCGGCAGCGGCGAAACGGGCCTACCGCGAGGCCCGTCCTATCGTCGAGGTGGCGCGCGAGGACAGCGGCCTGTCCGAGGGGGAATTGCGTCGTCTGCTCGACCCGCTGCGGTTGACCCGCGGCGGTGTGCACGGTGCCGGCGGCGGCTGAGAGAATGAGTTGTTCGCGCTCCGCAGGCGTCGCGGCGGGGTGGAGTGGGCGGGGACGAACCGCGCGACGCGCAGGCGGCATGGCGAACAGCACATGCCGGAGACGGCCACGCCACCACAATGCCGGCGTTCCGTCACAGGGGTATTGGAGAACCACATGCTCAAACGTGCACTACTCATCGGTCTGCTGCTCAGCGGCACGGCCATCGCCCAGCAGGAGCTGGCCATTTCCGGCAAGGACATCGAGTCCGGTGCCGCCGACGCGCGACTGACGGCCCTGGCCAAGCAAGCCGCCGCCGCAGGCAAGCCCGTGGTGGTCAATGCCCCGGCGATCTGGCACGACAAGATCGCGGCTACGCTGCGCGCTGCCGGCGCGAGCAATGTGAGGCTGAACGACAGCTTCTTCGAGAATGTCGTGGTGCGTGTGGAGGACAAGCCGGCGGCCAAGGTCGAGCCGGCCCCGGCGCCCAAGCCGGTCGAGGCGCCCAAGCCCGCGGCGGCGCCTGCGGTGGCGGCCCCCGTGCCCAAGCCGGCGGAAGCCCCCAAGCCGGCGGCGGTCCCGCCCCCGGCCGCCGAGGCCGCGCCGGCGGCGAAGCCCGCCGCGACGCCCGTACCCGCAGCCACGCCTGAGCCGGCGACTGCCGCGGAGTCGGCCCCGGCCCCTGCTGCGGCCCCCGCTCCCGCGCCGGCAGCGCCGACGGCCACGGCTGCTCCCGCGGCGCCACCGCCGCCTGCCGCAGCGCCGCCCACGCCGGCACCGGTAGCTGCGCCCGCAGCCGCGACGCAGGGAGCGGCAGCGGTGCGTGAACGGCTCGAGCGCAGTCTCAACGAGGGCAAGCCGGCCGCGGGGGAACTGGGCGCCGACCAACTGCAGAAGGGCGACATCGTCTACGTGGAGGGCGACGTGCGTGCCGTGGTGCGCCGCGAGCGCCTGTACAGCCGCCTGTTCTGGCTCACGGGCGAGGTGAACCTGCAGCGCGTGGAGTTCACGCCCCTGACGGAGAACCGCTATGAGGTGCAGGACAAGCTGGGCAGCAACGTGGTCCTGCGCAGTGCCTCGGCCGAACCGCAGATCTTCACGGCCGCCGTGCCCGGCGATGGCGAGGCCGAGCGCGGCGAGATGCAGAAACTGTACGCCGACGGCCGCAGCATCACCCGCAGCATGAAGGTGGAGCAGATGCGCCAGGGCGATACGCTGTACGTCGGCAAGAAGGCCGCCGTGGTGCTGCGTCGCGAGGGCACCGATGCCGTGCGTTACTGGCTCGACGGCGGCATCGATCTGAACCAGAAGGGGCTGCAGAAGGACGGCGCCAACAAGTACAAGTCGCTGAGCGACACGCTGCACTGAGTTCCGTAGGGCTCAGGCACCAAGACAAAGGCCGCCCTCGGGCGGCCTTTGTCGTTCCGTCGTTTCGATTCTCCGGCGCATTGGGCTCCTGCCGCGGCGGCATGCGCAGGACCCCGATTCAGCTGTCGTCGCGGCGACGGCGCATGGCGATGGCGGCGGCAATCATCGCGGCGCCGGCCACGGCGCCGATCCACAGGCCGGGGCGGGTCAGCACTTCGGCCAGGGAGGACAGGCTCAGCAAGCCCACCAGATCCTGCGGACCGTTGGCGTGTTCCAAAGTCCTGAGCTGGGTCATGTCCATCCAACTGCCGGGAGCCACGCTGAAGAGCAGTCGAGCCACGACGTTCTTCCAGAACGACACGTCGGGCAGGTGGATGCCCTGCATCAGGTCGAACCAGCTCACCAGCACGCCGGCGAACACGGGCACGAGGGTGGCGATGAGGAAGGGCGCACGCTTGGCGTAGGCGGACACCAGCAGCAGCCAGCCGATGCAGGGCAGCGCCCACAGGGCATTGATGGGGATCAGCAGCACCAGTTTGGCGGCGACCGAGAGGGGCGAGGACGCCATCCAGATGGTGGTGACCGGGTTCACGCCGTGCAGGGCCGCGAACAGGCTCACCAGCACGAGGAAGCCGAGCATGAGACCGATGGCGGCAATGACCGCGATGGCCGGAGCCACGAGGGTGGCCGTGGCCACCTTGGACAGCACGGTCTGCGTGTCGCTGACGGGCAGCGACTTCCAGAACAACACACTGCGGTCGCGGCGATCGTCGTACAGCGCGCCGATCAGGTAGAAGAACAGCACGAAGAACAGCACGATGGCGATGATGCCGCTCAGCGAGAACAAGGCCATGTCGACGCCTGCGCCGAACTGGGCCAGGTCCTCGGCCGACATGTGGCTGGTGAGATCCCCCAGGCGCACGCCGTTGACCTGCACGCCGGCGCGGCGCGCCCCCACTTCGCCCACCACCATGCCCATGAGCGAGAGCACCAGGAAGATGCCGGCGGTCCACACCGGCGCCCACAGGAAGCCGCCGCGGTGCTCCCAGTACTCGCGCTTGAGCAGGCACAGAAAGGTGTTCATGCGTAGGTCCCCTTCATGGTGGCGACGAACAGGTCGGCGACGCTGGGCTGGCGGGTCTCGCCCAGCTCGGCCAGCTGGCCCTTGTCCACGCCGTCGAACAGGAAAATGGATTTGCCGAAGATCTGGCGCTCGTCCAGCGGTTTGAGCGCGCGCGCCGCCGCGGCGCGGTCGGGGTTGACCATGACCTCGGTGTAGCGCTCGCCCACCCGCTCCATGTCGGCGTCAAGCACGACGCGGCCGTCGCGGATGAACATCAGGTCGGTGAGGATGTGTTCGATCTCCTCCACCTGGTGCGTGGTCACGATGATGGTCTTCTGCTCGTCGAAGTAGTCGTTGAGCAGGCGCTGGTAGAACTCCTTGCGGTAGAGAATGTCCAGGCCCAGGGTCGGCTCGTCCAGCACCAGCAGGCGCGCATCGATGGCCATGACCAGGGCCAGGTGCAGCTGCGCGATCATGCCCTTGGACATTTCGCGCACGCGCATTTCCGGCTTGAGCTTGGTGTGTGCCATGAAGCGCTCGCACTTCTCGCGCGAGAAGCGCGGATGCACGCCGGCGGTGAACTCGATCAACTCGCGTACGCGGATCCAGCGCGGCAGCACCGCCACGTCGGCGATGAAGCAGACCTGCTGCATCAGCTCGGAGCGCTGCGTGCGCGGATTCATGCCCAGCACCGACAGCTCGCCGTCGAAGTCGGTCAAGCCGAGGATGGCCTTGAGCGCCGTGGTCTTGCCGGCGCCGTTGGGTCCGATCAGGCCGACGATGCGTCCGGGTTGGATGTCGAAACTGACGCTGTCCAGGGCCACCGTGGCGCCGTAACGCTTGGCCAGGTTGCGTGCATGCACCACGGCGCTCATGCCTGTTCTCCTTGCGTGTGCGCACCCGGCACGGCATCGGGGCGGAACTTCGCCTGCGGGTCGACCAGTTCGCGCAGGTCCAGGCCCAGGCGCTTGAGGCGCGCGGAGAGCAGCGGCCATTCCTCGCGCAGGAAGCGCTCACGTTCGGAACGCAGCAGGGATTCGCGTGCTCCTTCCATCACGTACATGCCCAGTCCTCGCCGTTTCTCGATCAGTTGCTCGTCCACCAGCTCCTGGTAGGCCTTGGAGACCGTGATGGGATTGAGCTGGAAATCCGCCGCCACCTGACGCACCGAGGGCAGCGCATCGCCTTCATTCAGCGCCCCGTCCAGGATCATCGCCACCACGCGGTCGCGCAGCTGGCGGTAGATCGGGGCGTTGTCGTTCCAGGTTGTCGTCATGGCTCAGTCCCGGCTCGCGGCGCGCGGCAAGACCTTGCCGAAGGCGTAGTAGGGCATGTCGAAATTCATGCGGGGAGAGCTGACGTAGCCGCCACCTCCGCCGCTGCGACCGTCACCGGGGCGCAGGAAAGGGCTGGACGCCACCTCGGCCGGTGCCGCCGCCATGGTCGCGGCCAGCGCTTCGGCACGCTCCTCGGGGCTGGCGCGAACCACGATCTCCGGCAGGCGCACGGGGGCCATGGCAGCGGTCGTGGGGCCTGGGGCAGCGGCCATGACCGCCGGGTGGGATTCGGGGGTGCCGCGCAGGCTGGCCGCAACGGCGAACAGGACCGCGGCAATCAGGGTGGCGACGTAACGGTTCCTGGGGCGGACAAGGGCGTTCATGGGAACTCCTCGGGGGTGAACTGTGTGGATAGTGTTGTAGTTAACTATAACACCATATCCAGCAGCGTCAAGCATGACTGGCGGCACCCCTGGGACGGCCCTGCGCCGCGCCGCCCTCAGAGGCGCCGCTGGATCATGCGGATCATCCAGCCGAGCACAGGCACGTATTGGAACAGGCCCTCGGCCGCATTCCAGAAGTCTTGATGGAAGATCACCCGGCCATCCGCGTCGAAGCGCAGGTGCGACATGCCGATCGAGTCCGTATCGCGGCCCCTGGCGAAGCGCCGGAAGCGGATGCGCATGGCCCAGCGCAGGTAGTAGTCGCCGCGGCCGTTGCCCAGCACCTCGTCGATGCGCACCACGCAGCTCTCGACTGCGGCCGCGCTGTGCCAGAGGTACTCGCGCAGTGCCTCGCGGCTGCCGATGTGCTTGAGCGTGTCGTGGAAATACACCTGTTCGGCGTAAGTGTCGTCGAGCAGTGACGCCACCTTGGCCGGCGAGAAATCACTGAAGAAACGCGCGAAGCGCGCCAGTGCGGCCTCTTCGGCGGCCGATCCCGGGGCGAAGGGCAGGGGGCAGGCGGCGCGGGCCTGGTTCAGGGCGTCGTCATAGGTCATCACGCGATCTCCGCAAGGGTGTCGTCACGATGCCCTATCCATCGTGCCGGGAGAGTGAAGCATGCGCGAGCTGATGCACGCGGCCGACGCCGGCCGCGACGCCTACGCCTGGGCCGGCGTGGTGCCCTTCGTGGCCGCGGCTCTGGGGGCCTGCAGTCCGGACCTGCGGTCGTGGGCCACGTTGGGCTTCATCGCCTACGGCGCCTGCATCCTGTCCTTTCTGGGCGGTCTGCGTTGGGGCCGCGGTCTGGTCAAGTCGGAGCGCGCCGCGCCCTGGGCCGGTAGCGTCTGGTCGAGCCTGGTGGCAACCGCGGCCATCGTGCTGGCCCCATCCCGGCCCGTTGTCGCGCTGGGCCTGCTCACGGTGGGCTTCGCTGCAATGGGCTGGCAGGATGTGGGTGACGCCGGTTGGCCTCCGGACTTCCGCCGCCTGCGTCGACGCCTGAGCTTCGTGGTGGTCGGCCTGCACCTGGCGCTGTCGGCGCTGCTGCTTGCGCGCTAGCCTGGCCGCCGCTCAGACGCCGCCCTGCTCCAACGCCTCCTGCGCCATGAGCCACTCCTCCTCGGCGAGCGCCAATTCGGCGCCCAGCGTGGCGGCGTCGCGCGTGAGCGCGGCCACGCGTGCGCCGTCGCCGGCCGCGTAGAGCGCCGGGTCGGCCAGCGCCGCGTCGGCGGCGGCCTTGCGCGCCGCGAGTTCCGCCAGGCGCTTCTCGATGCGCTGCACGGCGGCGCGCAGGGGCGCCGTGCGGACGCGCGCTTCGGCCCGGTCACGACGCTCGTCGCGACGCGATGGCACGGATGCGGCCAGCGCAGCTGTTTCCTCGGCGGCGGCGGACTTCAGCACTAGGCGCGCGTAGTCGTCCAGGTCGCCATCGTAGTCCTGCACGCGCCCGCCGCCGACCAGCAGCAGGGTGTCGCAGCAGGCGCGGATCAGCGCGCGGTCGTGCGCCACCAGCACCACGGCGCCCTCGAAATCGTTGAGCGCCTCGGTCAGCGCCTCGCGCATGTCCAGGTCGAGGTGGTTGGTCGGTTCGTCCAGCAGCAGCAGGTTGGGGCGCCGGTACACGGTCAGCGCGAGACACAGACGCGCCTTCTCGCCGCCGGAGAACGGGGCGACCGGCTCCAGGGCCCGATCGCCGGCGAAGCCGAAGCCGCCGAGGAAGTCGCGCGCCGCCTGCTCGCCCAGGGTGCCATCGAGGCGCTTGAGGTGGTCCACGGCCGTGGACGCCGGGTCGAGCTGTTCCAATTGGTGCTGCGCGAAGTAGCCGATGGCCAGGCCCTTGGCCTCGATGCGCGCGCCCGCCTGCGGCGGGAGCTGTCCGGCCAGGAGCTTGATCAGGGTGGACTTGCCGGCCCCGTTGGCGCCGAGGAGCGCGATGCGATCTCCCGGCGCCAGCGACAGCTTCAGGCCGTCGAGCACACGGCGCTCGCCGTAGCCGACCGCCACGCGGTCCAGTGCCAGGAGCGGGTGGGGCAGAGCGTCGGGCGGGCGGAAGGCGAAGCGGATCGAGGATTCGGCCAGCACGGGGGCCAGATCCACCATGCGCTCCAGCGCCTTGACGCGGCTCTGCGCCTGCCGGGCCTTGCTGGCCTTGGCCTTGAAGCGGTCGATGAAGCTCTGCAGGTGGGCGCGTTCGCGCTGCTGCCTGTCGAGCGCAATCTGCTGCTGCACAAGGCGCTCGGCGCGCTTGCGCTCGAAGCCGGACAGCGTTCCTGCGAACAGCTCGACCCGCTCGTTGGCGATGTGCAACACATGGTCCACGACGTTGTCGAGGAACTCGCGATCGTGGGAAATGAGTAGCAGGGTGCCCGCGTAGCGCCGCAGCCAGCCTTCCAGCCAGACCACGGCGTCCAGGTCGAGGTGGTTGGTGGGCTCGTCCAGCAGCAGCAGGTCGGAGCGGCACATCAGCGCCTGGCCGAGGTTCAGCCGCATGCGCCAGCCGCCGGAGAATTCGCCCACTGCGCGCGTCGCATCGGCCGGCGCGAATCCCAGACCGTGCAGTAGCTCCGCCGCGCGGGCGGGGGCCGCATAGCCCCCCATCGCGGCGAGGCGGTCGTGTGCCTCGGCGATGGCCGCTGCGTCGTGCGCCGCTTCCGCTCGCGCGAGCTCGGCCTCGACGCGGCGGTACTCGGCGTCGCCGTCCAGCACGTAGTCCAGGGCGGTGCGCGTCAGCGCCGGAGTTTCCTGGCGCACGTAGGCCAGGATCCAGTCGCGCGGCCGCGTGAACTCGCCGGCGTCGACCGCCAGTTCGCCCGCGACGAGCGCGAACAGGCTGGATTTGCCCGCCCCGTTACGCCCTGCCACGCCGATGCGCCAGCCGGCGTGCAACTGCAGGCTGGCGTCGGAAAACAGCAACTTGGGGCCGCGCCGCAGGGCGACCGCTTGGAAGTTGAGCATCTGTGCAGTGTAGCCGGGGCGTCGGGAACTGTGGCTGTGTCCCGCGGTCCATGGGCGCCTGACGGCGGGCAAAAGGGGAACCCCGCCGCCCCCGAACTGCCGGTTTGCCTTCACCTTGGGGCATCGCCACAATACGCCGCCCCGCTGCGCCTTGCGGCCTCCGGGCCGCATACACACTCTTCCAGGAGCATTGAATGAGCCAGTTTTTCAAGAAGACCCTGACCGCCGCCGCCATCGTGTCGGCGCTGGCCGCCGGCAGCGCCTTCGGCGACGAGCCCAAGGCCAAGCCGGCCGCGCCCGCCGCGGCAGCGCCGGCCAGTACGGTCAAGGCCGACAAGCACAACATCAGCTACATGGTCGGCATGGACGTGGGTCGCAGCCTGTCGCAGATCAAGGATGAGATCGATCTCGCCGTGGTCTACCAGGCCATGCAGGCCACCATCGCCGGCGGCAAGACCGAGCTGTCGCAGGAAGACGCGCAGGCGGTGCGCAACGAGTTCATGCAGAAGCTCCAGGCCAAGCGGGCCGCCGAAGAGAAGGCCAAGGCGGAGACCAACAAGAAGCAGGGCGACGAGTTCCTGGCCAAGAAGAAGGCCGACAAGAACGTCAAGTGGACCGAGTCCGGCCTCGGCTACGAAGTGGTCAAGGCGGGCAACGGGCCCAAGCCCAAGGCCACCGACACGGTCGAGGTGCACTACACCGGCACCCTGATCGATGGCACCAAGTTCGACAGCTCGGTCGACCGCGGCCAGCCGGCCAGCTTCCCGCTCAACGGTGTGATCCCCGGCTGGACCGAAGGTCTGCAGCTGATGCCGGTGGGCTCCAAGTACAAGTTCTACATTCCGTCGAACCTGGCCTATGGCGAGCACGGCCCCGGCCCGATCGGACCCAATGCCACGCTGATCTTCGATGTCGAGCTGCTCAAGATCATGCCGCCGGCGTCCGACAAGCCGGCCGACGGCGCCAAGCCGGCCGAGAAGAAGTAAGACCCGACCACGCGCGACGCGCGAGGTCCCCGGGGCACGGCGATTCCTTCGCCGTGCCCTTTGTTTTTGCCGCGCGGTAGAATCGCCGCTTTCGCGGAGGGGCTTGCTCCGCCATCGCAGGAACGCGCATGAATGTCACGATCTTCGGTACCGGCTACGTCGGCCTGGTCACCGGCACCTGTCTTGCTGAGATGGGCAACGATGTGGTTTGCGTCGACGTCGACGCCGCCAAGGTCGAGCGACTGAATCGCGGCGAGATCCCGATTTTCGAGCCGGGACTGGACGAGCTGGTGGAAGCCAACCGGGCCGCCGGACGCCTGCGATTCACCACCGAGGCCGCGCCGGCGATCGCCCACGGCGACATCGTCTTCATCGCGGTCGGCACGCCACCGGACGAGGACGGCAGCGCCGACCTGCGCCACGTGCTGGCCGTGGCAGCGACCATCGGCCGTCACATCGGTGGCTACACGGTCGTCGTCAACAAGTCCACCGTACCGGTCGGCACCGCCGATCGCGTGCGTGCGGCGATCGCGCAGCAACTCGCAGCACGCGGTGCGGACATCGCGTTCGACGTGGTGTCCAACCCCGAGTTCCTGAAGGAAGGCGATGCCGTCAACGACTGCATGCGCCCGGACCGCATCGTGGTCGGCAGCGACAGTCCGCGGGCCATCGCGCTGCTGCGTGACCTGTACGCCCCGTTCAACCGCAACCACGAGCGCCTGGTTCTCATGGACCTGCGCTCGGCCGAGCTGACGAAGTACGCGGCCAACGCCATGTTGGCGACGAAGATCAGCTTCATGAACGAGATGGCCAATATCGCCGAGCGTGTTGGCGCCGACATCGAACTGGTGCGCCACGGCATCGGCTCCGACCCGCGCATCGGCTACCACTTCATCTATCCAGGGGCCGGCTACGGCGGCTCGTGCTTCCCCAAAGACGTGCAGGCGCTGGAACGCACGGCACGGGCCCACGGCTATGAGGCGCGCCTGCTGACGGCGGTCGAAGCGGTCAACGACGCACAGAAGAGCAAGCTGTTCGAGCTGCTGCGGCAGCACTTCTCCGGCGGGCTGGCGGGACGCACGATTGCGGTCTGGGGCCTTGCCTTCAAGCCCAATACCGACGACATGCGCGAGGCACCCAGCCGTCGCCTGCTCGAGCAACTGTGGCAGGCCGGCGCGCGCGTGCGCGCCTTCGATCCGGAGGCGCGCTCGGAGACGGCGCGGATCTACGGGCCGCGCGGGGACCTGGTGCTGTGCGAGGACGCCTATGCGGCCCTCGATGGCGCCGATGCCCTGGTACTCGTGACCGAGTGGAAGGCGTTCCGCAGCCCGGACTTCAAGCGCGTTGCCCGGACCCTGCGGACTCCGGTGCTGTTCGACGGCCGCAACATCTACGAGCCGCGCGTGGTGGAGGCGGCGGGCCTGGCGTACTACGGCATCGGTCGCGGGCGCAGCGTGCTGCGGGGCCCGGGCTGAGCCGATGCGGACCATGAGCGGCCAAGAAGCAGCGCGCGGCGGCGCGGGGGGGAGCAGGGCATGAAGCGCGCGCTGGTGACCGGCATCACCGGCCAGGACGGCGCCTACCTGGCCGAACTGCTGCTGGCCAAGGGATACGAGGTGCACGGCCTGAAGCGGCGCGCATCCTCGTTCAATACCGAACGCATCGACCACCTCTACCACGAGCGAGACGAGGCAGGACCGGGCGTGGTCCTGCACTACGGCGACCTCACCGATTCGCAGAGTGTCATCCGCACGATCGAACTGGTGCAGCCGGACGAGATCTACAACCTCGGCGCGCAGAGCCATGTGGCGGTGTCCTTCGTCGAACCGGAATACACGGCGAACGTCGATGCCCTCGGTACCCTGCGCGTGCTCGAAGCGGTTCGCATGCTCGGTCTGGGGGCGCATTGCCGCGTCTACCAGGCGTCCACCTCCGAGCTTTTCGGCCAGGCGACGCAGTCACCGCAACATGAGGGCACACCCTTCCATCCGCGTTCTCCCTACGGCGTGTCCAAACTGTTCGCCTACTGGATCACGGTGAACTACCGCGAGGCCTACGGCCTGTATGCGTGCAATGGCATCCTCTTCAACCATGAGTCGCCGATCCGCGGCGAGACCTTCGTCACGCGCAAGATCACACGCGGTCTGGCCCGCGTGTGCACCGGCCTGCAGCACTGCCTCTACCTGGGCAACCTGGACGCCCGCCGCGACTGGGGGCATGCGCGCGACTACGTCGACGCGATGTGGCGCATGCTGCAGCAGGAAGCGCCGGGCGACTACGTGATCGCCTCGGGCCGGCAGCACACGGTGCGCGACTTCGTGCGCGTCGCTGCCGCCGAGATGGGTCTCACCCTCGACTTCCATGGCGCGGGTGTGCAGGAGTACGCCAGTATTGCCGCGCTCGACGCGCGCCACGCCGACCGGCTGCGCGTCGGCGACGTCGTGGTGCGCGTGGATCCGCAGTATTTCCGTCCAGCCGAAGTCGACACCTTGTGCGGCGATGCAGCGCTGGCGCGTACCCGCCTGGGCTGGCAAGCGCAGACCTCCTTCGACGCGCTGGTACGCGAAATGGCGCTGGCCGATCTCAAGCTCGCCGAGCGCGAGGCACAGGGTCTGCTCGGGGCCCGCCACGGGCGCCACCTCGTGTCCCCGATGAATTAAGCTGCGGCCATGGCCACGCCCACCCTGGAAGAACGCCTGACCGAACTGGAAGTGCGCTTCGCCTTCCTCGAAGACGCCGTTGCCACGCTGAACGGCACCGTGGCCGAACACGATCGGCTGCTGCTGCATATGCGCACCGAGTTCGAGCGCATGCGCCTGGAACTCGGCACCGTGCGCGTGGCCCTGGCGGACGATGTGCGCAACGAGCCTCCTCCCCCGCATTACTGAGTTCGCCTGGCATGAGCGAATCCCTGCGCGACCAGCTGCTGAAGAGTGGTCTGGTGAAGAAGTTGAAGAGCGAGCCGCGGCCGGGTGCGGCCAAGGCCCCTGCACCCGGACGGCCGCGCGCGGCCCCCGGCAAGGTGGCGCGGGCAGCGGTCGGCGAGCCCGACCTGGCCCAGGCCTGGGCACAGCGCGCGCGGCTGGAGCGCGAGGAGCGCGAGCGCGCGCAGCGCGAGGCCGAGCAGCGCGCACGCGAGAAGCGCGAGCGCAGGGCCAGGCTGCACGCCCTGCTGGACGGCAAGTCCCTCAATGCCGCCGACGCCGAGCATCCGCGCCATTTTCCCCACGGCGGCAAGATCCGGCGGATCTATTGCACGGCCGAGCAGCTGGCGGCGCTCAACCGCGGTGAACTCGGTGTGGTCCAACGCGATGGCCGATACTTGCTGGTCTCGCGGGACGTTGCCGAGCAGGCCGGGGTCATTGCGGCCGAGGCCCTGGTGCTTTTGGTCGATCCCGACGCGCCCGCCGACGATGACGTGCCCGCCGATCTGACCTGGTAGGCGCCTCCGTTCGCCGGCGTATCGTCCGGGGCGTGACGCAGCCGGCGTCGCCGTAGTCATGGCAGGACTATGCTGGAGTCCTCTTCGGAGGACCTGCCATGACCACTGAGTCCCATCCTGCAAGTCGCCGCGCCGTCATCCTGTACGGCTTCGCGCTGCTGGCCGCCGCCTCCGCCGCCTGCGCCGACGTGCACCTGCCGCGGTTTCCGTCCAACGCGGTCTGGCACCGCGACATCAGTGCCGCGCCGCTCAGCGCCAACTCGGCCAGCATGATTTCTGCATTGTCAGGCCTGGGCGGCTGGGGCAACGGCAACAAGTTCCAGATCGATTTCTCCATCGTCGTGGTGCACGCTCCTGCGTCCGGCGTGCCCACCAAGCCCGTGATCGCCTGGCCTGATGCCAGCAGCTACTACAGCCCGGACTGCAATGCCCCGGGCATGAGTTTCCCCCTGCCCGTGGGCGGCATGATCGAGGGCTCGCCAACGGCAGACTACAACTGCGACCACAACAACAACGACTGCCACCTGCTGGTCGTCCAGGGCTCGACGCTGTATGAAGCCTACGCAGCCAACGTGACAGCCAGCGGCGTGGAGGCGATCTGCGCGCTGACCTGGGACCTCAACAAGGTCTACCCGCCGGAGGGCCGCGGTGAGCAGTGCACAAGCGTCGACGCGGCGGGATTTCCCGTGGCGCCGCTGTTGTTCAGCGCCGACGACGTGTACGCCGCCATGCAGGTACCCAACGGCGACCTGGGCCACGCCATTCGCTTCGTGCTGCCCAACGCGCGCATCGTCAATGCGCGCTACGTGCACCCGGGCTCGCACGGCACCAAGCCGCCGGGTGGTGCCAGTGGTCCCGCCAACACGCTGCCCTACGCGGCGCGGCTGCGTCTGAAGTCGACCTTCAACATGGCCAATTACAATGCCGCCGGCAAAGTGATCCTGCGCACCATGCAGCGCTACGGCATCGTGCTCGCCGATGGCGGCAACATCGCGCTCACCGCCGAAGATGACCGCTTCAACACGCACAAGTGGAGTGAACTGGGCGTTCCGGCGCAGATTTTCAATCCCGGCACCGGCAATCCAGCCGTGCAGGTCACCGACTTCGAGGTCGTCGAGACCGGCAGCCAGAAAGTCGTGACCTATGACTGCGTGCGTATCCCCGACGACTTCATCTACATCGACCACTTCGAGTATTGAGCTCGCTGGGCGGGGAGGCTCGCGGACTCAGAAATCCATGAAATAGCCGCCATTCACCGGAATGTTGGCGCCGGTGATGAAGCCCGCATCCTCGGCGGCGAGGAAGGACACGACGCGGGCGACTTCATGCGGTTCGCCCAGGCGCCCCACCGGGATGCCGGCGACGATCTGCTCGCGCACGGCCTGCGGAATGGCCATGACCATGGCGGTGCGGCAGTAGCCCGGGGACACGGAGTTCACCGTCACGCCCTTGCGTGCCACCTCGCGCGCCAGCGCCATGCTGAAGCCGTGGATGCCGGCCTTCGCAGCGGAGTAGTTGGTCTGTCCGAATTGGCCGGTCTGGCCATTGACGGAGGCGATGTTGATGATGCGGCCGAAGCCGCGCTCGCACATGCCGTTCACTACGGCGTGGCAGAGATTGAACACGCCGTCGAGATTGACCCGCAGCACGTCGTTCCAGTGTGCCGCGGTCATCTTGCGCAGGGTCACGTCGCGTGTGATGCCCGCGGCATTGACCAGGATGTCGAGCGCGCCGTGCTCGGCTTGGATGTCACGCACGAGACGGGCGCAGGCCTCGAAATCGGCCACGTCCAGGGGGCGGAAGCTCGCGGCGGCGGCCTGTTGGCCGAGCTCGGCGAAGAAGGCGTCCACGCGCTCGGTCCGCTGTCCGAGATCGGCCGCGATGACCCGGCAGCCCGCTTGCGCCAAATGGCGGCAGATTTCCGTACCCAGGCCGCCGAGGCCGCCTGACACCAGTGCGACGCGCTTGTCCACCCGATCCCCCTTGCTGGAATTGTCGCGGCGCACCGGTGGTGCGACGCAGCAGGCGCGGGATGCTAGGCAGGGCAGGCGGGACTGTCAAACGCAGCCGTCTGACGCTGCTGGCCCTAGGCGGGCACGGGACCCGGGGGCAGGGTGCTCGCCGCGGGCGAGCGGCGGCGGGAGTTCAGCGCGAGCCGCCGGTCTTGGGCTTGACCGAGCCCGCCGCGGCATTGAGGAACCCCTGCTGCAGGGTCTTCCACATGTCCAGGTTGCGCTCGGTCATGTCGTTGAGCATGGACCAGGGGGTCTGGCCGAGCACGGTGTTGAGCTGGCTGCGGAACTGCTGCTGCTGGTCGAGGAAGACCTGCAGGCTGCGCTCCAGGTAGCTGCCCATGAAGCCCTGCAGGGAATCGCCGTAGAAGCGAATGATCTGCGACAGCAGTTGCGTGGTGAACATCGGCTGGCCGCGCTCTTCGTGCTCGGCGATGATCTGCAGCAGTACCGAACGGGTGAGGTCCTCGCCGCTCTTGGCGTCGCGCACCTCGAATTCTTCGCCGTCCACCACCAGCTGGCGCACTTCCTCCAGTGTGATGTAGCTGGAGATCTCGGTGTCGTAGAGACGGCGGTTGGGGTACTTCTTGATGACGCGGACTTGTGCCATGCGGCAAAGCTAGCACGCCTTTCCGCGGCGCACCAGAGCAGTTCTGCCGCGCAGCAAGGGCCGGGCGGGGTCGTGCGCCCCGCCGCGTTGCCGCCGGTGTCACCAGCCCATGTAGTGGCCGCCGTTGATGGACAGATTGGCGCCGGTGATCCAGGCCGCCTCCTCGGGGATGAAGAAGCCCACCGCGTAGGCGATCTCCTCGGGCGTGCCCAGCCGCCCGACCGGGATCTGCGCGGCGATCTTCGCGCGCACTTCCTCGGGCACGGCCATGACCATCTCCGTGGCGACGTAGCCCGGCGAAATGGTATTGACCGTGATGCCGAACTTGGCGTTCTCCTGGGCCAGCGAGATGGTGAATCCGTGCATGCCGGCCTTCGAGGCGGCGTAGTTGGCCTGGCCGTATTGGCCCTTCTGGCCGTTGATCGAGCTGATCTGGATGATGCGGCCCCACTTGCGCTCGCGCATGCCGTCGATGACCGGGCGCGTCACGTTGTAGCAGGAGTTGAGGTTGGTGTTGATCACTTCCTGCCACTGCAGCGCGGACATCTTGTGGAAGGTGGTGTCGCGGGTGATGCCGGCGTTGTTGACCAGGATGTCCACCGGCCCGAGCCGTTCGGCGATCTGCGCCACCATGGCCGCCGACGAGGCGGTGTCGCCGACGTCGCCGGCAACCAGGGTCACGTCGATGCCTTCGGCCTTGAGCCGCGCGGCCCAGGCCTGCGCCCGCGCCGCGTCGCGGTAGTTCGTCGCCACGCGGTGTCCCATGCGGGCCAGTCGCTTGACGATGGCCGAGCCGATGCCGCCGGTTCCGCCGGTGACCAGTGCTACGCGTGACGTCATGATTCCCTCTCCGTGTTGGGCGTCGCTCCGCGCGACGATTCGAGCCGCAGGGCCCGACCGGGCGGACGCGCCCGATTCTACACAAGCCCTACGAACCTACTGCGGCCGCGCTGGTGCGCGGAATCCGCGTGAGATCGAAGTCCTCGATGGCGCGGCGCAGCATTCGCGTCACGCTGCCGTCG
>DAOOVM010000026.1:0-19956 GCA_035370085.1 Rhodanobacteraceae bacterium | reverse complement strand
GGACATCGTCGCTGCCCTGCAGCGGGCGCTGGCCGATGGCGAGCGCGGCCTCGGTGCGCAGTCGCTGATCATTGACGCGGCGGCGCTGGCGCTGATCGCGCGTGCCGCCGACGGCGACGTCCGCCGCGCGCTGACCCTGTTGGAGATCGCCGCCGAAGTGGCCGATGACGGTCGCATCGACGATGCCACCCTGGCGCAGGTGCTGGCCGACCGCACGCGACGGTTCGACAAGGGCGGCGAGCAGTTCTACGACCAGATCTCGGCCCTGCACAAGTCCGTGCGCAGTTCCGACCCCGACGCCGCGCTGTACTGGTGCACGCGCATGCTCGACGGCGGCGTGGATCCCGCCTACCTGGCGCGGCGGCTCACGCGCATGGCGATCGAGGACGTCGGCCTGGCCGATCCGCGCGCCTGGAGTCTGGCACTGCAGGCCTGGGACACCTACGAGCGGCTGGGCTCGCCGGAAGGCGACCTGGCCCTGGCCGAAGTCGCGATCTATCTCGCCGTCGCCGCCAAGAGCAACGCCGCCTACGCCGCCTTCGGCGCGGTCAGGGCGGAGGTGTCGGCGAGCGGCACGCTGGACGTGCCCCTGCACCTGCGCAATGCACCGACCAAGCTCCTGCGCGGCCTGGGATACGGACGCGGCTACCAGTACGACCACGACCTGGATGGCGGTGTGGCGCTTGACCAGCAGTGCCTGCCCGATGCCCTCGCCGGTCGGGAGTTCTATGCGCCCACCGAGCGCGGCCTGGAAGGCAGGATGCGCGAGAAGTTGACAGCCCTGCGCGCCGCCCGCCGTGCCGCGGCGAAAGGTGACGCACCTGTACCGGACGCCCCCTGAGGCCGGCGGCACCGTTTGCAACGGTGCGGGCAGCGCCGCTCCGGAGCGAAAAGGGTCGGCGCCTCGAAGGGCAAGTCGCGCGTTTGCGCGGCGCGGCGCCCAGCCCCGATAATCCCGCCCTTGGCAACGCAAAGAATCCCAAGGATTTCCCATGCTCGACCCCGCCTTGCTCCGCGGCCAGCTCGACGCCGTGGCCGCCCGTCTGGCCACGCGCGGCTTCACCCTCGACACGGCCTCGATCGAGGCGCTGGAGGCGCGCCGCAAGGCAGCCCAGGTGCAGACGCAGGAACTGCAGAACCTGCGCAATACGCGTTCCAAGGCGATCGGCATGGCCAAGGCCAAGGGCGAGGACACGGCGGCGCTGATGGCCGAAGTCGCCGGCATCGCCGACCAGCTCAGGGCCAACGAGACCGCCTTGGCCGAGATCCAGCATCAGCTGGCCGAGGTGACCCTGCGCGTGCCCAACCTGCCGCACGAGTCGGTGCCGCAGGGCAGTGATGAAAGCGGCAACGTGGAACAGCACCGCTGGGGCACGCCGCGGGACTTCCGCTTTGCGGTGAAGGACCACGTGGAGCTCGGCGCGCGCAAGGGATGGCTCGACGGCGACACCGCTGCCAAGCTGTCGGGCGCGCGCTTCACCGTGCTGCGCGGCGAGCTGGCGCGCCTGCACCGCGCGCTCGCCCAGTTCATGCTCGACCTGCACACGCAGGAACACGGCTACCTCGAGACCAACGTGCCGCTGCTGGTCAACGCGGAATCCATGCAGGGCACGGGGCAGTTGCCCAAGTTCGAGGAAGACCTCTTCGCCACGGCGGTCGGCGAGAGTCGGCGCTACCTCATCCCCACCTCGGAAGTGCCGCTCACCAACATCGTGCGCGACAGCATCGTTGAGGCGGACACCCTTCCTGTGCGCATGACCGCACACTCCATGTGTTTTCGCGCCGAGGCGGGTTCGCACGGGCGCGACACGCGCGGCATGATCCGCCAGCACCAGTTCGAGAAGGTCGAGCTGGTAAGCATCGCCAGGCCGGCCGACAGCGACGCCGAGCATGAGCGCATGACGCGCTGCGCCGAAGTGGTGCTGGAGCGCCTCGGCTTGCCCTATCGCCGCATGCTGCTGTGCACCGGCGATATGGGATTTTCTGCCTGCAAGACGTTCGATCTGGAGGTCTGGCTGCCCAGCCAGAACACCTATCGCGAGATTTCCTCGTGCTCCAACTGCGGCGACTTCCAGGCGCGGCGCATGCTCGCGCGCTGGCGCAATCCGGAGACGGGCAAGACCGAACTGGTGCACACGCTCAACGGCTCGGGCGTCGCCGTCGGTCGCGCCCTGATCGCGGTGATGGAGAACTACCAGAACGACGACGGCTCCATCACGGTGCCGCCGGCACTGCGTTCCTACATGGGCGGGGCGGAGCGCATCGCCTGAAGGGCGGCGGCGCGGCACGGGCGTCCCGTGCGCGGGCTGTCCGGGCTGCTCGAAGGCCGAAGGCCCGCGCGCGCGGGCCTTCGGCGTTTCTCCGGCGTCACGGCGGGCTCCCGCTCAAGCGGCCCGCGACAGCGGTGACTCGGCGATATCCGCATGGGCAGCCGCCAACGCGGCGGCGCGCTGCTCCGCACCCAGGCCGATGCCTTCTGCTCGCACCACGCGCACGTCGTCGATGCCGAGGAAGCCGAACACCTGTCTTAAGTAGGCTTCCTGAAAATCGGCGCCGGCGCGCGCAGTCCCCGCATAGAAGCCGCCGCGCGCCGAGGCGATGACCACGGTCTTGCGGCCGGCCAGTCCGACCGGACCCTCGGCCGTGTAGCGAAAGGTGCGTCCGGCCACGGCAATCCGGTCGATCCAGGCCTTGAGCTGGCTGGGCACACCGAAGTTGTACATGGGCGCGCCGATGACGATGACGTCGGCGGCGAGGAAATCCTGCAGAGTGGCCTCATTGCGCGCGATCTCGTCGCGAATCTCCGCGGGCAGGCCGTCGAGGGATTCGCGCGGCAGTGGCGCCCAGTGCGGCAGCGGATCGGCGGCGAGGTCGTAACGGCGCACCTTGAGGCCGCGCTGGTGCTGCCGCCACTGCGCCACGATCGCCGCACTCAGCTCGCGCGTCACCGAATGCTGGCCCAGGGGGCTGGAATCGATGTGCAGCAGGTTCATGGAATTCTTCCGGCAAGTCGGCGGGTGCCGACGGGCTAGAATCCTACGGGCGTCACTAGTAGCTCAGTAGACTGCGGAAATCGGACAGTTCGTTCCACCCGGAGAACGATAGATGCGGGATCTCAACGACCTGGCGTTCTTCGCCGCCGTGGTGGAGCACGGCGGATTTGCCGCGGCCGGACGCGCGCTCGGCATCCCCAAGTCGCGCCTGAGCCGCCGCGTGGCCGCGTTGGAGGACGATCTTGGCGTGCGCCTACTGCAACGCTCCACCCGTCGCATCGCCGTGACGGCAGTCGGCCAGCAGTTCCTCGCGCATTGCCGCGCCATGCTGGCCGAGGCGCAGGCGGCCGAGGAAACCGTCGCCAGCCGGCGCGCGGAGCCGCGCGGACTGGTGCGCTTGAGTTGCCCGGTGGACCTGGCGCAGAACCTCGTCGCGCCCTGTCTGCCGGATTTTCTCGCCGCCTATCCCCGGGTGCGGCTGCAGATGCTGGTGTCGAACCTCCGCTTCGACCTGCCGGGCGAACACATCGACGTTGCCCTGCGTGTGCGGCCCGAGCCGGACATGGACCCGCAATGGGTGACTCGTCCGCTGGCACGCCTGCGTAAGCTCGTGGTGGCGGCCCCGGCCTACCTCGAAGCCCGCGGCCGCCCGCAGCGGCCAGAGGACCTGCTCGGCCACGACACACTCAGTCTGGGCGAACAGGACGGTCTGCAGGCGTGGCAGTTCCATCCGGTGGCGGCGGATCGGGAGGCCCCACTGGCCGCCGTGCGTGTGGACGTGCAGCCGCGGCTGCTGTGCAGCGAGTTCCAGGTGCTGCTGCAGTCGGCGCTGGCAGGCCGCGGCATCGTCGGTCTGCCCGAGGCAGTGTGTGGTCCGGCGATCTGCGACGGCAGGCTCGAAGTGGTGCTGCCTCAATGGCAGGCCACGGAGGTCGTGATGCACCTGGTCTATACCGCGCGGCGCGGCCTGCTTCCGGCGGTGCGCGTCCTGATCGACTTTCTGGTCGAGCGCCTGCCGCAGATGGTGGCCGCCACGGCAGCACCGCAGGCGCGCGCGAATTGAGCTACCGCGCCGCTAGGCCGCGAGGCGGTGGACGTAGTGCATCGGCTCGCGGTCGTCGAGGATGGCCTGGAGGGCAGGGAGCGGATGGGAATCGGGATCCAGCCACGCGTCCGTGTGCGCAGCCTTGATCGGCACGATGCAGCGGTCGTGGCCGGCGGCGGCGATGTCGGCCGGAGGGGCATCGGTGATGGCGGCAAAGGAGTCCAGCGTCTCGTCGTCGTGCTGCCAGTGCGACCACAGGCAGGCCACCAGCATGTCGTGTGCGGGTCGCGGGCGGAACTCCAGCACCACGTTCTCGTCGGCTTCGCCCGGCGCAAGCGGCCGATGCTCCATCGCATGGCGACTCACGTTCTCGTAGAAAGCCTGGATGCAGAGCAGGGCACGGCAATGACCGAACTGCTCGCGCCAGAATCCCTCGAGATTGTCCCGGCGGGCGTTGTAGGTGCCTGGGAAGCGCACGTCGATGGACGCGGGCTTACCGGCCGGACGGCATTGGTAGCGCATGGGGCGAACGATGCGCCGGCCGCGCTCCATCACCATGACAGGGGCGTACCAGCCGGGAAAGATGCGCGCATCACGCGCCGCGGGTTCGCTGCGGCGCAGGTCGGCCAGCTTGCCCAATGCCCAGGCAATCTTCTCACTGGCGATGCGGCGGCTCTCCGCTGCTGCTTTCGTGGGCTTCCTGGCCAACCTGCGCTCGGCATCTGCCAGGCGTTTCTTCTGCTTGAAGACTTCCTGCTCCAGGCGGGTGGTTTCGGCGGCGTCGTAGGCGTCGATCAACGCCTTGATGGCACGCTCTGCGGCATTGCGCGGCTGCGCGAAGGCCGCATCGATGCCCCGGGGAATCTTCAGCCTGAGGCCCTGGTTGCGCTGCCAATAGAGGCGGTGGAAATCCGCCAGGCTGACTTCGGCGCCGTACAGGCGCGTGTAGGCGCGGTAGTCGGCCTGGATCTGGGCGGAGTAGCACATGGCGGCGGGCAGGAGGTCTGGGCGGCGGGGTCGAGCTCCGAGGTGGAAGCCTAGCCCGTTTGCTGGGCCATACCGTAGTTGACATAATATACATTCACGATACTTCATGGTGCCAGAGATGCCCGCCCCGGGCCGGACCGCACAGGACATCGCCGTCGGCGCTCCCACCCCGGCGCTGCCATCGTCCAAGCATTTGCCCTACACCCGACTTGTGCCTACAATTCCGCCTTTCGCTTACCCGATTCGCCCGAGGAGCTGCCATGAAAGTCCTGTCGTCCCTGAAGTCCGCAAAGCAGCGCCACCGCGACTGCAAGGTCGTGCGCCGCCGCGGCAAGGTGTTCGTGATCTGCAAGAGCAACCCGCGCTTCAAGGCTCGCCAGCGCTGAGCGTGACGCCGGCTGCTCTCGACTGACGGGCCGCCCGCGAGCGGCCCGTCGGCGTTTTGGCGCCCGTGAGTGCGGTGGCATCGGCCCGCGCGGCATTGTCCGCAACCAGCGGCAGCGGAACCGTGGGGCCAGCCATGGCAGCGGCTGCGACCATCTGCTACAAAGCCGAATTGCCGCCGGCACCCCCTGACGCCGGCCCTGGGGAGAACGCCATGACCAAGACCCGCCTAGCCTGGCTGTGTGCCGCCGCGTTGCTCGCTGCGCCCCTCGCGGCCAGCGCCGACGTGCTGCTCATGCAGCGCGTGCAGCAGGAGCGCAGCGCGAGCCTGCCCAGCCGAGGCATGAGCATGAGCCAGGTCGAGGGCCGCTTTGGCGCCCCGGCAGCGAAGCTGGACGCGCGCGGTGGCGACTCACCCCACCATCCGGTCATCAATCGCTGGGAATATGCCGATTTCATCGTCTACTTCGAGCGCGATCGCGTGATCGATGCGGTGATGAAGCGGGCCGAGGCCAACGAACTCGGTCCGAAGAAGGCGCACTGACCGGCGCATGATCACCACTACTCCGACTGCCACCGCCACGATTCGATGACTGTTCCCGATTTTCGCCTGCCTGCGGAATGGGAGCCGCAGGCCGGTGTCCTTTTGGCCTGGCCCCATGCCGGCACCGACTGGGCACCGCGCCTCGCCGCGGTGGAGTCCACCTACGTCGCCCTCGTTGCGGCCATCGCCCGCTTCGAGCCGGTCGTGTTGTGCGTGGCCGATGCCGCGGTACGCCAGCGTGCGGAAGCGCTGCTGCGCGAGGCCAATGTCGACCTCGATCGCGTGCGCCGCGTGGAAATCGACTACGACGACACCTGGCTGCGCGACTCCGGCCCGATCACCCTGTGCGGTGCTGACGGCTTCGTGCTGGCGGACTTCCGCTTCACGGGCTGGGGCGGCAAGTTTGAGGGCAGCCGTGACGACCGCCTGGTGGAAGGCCTGCTGGCACGCGGGCTGTTCGTCCGGGCGAGCCACCGGCGCATCGACTGGGCGCTGGAAGGCGGCGCGATCGAGTCCGACGGCGCGGGTACGGTGCTCACCACCTGGCGCTGCCTGCACCAGCGCCACCCCACTCAGTCGCGTGAGCACATGGAAGAAGCGTTGCGCGACGGCCTCGCCGCCAGCCGCGTGAGCTGGCTCGAGCACGGCTATCTCGAAGGCGACGACACCGACGCGCACATCGACACTCTGGCCCGCTTCGCCCCGGGCGACGCCATCGTCTACCAGGCCTGCGACGACGCAACCGATCCGCACCACGGCGAACTTGCGCGCATGGCGCAGGCACTGGCCACGCTGCGCACGGTGCAGGGGCGTCCCTACGCCCTGCACGCCCTGCCCTGGGCACGGCCGATCCTCGACGAAGGGCGGCGCCTTGCGGCGTCCTACGCCAACTTCCTCATCGTCAACGGCGCCGTGCTGGTTCCGGCCTACGACGATGTCGCCGACGCCGCCGCGGCGCGGGTCATCGCGCGTGCCTATCCGGGGCGCGCGATCGTGCCGGTACCCTGCCGACCGCTGATCTGGCAGAACGGCAGCCTGCACTGCGTGACGATGCAACTGCCCCAGGGGGTGCTGCAATGAGTCCCAGGAGCCTGCGCGTCGCCCTGCTGCAGGAGCGCGACCACGGCAACCGCGAGGCCAACCTCGACGCCATCGAGGCGGGGCTGCGCGAGGCGGCCGCCGCCGGCGCTCAGCTCGTATTGCTGCAGGAGCTGCACAACGGCGCCTACTTCTGTCAGCACGAAAGCGTGGACGAGTTCGATCGCGCCGAGCCGATTCCCGGTCCGAGCTGTGCACGCATCGGCGCATTGGCGCAGGAACTGCGCCTGGTTGTCGTGGCGTCGCTGTTCGAGCGCCGTGCCGCCGGGCTGTACCACAACACCGCCGTGGTGTTCGACCGGTCGCGTGACATCTGCGGCAAGTACCGCAAGATGCACATTCCCGACGATCCGGCGTTCTACGAGAAGTTCTATTTCACGCCGGGAGACCTCGGCTTCGAGCCGGTGCAGACCTCGGTCGGGCGCCTGGGCGTGCTCGTGTGCTGGGACCAGTGGTATCCCGAAGCGGCGCGCCTGATGGCCCTGGCCGGTGCCGACCTTCTGCTCTACCCCACCGCCATCGGCTGGGATCCGCAGGACGCCGATGACGAAAAGGCGCGCCAACGCGAGGCCTGGATCACCGTGCAGCGCGGCCATGCCGTTGCCAACGGCCTACCCCTGCTTGCCTGCAACCGTTACGGCTTCGAGCCCGCGCCGGACGCCGGTCGCGGCCTGCAGTTCTGGGGTTCCAGCTTCGTGGCGGGGCCGCAGGGCGAGTTCCTCGCCCAGGCCGGCAGCCACGCGCGCGAGTTGTTGCTGGCCGACGTCGACCTCGCGCGCAGCGAAGCCGTGCGGCGCATCTGGCCGTTCCTGCGCGATCGCCGCATCGATGCCTACGGCGACCTGCTGCGCCGCTACCGCGACTGAGTCGCCGACGTGACCCAGCAGGAACTGCATCCGGGCGATCTCGCCCCACCCGACCCCCTGCTCGGCCAGCCTATCCGCCGCGTCGTGCGCGACGGCATCGAGTTTGTGCTGCTGGGCACCGCCCACGTCTCGAGGGCCAGCGTCGCTGCGGTGGAGGCGCTGATTGCGCGCGAGGATTTCGACGCGGTTGCGGTCGAACTGGACGCCAATCGCCACGCCGCGCTGCGCGATCCCGACGTGCTGCGCAAGCTCGACCTGTTCCAGGTGATCCGCCAGGGCAAGGCCGGCCTGGTGGCGGCCAACCTGGCGCTCAGCGCCTATCAGAGGCGCCTGGCCGAGCAGTACGGGATCGAGCCCGGCGCCGAGCTCAAGGCCGCAGTCGATCGCGCCGAGGAACGCGGCGTCCCGGTGTGGCTGATCGACCGCGACATCGGCCTCACGCTCAAGCGGGCCTACCGCAGCGTCGGTTTCTGGGACCGCCTGTCGATCATTGGCGGCCTCGGCACCAGCGTGCTGTCGAGCGAGGAGATCGGCGAAGAGGACATCGAGAAGCTCAAGCGCGGCGACATGCTGGAAAGCGCCTTCAGTGAATTCGCGCGCGAGTCGGCGCCGCTGTACCGCAGCCTCATCGCCGAGCGCGACAGCTTCATGGCGGCACGTCTGCGCGAGGAGAGCGCCGCGCGCCCGCTGCGGCGCGTGCTGGCAGTGGTCGGTGCCGGGCATCTGGCGGGACTGGAACGCGAGCTGGCGCAGCAGCAGGAGGCGCCGCCGGCGCTGCGCACCGAGCTCGAGCGCGTGCCACCGGCCCCATCCTGGCCGAAGTGGCTCGCCATCGCCCTGTTCGTGCTGATCGGCGCGGCCATCGGCCTGTTGTTCCATCGCGACCTCGGCCACGGCACCGACGCCCTGCGCGACTGGGTCCTGTTCACCGGCGGCTTCGCCCTGCTCGGTACGGTGCTCGGCGGCGGCCATCCCCTCAGCGCGCTGGCCGCCTTTGTGACCGCGCCGCTCAAGCCCTTTCGCCCCGGCGTCCCCACCGGCGCCGTCGCGGCGGCCGTGGAGATGTGGCTGCGCAAGCCGCGTGTCGGCGATTTCGACAGCCTGCGCCACGACGTGGGCGCGTGGACCGGATGGTGGAAGAACCGCGTCTCGCGCACCCTGCTGGTGTTCCTGCTGGCCAACCTCGGCACCATTCTCGGCGAGTACATCGCCGGTTTCCGCATCCTCAAGAGCCTATTCTGACGGGCACGCCCGAAGACTCCCGATGAAACTGCTGCGCCTGCTCATCAAACCCAAGTGGCAACACAAGGACGCGGCGGTGCGCCGCGACGCCGTGGCTTCCCTGCGCGACCCGGAGCTGGAGAGTGCGCTGCCACGGCTGCTGCGGGAGGACCCCGACGCCGGCGTGCGGCTGGCTGCCCTGCGGCGCCTGGACGCCTACGAGCTGTGGCGTGAACGCTCGACGGCCGATGCCGATGCCGAGTTGCGCCAGCGCGCCCGCAGCGCGTACCTGCAGCGCCTGCTGCACGGCGCGCCCGATGCGCCCGGTCTGGAGCGGCGCATTGCCGAGTTGGACACCCTGAGCGGCGACGAGCTCGAGGCCGTCCTGGTGCAGGCCGAAGACCGCGCCCTGCGCGCGGCCGCGCTGGAGCGGGTGCGCCGCCCTGCCCTGCTGCTGGAGCGCGCCGCGAGCGATCCCGATCCTGCCCTGCGTCTGGCCGCGCTGGCGCGCATCGATGAGGCCGACGCGCTGGCGCGCCTGGCGGAGCGCACGCGCAAGACCGACAAGACCATCAGCCGGCTGGCGCGCGAGAAGCACGAGGCGGCACGTATTGCTGCAGGCGATGCCGAAGCCATCGCCCAGCGGGCCCGTCAGCTGTGCGAGCGCGCCGAGGCCCTGCTGCAGCGACCCCGCGGCGAACGTGCGCACGAACTCGCCGCCATCGACGCCGCATGGGCCGAGCTCGCCGCCCGCGCGCCCGCCGCCCTAGCAGAGCGCCTGGCCGGCACACTGGGCGTCCTGCGCAGCGACACCGATGCAGCAGCCGAACAGCGCGAGCGCCTGCGCACCCTGCGTCCGCGGCTGGACGACGTGTTGGCGCAGCTCGAGCACTGCGACGCCGGCCGGATCGAACCCGTGCTGGCTGAGGCGACCGCTGCGCTCAACGCCACCGCCGCCGAACTGCCCGAACGGGCAGCGGTTGAACAGGATGTCACGCGCCTGGCACAGCGCCTGGCGAGCCTGGCCGCGCAGGGCGCCGCCCAGGCCCTGGCGACCCCGCAGGCCACCGATCCCGCGCTGTCGGGTGATCCGGCCGCACTGGCCGCGCAGGCGCGGTTCGAGGCCAGCCTGGCGGCGGCGCAGGAGGAAAGCCGGCGCGAACGGGAGCGTCAGGGGCAGCGGCGCCGCGAGCTCGATGCGGACGTGCGAGATCTGGAGCATTTGCTCGAAGGCGGCGACATTGCCGGCGCGCACGCCGTGCACGCGCGCATCGAGGCCGCCTTGGGCGAACTGCCGGAAACCGCACGCCACGACAAGCGCTTGCTCAATGTGCAGGCGCGCTACGCCGAGCTCGCCCGCTGGCAGCACTGGTCCAACAACGAGCAGCGCAAACGCCTGTGCGATGCCGTGGAGGCCCTGGCCGGCAGCGGCCTGCACCCCGACGCCGTGGCCTCGCGCGTGCGCGAGCTGCGCGCGGAATGGCAGCGCCTCGACGCGTCGGAGGGCCTTCCCGCCACGGAAAAGGGCCAGCGCCCCACCCAGGGCCTGGCACGCCGCTTCCACGCCCTGTGCAACCAGGCCCTCAAGCCGGCACGCGGCTACTTCGACAAGCGCGACGAACTGCGCAAGGCGCACGAGCAGGTCATCGCCGCGCTGATAGAACGCGCCGGCAGCGCCAACGAGAGCGCCGATCGCGCCACCTGCTCCGCCCTGCGCGGCGAAGTGGTGGCCGCCTTGCGTCAGCTGGACGGCGTCGACCCGCGTCAGCGCAAGGCGCTGGCGCAACAGCTCAAGGACGCCCTCGGGCGCATCGACACGCGACTGGATGCGCTCAATGCGGCCGTGGTCGAGACCAAGCGCGCCCTCATCGCCCGTGCGGAGCGGGCCGCACAACAGTCCGACCGTGGCGCCGCCGCGCGCGAGCTGCGCGAACTGCAGCAGCGCTGGAAGGAGGCCGGGAGCGCGCGCCGCCGGGACGATCAGGCGCTGTGGAACGACTTCCGCGCCGTGTGTGACCGCGTGTTCGGCGAGCTCGACACGCAGCGGCGCGAGCGCGCCGAGCGCGAGGCAGCTGGCCTGGCGGACGCCCAGGCCGCCGTGGAGGCGCTGGAGGCACTGCGCGGCGCGTCCGTCGAAGAGGTCCGCGCGCGGCGGCGTGAGCTCACCGCACGCTGGGCCGATCTGGACTGCCGCGACCGCGCCCTTGTCGCGCGCTGGCAACGGGCGGCAGAGGCGCTCGACGCGGCTGAGGCCGCGCGCGCGCGGCAGCAGCGTGACGCGGTGTTCACCGCCGCCCTCGCGCGCCTGCGCTGGTGCGAGCGCTGCGAGTCGTCTGCCGGCGGATCGGACGCCGGCCCGAGCTGGGACGAGCTGCCCGCCGTGAGCGGTGAATTGGCTGCCGCGCTGCAGGCACGGCGAGAGTCCGCGGTATCCGGCGCGACGCAGCCCTCACCGCACGCCGAGGACCTGGCACGTCAGCTGCTGGTGCAGATGGAGTTCCTCGCCGGCGGCGAGACGCCGCCCGAAGACCGACAGCTCCGCATGGACTGGCAAGTGGCACGGCTGTCGCAGCGGCTGGGTCAGGGCGCCGCGCTCGCGCCGCGCGAAGAACTGCACGACGTGCTGCTGCGATGGGTCCGCTTGGGGCCGCTCACCGGCTCGGCGGCAACGGCGCTGCGCCAGCGCTTCGAGCGCGCCTTCGGGGCCGCACTCGATCGTCTTCCCTGAGCACCGCGGACGCCACGTGAGGTCGCCCGCCTGCGTGGCGACGGCGGGGCGGGCGACCGACGCGGCGGCCTAGCGCCGCGGGATGGCCGCCGCAACCGCCCACCCCGCCCAACTTCAGCTCTGTTGCAACGCCGCGGCGCGCCCGCGCCATGCCGCCTTGAGCACCTCGCGCGTTCCGCCGCGCAGATCGTCAAGCAGGGCGTAGATCACCGGCAGGGCCAGCAGGGTGACGATGGTGGAGAACACCAGTCCGCCGGCAATGGCGATGGCCATCGGTGCGTAGGGCGGGCCGCCGCCGCCGATCTGCGTGGACGAAACGCACAGCGGCACCATGCCCAGGATCGCCGTGCCCATCGTCATGAGGATGGGACGCAGGCGATCGCGTGCGCCGCGCACCAGGGCCTCGTGACGGGACAGGCCGGTGTGCCGCAGCTGATTGATGTGCACGATCATGACGATGCCGTTGTTCACCACCACGCCCATCAGGATCAGGATGCCGATGGACGCCATGATGGAAAACGTGCTGCCGGTCAGCCAGAAGAACCAGAACACCCCGAACACGGAAAACACGAAGGTGCTGAGGATTGCCGCTGGGAACAGCAGCGATTCGAACATGGCGCACATGACCACATAGACCAGCACCAAGGCCAGCAGGGTGTTGTTCATCATCTGCTGGCCGGCCTTGTCGTCGTCGTCGAAGCCCTGACCGAACGACCACTTGTAACCTGCCGGCAGGCTGACCGACTTCATCGCCGCCTCGATTGCCTTGCGCGCGACCTCTGGCGTGGTCCCCTCGGCCAGATTGGCGGCGATCGCCATGGACGTCTGGCGGCTCTCGCGCTGGATGGCCGATGCCGCCTCCTGCGTGCGCACGCTGACCATCGCCAGCAGCGGTACGGCCGTACCGTCGGCGCGGCGAAGCTTGTAGTCGGCCAGATCGTTCACGCTCTGCGTATCGGCGCCGGAGAAGCGCAGCCACACCGGGATCTCGGTGTCGCCATGGCGGAACTCGCGCAGCGGCACACCGCGCAGGGCGATGGCGACGTAGTTGGCGACCTCGGCGGCGCTGAAGCCATAGCTGCGTGCCTTCTCGCGATCCACGTGCACGGCCACCTCGCGATCTCCGTTGCGGTCGCCAGTGCGCACGTCGCGCAGGACAGGCAGGTGCGCCAGCACCGGGATCACTGCCTCGCTGAGTTCGTGCAGCTGCTCCATCGAGTCGCCGCTGAGATAAACCTGCAGCCCCTCCTGGCCGCCGCGGCGCTGCTGGTCGAAGGCCACCGAGCCGATCGCCAGCTTGGGCAGCCCCTTGCGGATTTCCTCCTTGATCTGCGCGGTACTGAGCTTGCCGGCCGGCCCCAGACCGACCTTCTCGCGCAGGCGGCCGAAGAACCCAGGCTCCTCCGTCAGCAGCACGTTGGTCATGGCGTCGCCCCGCTCAGAAAAATAGCTGTACACCGAGCGGATCTGGAACTTCTGCTTGTTGCCCAAAAGGTACTGCTCGACCTGCGTGATGGAGCGCGACAGCTCCGGCAGGCGGTACAACCCGTTCAGGTCGTATTGCAGGTGCAGCTCGCGCGACTCGTCGGAGGCGAACATGTCCTTCTTGGTCAGACTCATCGGCACGAAGCTCGCCAGGCACACGAGCACCACGCCGAGGGCCGTGAGCTTGCGGTGCCCAAGGCTCCAGTCGACGAAGCGCGCATAGCGACGCTGCAGGCGCGTGACGAAGTTCTCCTGGCCGATGAAGCGCGGCGTCGGCAGCCGCGCCGAGAGCATCGGAATCAGGCTCACCGCGACCAGCCAGGAGGCCAGATGCGCGATAGCCATGGCGATGGCCACCTGGGTGAGGAAGATGCTGATCTGGTTCTTCTCGCCGAAGATGTTGGGCAGGAACACCACGATGCTGGTGAAGGTGCCGGCGGCGATCGCCACGCCGACCACCTGGGTACCCTGCACGGCGCAATACCAGGGCTTGTCGGGATACTTCTCGCGGTAGTGGTAGATGCTCTCCACTACCACCACGGCATTGTC
This sequence comes from Rhodanobacteraceae bacterium, assembly GCA_035370085.1. Lineage (GTDB taxonomy): Bacteria > Pseudomonadota > Gammaproteobacteria > Xanthomonadales > Rhodanobacteraceae > Tahibacter. The sequence goes on along the minus strand of DAOOVM010000026.1, from coordinate 6,056 downwards.
CACCAGCATGCCCACGGCGAGCAGCAATCCCATCATCGACAATACATTGAGCGAGATGCCGAAGAAGTACATGCAGCCCAGCGTCATGACGAAGCAGATGGGAATCGCCAGCGAGACCATCAGAGTGGAGCGCACGTCGCGCAGGAAATAGAACAACACGAGCACCGAGAGCACCATGCCGATCACCCCGGCTTCCGCCAACTCGCGCAGGGAGGAGGTCACCCCCTCGGCCTGGTTGTTCAGGGTGTATACGTTGATGCCCGAGAGCTCCGGGCTGTGCTTGACCTCCTCGACGAAGTCCATCACCGCCGTGCCGACGTCGACGAGGTTGGCGTTGCGCTCCTTGTAGATATCCACACCCACGGCCGGCTTGAGGTCCAGGTGGCGCATGTAGTCCAGGCGCTCGGGGCGCAGGCTGACACTGGCGATGTCGCCGAGCTTCAGGCCACGGTCGTTGATGACGAGGTTGCGGATATCGTCGAGGTTGCGCCACTCGCCCTGCGGCTGCACGCGATAGCGCGTGACACCGTCGTTCACCTGGCCCGCCGACACGGAGAAATTGGCTTCGGACAAGGTCTTGTAGAGCTCGTTGAGACTGACGCCACTGGCCGTCAGGCGATCGGAGGACAGCTCGACCTGCACCTCCGGCGGCGCCACGCCCTGGATCTGCACGCGCGCCACGCCGGCAATCTTCTCGATCGGGCGCTTGAGCTTGCGATCCAGTAGTTCGTAGGAGTTGGACAGATCCTTGTCACTGGAGATGCGCAGCGCCAGGATCGGATCGTCCGAGGTGGAGAACTTCAGCACCTGGTAGCGCTGCAGGTCCGAGGGCAGGTCCTTGCGAATGGCGTCGATCTTCTCGCGCGCCTCGACTGCCTTGACCGCCACCGAATTGCCCCACTTGAACTGCAGGAAGATCTGCGCGCCGTCGGCCCGCGATGTGGAGCGCATGCGCTGGATGCCCGAGAGTGTCGACAGCGCCTCCTCGATCGGGCGTGCCAGCACGCGCTCGACCTCCGCCGGCGTCGAGCCCGGATAGGGCACGTCGACGAAGAGGAAAGGCACCTCCAGGTCGGGGAACTGCTCCAGCGGCAGGCGCGTGGCGGCGATCAGGCCGATCGCCACCATCGACACGAAGAACATGATCGCCGTGACCGGACGCTTGAGGCTCAATTCGGCCAGATTCATGGATTGCGCTCCGGGCTCAGATCGCGTGCTCGATGGGGGCTTCGGCCTCGGCCTGGCGTGCCGCGTGCCGGGCGGCGCGATCGCGGTACCAGGCGTCGCCGCGGCGGTCGAGTCGGTCGTAGACGATCGGGATCACCACCAGGGTCAGCAGGGTTGAGACGGCCAGCCCGCCGATCACCGTGATGGCCATCGGTGCGCGCACCTCGGCGCCGTCGCCGAGGCCGATGGCCAGCGGCAAGAAGCCGATCAGGGTGCACAAGGTGGTCATGACGATGGGGCGCAGGCGCGATTCCGCCGCCTGCACCAGCGCGGCGCGCTTCTCCACGCCGGCTTCGCGCAACTGATTGACGCGGTCGATCAGTACGATGGCGTTCTTGACCACGATGCCGACCAGCATGATCAGGCCGATGAAAACCACGACCGAGACGGGCGATCCGGTCAGCTTCAGCGCGAGCACCGCGCCCACCGCCGCGAGCGGAATCGAGAACATGATGACGAACGGATGCAGCAGCGACTCGAACTGCGAAGCCATGACCAGGTAGACGAGGAAGATGGCCAGCCCCAGGGCGAACAGCAGTGACCGCACCGAGGCATCCAGCTCTTCGCTCTGCCCGCCGATGTGCACCGCGATGCCCGCGGCCAGCGGATTCTTCGCCAGCAGGTCGCGCACTTCGGCCACGGCGCTGCCGAGGTCGCCGTAGTGCAGGTTGGCGGAGACGATGGCCACGCGCTCCTGGCTGATGCGATGGATCTCGCTCGGCCCCTGTGTCGCCACCACGTCCGCCACCGCGGACAGACGCACTGGCGCCCTGTCTGCCGCCCCCGGGGCGAGTGCGACACCCGCCTTGGCTCCCGCAAGGGCACCGTCCGCAGCGCCCGCGTTGACGATGAGGTTCCGGATGTCCTCGACGCTGGCGCGGTCTCCTTCCCGGGCGCGCACCAGCACGTCGATCTTGCGGTCGCGGAAGTTGTAGCGCGTGGCAACTTCGCCGCGCACCTTCTTCACCACCTGGTCGGCGATCTGGCGTGTGGTCAGGCCCAGCGCCGCGGCGCGGTCCTGGTCGAAGCGGATCTGGATCTCGGGGTAGCCGCCTTCCACGGTCGACTTCACGTCCGCGAAGCGCGGCGAGGCATTGAGCAGCGCGGTGAGCTTCTTGCCCGCCTTGTCCAGTGCCTCGAGGTCGTAGCCACGAATCTCGATCTCCAGCGGCGTGGCGAAAGAGAACAGCGCCGGACGCGAGAACTTGACCTCGCTGCCCGCGTGGCTGCCCATCGCGCGCCGCAGCGCATCCATGGCGGCGCGCTCGCCCTTGTCGCCAGCGCCCGGCTTCAGGGCCACCAGCAGGCGTGCGATGTTCTCCCCCGATTCGGTCGGGTTGGCATCGAGGCGCGTGCCGACGCCGGCCACACCATAGATCGAGGCGATGGCCGGATCCTTGGCGCGTTCCTGCAGGTCGCGCACGAGGGCGTCCGTATCCACCAGGGCGGTGCCCGGCGGCAGCTTCACGGTCATCTCGAAGCGCCCCTGGGCCAGCTGCGGAATGAGGTCGAGGCCGAGGCTCGGCACCAGCGCCATGGCACCCACAAAGGCCAGCACGGCGACGGCGAGCGTGCGCCAGGGGTGCGCCAGGACGCCCGGCAGCATGCGCGTGTAGGCCCCGGCGAGCCAGTTGTAGGGCCGCAGCAGGAGCTGGCCGGCAAAGCGCAGCGGCAGGCCGAGCACCCGCAGCAGCGGTACCAGCACATGGCGCAGTACGCGCGCCACGCCGAACGCCAGCCAGGGCAGTACGAAGCACAGCACCAAGGTCACACTCCACAGCGGCAGCACCAGCAGCTTGAGCGGCAGTGCGGCGGCGAACAGCAGCGCCTTCACCCAACCGGCGCGTTCGCTGCGCCAGGGCCAGATCGCGACGAACTCCAGCCCGCCGCGCCAAACCCGCTTCCACACGGGCTCGGCACTACCCGCTTCGTCCTTGAACGCCAGCGGCGCCCGCCCCTGCAACGAGGCCAACATGGGAATCAGGGTCATCGCCACCACCAGCGAAATCAGCATGGCGAAGGTGATGGTCAGGGCCTGGTCACGGAAGAGTTGCCCCGCCACGCCCTGGACGAATACCAGCGGAAAGAACACCGCCACCGTGGTCAGGGTCGAGGCGGTCACGGCCATGGCGACTTCGCCGGCACCGCGCACTGCGGCATCAACGATGGAGGCACCGTGCTCGCGCAAGCGTGCGATGTTTTCCAGCACGACGATCGAATCGTCCACGACCATGCCCGTGGCCAGCGCAAGCCCGCCCAGGGACATGACATTCAGGCTGAGGTGCGCCTGGCCCATGAAGAAGAACGTGGTGACCAGCGAGACGGGGAGCGAGATGGCGATGATGAGCGTGCTGCGCGAGTCGTTGAGGAAGAAGAAGATGATCAGGATGGCGAGCACGCCGCCGATCAGCGCGTCGTCGCGCACTTCATGCAGCGAGCCCTCGATGAACACCGACTGGTCGTCGATGATCGACAGCTTCGCCGCGCGCGGCAGCTGGTTTTCGAACCTCTGTACGGCGTTGCGAACTCCCGCGGCGACGCTCACCGTGTTGGCATCGCCTTCCTTGTAGATGGCCAGCTCGATGGCCTCGTGCCCGTCGATGCGCACGATGCCCTCGCGCTCCTTGTAGCCCTGGTAGACACGCGCCACGTCCTTCAGGCGAACCGGTACGCCGTTGTCGATCTTCACCAGCAGCTCGCGCATCTCGTCCAGCGTGGCGAACTGGTTGATGGTGCGCACGAGATAGCGCTGCGTGCCCTCTTCGATGCGGCCACCGGAGATGTTCACGTTCTCGTCCTTGAGACGCTGCACCACGTCGCCCACCTTGATGTTGAGCTGGGCCAGCTTGTGCTGGTCGATCTCGACCTGGATCTCGTCTTCCAGGCCGCCGCCGACCTTCACCGCCGCCACGCCGGGGACCGGCTCCAGGCGCTTCTTCAGTTCGTCATCGGCAAAGCGGCGCAACTGCTTGAGTTCGGCTTCGTCGAAGCCCTTCTCGCTGGCCGCGCCGGTGAGACCGTAGCGGATGATCGGATCGGTAGACGGATTGAAGCGCAGCAGCAGCGGCTTCTTCGCCTCCAGTGGCAGTTGCAGGGTCTCCAGCTTGTCGCGCACCTCCAGGCTGGCCATGTCCATGTCCGTGCCCCAGGCGAACTCCAGGATCACGTCCGACTGGCCGGTGCGCGAGACGGAGTGCAGCTTGCGCACGTTCTTGACCACGCCCAGCGCTTCCTCGGTGGGCTGGGTGATGAGGTTCTCGACCTCGAGCGGCGCCGCACCTTCGTACTCGGTGCGCACTGTCAACGTCGGATAGGACAGGTCGGGCAACAGATTGACCTTGAGGCCCGCCAGGGCAATCAGCCCAAAGAGGACGAAGGTCAGCGTGACCATGCCGACCGTGACGCGTCGGCGCGTGGCGAGTTCGACCAGGCTCATTGCGCAGCCTCCATGGATTTGCCGGCGGCGGCCGGCGCGGCGGCGTCGATCACCTGCACCTCGGTGCCATCGCGCACGGCGTTGCGCCCGACCGTGATGACCCGGTCCCCTTCCTGGAGACCCTCGCGCACTTCCACATATTCGCTGTCGGCGTAACCGATCCGTACCAGGCGCCGCTGTGCGCTCAGTGCGGGCACCGATGTCGCGACCTCCTTGTCGGCCTTGCCCTCGGTCTTGGCAGAGGCCTTGCCGGGCGTTTTCGCCGCCTCCTTGGCCTCGGCCGGCTTCTTCTCGGCGGCTGACGGAGCGATCACGAAGACCGCCGTCTGGCCATCTTCCTCGATCAGGGCCGCGCGCGGGACCGCCAGGGCGTCCTGCTTGCGGTCGTACACGACCTCGATGCGGCCAAACATGCCCGGCTTCAGGCGACGGGTCTCGTCACGGAATTCGCAGGTAACGCGGAACGTGCCGGTCCCCGCCTCAACGACGGGACTGATGCGGTCGATGCGGCCGGAAAAGGCCGCACCGCCGAGCGCGTCCACCTGCAGGGTCACCGGCTGGTCGGGCTTGAGCGTGCCCAGTTCACGCTCGGGCACGTTGAGCACCGCCAGCAGAGGACTGGGGTCGACAATGTGGAACATGGCCTGATTGAGCTGGATCAGATTGCCCTCCTTCACCATGCGCTTGCCGACGATGCCGTCGATCGGCGCAACCACGGTGGTGTAGGACAATTCCAGCCGCGCCAGGTCGTAGGCGGCGCGCTGGTTCTCCAGGTCGTAGCGGATCTTGTCGTGCTCCTCGATGCTGAGCAGCTTCTTGGCGAACATCTCGTCGGCGCGGCGGTAGTCGCTCTCGAGCTTGCGCAGGGTGGCCTCCACCTTGGCAAGGGCGAGACGCGGGCTGGCGTCATCCAGGCGCGCCAGGGCCTGGCCCTGTTTCACCTCGGCACCCTCTTCCACCAGCAGCTTCAGCATCACCCCGCTGGTCTTGGCCACGACGTCCGCCTCGTGGTCGGCCTCCAGGGCCGCCGTGCCCGAATAGCTGGCCGAGATGGGCCGCCGCGCTGCCACGGCGGCCTCCACCGGCACCTTGGCGGCCTCCTCCGTCTTGGCCGCCCCGTCCGGCCCCTTGCTGCACCCGCTTGCCAGAATAAAAGCAAATGGAATCAGCCAACTGGTCGATTTAATTCGCATGATGCTTGAACCACGAATAGGAGAGGGCCGGCGCAGTGCCGGAGCGTGTTTTGGTCGTGTGGTGTTATAGTAGACTACATCACTATACAAACGCAAGCCGACCGCAGCCTGCCCAGGGATGCGCGTCGACCGAAAAGGGATGCAGTGGCGGACTGCCCTCCGCGTACGGCGCGAAGTGTGGACGCCGCCCTTGCCCGCAG
>DAOOVM010000025.1:0-20277 GCA_035370085.1 Rhodanobacteraceae bacterium | reverse complement strand
GCGACCACCACCACGGTGAGTACGCGGGCGAACGTGGCCAGGCCCAGCAGGAAGATCGACTGGTTGGGCACCATGATCATGAAGTAGCCGGCCGCCGAGATCACCGCGCCCAGCAGAATGGCGCGCTGGTAGCCGATGATGCGATCGGCGATGTAACCGCCGAAGATCGCCGTGGCGTACACCAGGGCGAGGAAGGCGCCGTAGGTACGGCTGGCATAGGCCTGGCCAGCAGGATCGCCGCCGAAGAACTGGGCCACGATGTACAGGGTCAGCGCCCAGCGCATGCCGTAGAAGGCGAAGCGCTCCCAGAATTCGGTCATGAACAGCATCCACAGCGGCCGGGGGTGACCCAGGGTCTGCGGAAAGTCGGCCGGATTGGTCGGCGCGGTGGCGGCGGAGCTGGTTGCGGACATCGTGTGGATTCCTCACCGCGGCGGTCTCGCCGCGTGGCTGGCTGCTGGAAAAACGGGGAATGCCGGGCCGACCGGGCCGGCGCGAGGCGGGCAAGGTGTAACCGCTGGCTCCGCCTCCGTCAAACCGCACCCATGCTGCAGCGCGGCAAATTCCGTGACCTGGGACGCCCTCAGCGGCCGGTGCCGATCACCGTGCGCACTTCGAACAACTCGGGGAAGAAGGTGAGGTCCAGCGCCTTCTTCAGGAAGGCCACGCCCGAGGAACCGCCCGTGCCGCGGCGGAAGCCGATGATGCGCTCCACCGTCTTCATGTGGCGGAAGCGCCAGAGCTGAAAGGCCTCCTCGACGTCCACCAGCTGCTCGCACAGGTGATAGGCGGCCCAGTGCTCGCCGGTGTGCTCGTAGATGCGGCGGAACACCGGAATGAGGGCCGCATTGCGTGCGTGCGGCTGCGACCAGTCGCGCTGCACACACTCGGCCGGCACGGCGTGGCCGCTGCGCGCCAGGTGGCGCAGGAACTCGTCGTACAGGCTCGGCGCCTCCAGCACGGCGCGCAGTTCGGCCTGCAGGCGCGGCTCGTAGGCGAATACGGCCAGCATGTCGGCATTCTTGTTGCCGAGCAGGAACTCGATCGTGCGGTACTGGTGCGACTGGAAGCCCGAGGCCGGGCCCAGCACATGACGGAACTCCAGATACTCCGAGGGCGTCAGGGTCTCCAGCACGGCCCACTGCTCGAACAGCTGGCGCTGGATCTGCTTCACCCGCGCGAGGATCTTCAGGCAGGGGTCGAGATCGTCGCGCGCCAGCGCCGCCAGCGCCGCGCGCAGCTCGTGGATGATCAGCTTCATCCACAGCTCGGAAGTCTGGTGCTGGATGATGAACAGCATCTCGTCGTGGTGCGGCGGCTGCGACAGCGGCCGCTGCGCCGACAGCAGGGTGGCGAGCTGCAGGTAGCCGCCGTAGGTGGTGCGTTCGCGCAGGTCCAGCTCGATGCCGGCCTCAAGATCGCGTTTGTTGTCGGTGGTCATGGGCGCCGCCGCACAGGAAGAGACGGCGAGCTTAGCCCAGGCCACAGCGGCCTGCCGACTCGAATCGGACACAGCGGCGGGCTATTCTTGGCGGCCCTTCCCGCCCGCCCGGAGGCAACCGCATGCCCCTGCCCTGCTCTCCTCGCGCCGTCGCCGCACTCGCGCTGACCGCCGCCGCACTGGCGCCGACACTTGCCGCGGCCCAGTGCGTGAGCCTGACCACCCTTGGCAGCGCCTACACGCAGGATTTCGACACGCTGTCGAACACTGCCGGCTCGACCACCAACACCCTGACCATTCCCGGCTGGTTCCTGACGGAGAGCGGCGGCGGTGCGCGCGACAACGAGCAGTACGCGGTCGATACCGGCGCCAGCAACACCGGTGACACCTACAGCTACGGCGCCGCCGGCAGCACCGAGCGCGCCCTCGGCCAGTTGCGCAGCGGCACCCTGCTGCCGCTGTTCGGGGCCTGCTTCACCAACAATACCGGCAGCCCCATCGGCAGCCTGTCGATCGGCTACACCGGCGAAGAGTGGCGCCTGGGCACCGCCGCCCGCACCGACCAGATGAACTTCGAGTACAGCCTCGACGCGACCGATCTGGCCACCGGAGCCTGGAGCAATGTCGCCGCCCTCAACTTCGTCACCCCCGACACCGCCACGATCGGCGCGAAGAACGGCAACGCGGCGGCGGACCGCACGGTGCTGTCGAGCACGATCAACAGCCTGTCGATCGCCAACGGCGCGACCTTCTGGATCCGCTGGAACGACACCGACGCCACCGGAGCCGACGACGGCCTCGCCGTCGACGATTTCTCGCTGACCCCGCAGGGCACCACACCGGTGTCACTGCAATCCTTCGACGTGGATTGACGTCACGCGGCCGCGACGGCGCTGGGGCGAGCCCAATCGTGCCGGGCCCGCAGCGCGTTTCCACGCCGCCGCCGGGACGCACGGAACGGCGGCGCGGGCGAGTTGTCCGGACAGGATGCTGCGGCCCGCCTTGCACGCGCCGGGTCGGCTTGTTATCTAGGCCGCCCCTCGGCGGGGCGCTTCGCTGCGGCACTGGATCCGCGCGCGTCCCGCCCGTCGCGGCTGCCGCGTGCGGCCGCATCCCGCGGTGCGGCGCGCTGGCGTCCGTACCGGCTTCGCGGAGGCCACCATGTCCATCGCCGCCACTTTCGAAATCGAATACCTGCAGTACCTCGACCCCGAGGGCAAGCCGGTACGCGACGACCTGCCCGAGTTCGCCCGGGACACCGCGCAACTGGTCGAGCTATACCAGACCATGAGTTTCGTGCGCGTCTTCGACGGCAAGGCCGTGGCGCTGCAGCGCACCGGCAAGCTCGGCACCTACGCCTCCTGCCTGGGCCACGAGGCGGCCCACGTGGGCATCGGCAGCGCCATGCAGATTGACGACGTTTTCGCGCCGATGTACCGCGAATACGGCGCGCAGTTCGTGCGCGGCGTGAAACCGCGCGAGGTGCTGATGTACTGGGGCGGCGACGAGCGCGGCAACGATTTCTCCGGCCCGGCGCACGACTTCGCCTGGAGCGTGCCCATCGCCACGCAGTGCCTGCACGCCGCCGGCGCGGCGCTGGCCTTCAAGATCCGCAAGGAACCGCGCGTGGCGGTGAGCGTGGTCGGCGACGGCGGCTCGTCCAAGGGCGACTTCTACGGCGCCATCAACATCGCCGGCGCGCAGAAGCTGCCCTATGTCAGCGTGATCGTGAACAACCAGTGGGCGATCTCGGTGCCGCGCTCGATCCAGACGGGCGCCAAGACCCTGGCGCAGAAGGGCATCGCCGCCGGCCTGGAATGCCTGCAGGTCGACGGCAACGACGTCATCGCCGTGCGTGCCGCCATGGATTTCGCCCTCAAGCGCGCGCGCCACGGTCACGGCGGCACGGTGATCGAGGCGGTGACCTATCGCCTGTCCGACCACACCACCGCCGACGATGCGCGCCGCTACCGCGGCGACGACGAGGTCAAGGCCGCCTGGCAGCGCGAACCGCTCAAGCGCCTGCGCAACTACCTGGTCGCACTCAAGGCCTGGGACGACGCCAGGGAAGCCGCCTGGAAGGCGCAGTGCGAGCAGCGCGTGGACGTGGAAGTGAATGCTTACCTCGAAAGCAAGCCACAGCCGACGGAAGCCATGTTCGATTACACCTACGCCGAGCTGCCGCCGGATCTCGCCGCCCAGCGCGCGCTGGCGCTGGCGCTGGACGCGAGCAAGGGCCACTGAGGATCGCACCATGCCCCAAGTCACCCTGATCGAAGCCGTCACCCAGGCGCTGGCCTACGAGATGCGCCAGGACCCGTCCGTGGTCGTGCTGGGCGAGGACGTGGGCGTCAACGGTGGCGTGTTCCGCGCCACCGTCGGCCTGCAGGAGAAATTTGGCCCCGAGCGCGTGATCGACACGCCGCTGTGCGAAACCACCATCGCTGGCGTCACCGTAGGCCTGGCCGCGCAGGGCATGAAGCCCGTGGCCGAGGCGCAGTTCGAGGGCTTCATCTACCCGATGATGGAGCACATCGCTTGCCACGCCGCGCGCCTGCGCACGCGCACCCGCGGCCGCCTCACCTGTCCGGCGGTGTGGCGCGCGCCCTGGGGCGGCGGCATCCGCGCGCCGGAACACCACAGCGAGGCGAACGAACACCTCTTCACCAACATCCCCGGCCTGCGCGTGGTGCTGCCCTCCTCGCCCGCGCGCGCCTACGGCTTGCTGCTGGCGGCGATCCGCGATCCCGACCCGGTGATCTACTTCGAGCCCAAGCGCATCTACCGCCAGTACAAGGAAGACGTGCCCGACGACGGCGAGGCGCTGCCGCTGGACGTGTGCTTCGTGCTGCGCGACGGCAGCGATGTGACCCTGGTGACCTGGGGCGCGCAGGTGAAGGAGACGCTGGAGGCGGCCGACGCCCTGGCGCGCGACGGCATCAGCGCCGAGGTCATCGACGTGGCCACGCTGAAGCCGCTGGACTTCGATACCATTCACGAGTCGGTGAAGAAGACCGGGCGCTGCGTGATCGTGCATGAAGCGCCGTACACCGCCGGCTTCGGCGCGGAAATCGCTGCGCGTCTGGCCCAGCACGCCCTGTACGACCTGGTGGCGCCGGTGGAGCGCGTGACCGGCTACGATACCCACATCCCGCTGTTCCGCCTGGAGATGAAGTACCTGCCCGGCGTGGAGCGCATCGTTGCGGCGGCGAAACGCACGCTGGCGGCGTCATGACCTCACGGTCGCCGTGGCTGCGGCTATTTTTCGGCGCCATGCTCGCAATGTGCGCCGCGTTCGACGCGCACGCCCAGACGTCGGCTCCCGCACTCGCCACGATGCCGTCACCACCGCCCGCAAACCGGCCGTTCCGGGCGACGTTTTCTTTCACCTGGTTCGCCGGTGCCTTTGGCGTAACGGCTGGAAACCCGATCACGGTTTCGGGCAGCAACATCACCGTCCCGTTCGATCTCGGCTGCGGCTTCATCTGCCCCGGCGGCCAGAGCTACAGTGCATTTGCCTTCGACATGCCCGCCCTCGCAGCCGGCAGCTATCGGGTGCGCATGGTGGATGCTGCCAATCCAACCCAACTGCTCGCCGAGTTCCCGCTTGTGGTGGGCGTCACGGATGTCCCGGCTTCCGGCCCCGTTAGCCTGATGCTGATGATCCTTGTCCTGTTCCTCGCCGCGACCCACGACCGTCATCGCCGCGCCCTCGTCTGAGAGACTCCCATGGCCGACATCAAGACGTTCCACCTCCCCGACCTCGGCGAAGGCCTGCCCGACGCCACCGTGGTCGACTGGTTCGTGAAGGAAGGCGACGTGGTGAAACTCGACGCGCCACTGGTGTCGATGGAGACCGCGAAGGCCGTGGTCGAGGTGCCCTCGCCCTACTCCGGCAAGGTGGTGAAGCTCTTCGGCGGCGCCGGTGCGGTGATCGAAACGGGGGCGCCGCTGGTGCAGATCGAGATCGACCCCGCGCTGCCGCAGCGCGCCGAGGCCCAGGACACCGGCCACCACCACGGCCCGCCCAAGGCCGCGGCCGCGACGCCCGCGCCTGCGGCCAAGTCGGAGGGCGGCGCGGCGCGCGCCGACGCCGGCACGGTGGTGGGGGCGATGGAGTCCAGCGATCGCGTAGTGAGCGAGCAGGCTGTCGCCGTCGGCGGCGTGAAGGCCGTGCCGGCCGTGCGCGCGCTGGCGAAGAAACTCGGCGTGGACCTGGCGCGCGTGGTGCCCAGCGGCGCGGGCGGCGTGGTCACGCTGAACGACGTCAAGGCTGCCGCGGAGAAGGGCACCGCGAAAGCCGGCGCCATCGCCCCGGTGGCGGCGTCGACACCCGCGCCGGTCGCTGTATCCCCGTCCGTCGCCGTCGCGCCGTCGGCACCGGCGACGCGCACCGCGCTCTCGGCCACGGGCCAGCCCATGCGCACCGCGCCGCCCGCGGCGGCGCCGGTGCTGGGTCAGCCCGAGCAGTTGAAGGGCGTGCGCCGCAACATGGCGCGCGTCATGGCCGAGGCGCACGCCAGCGTGGTGCCGACCACCCTGTGCGACGACGCCGATCTGCACGCCTGGCAGCCGGGCAATGACATCACCGTGCGCCTGATCCGCGCCCTGGTGCGCGCCTGCAAGGCCGTACCGGCGCTCAACGCCTGGTTCGACGGCAACAACCTCACCCGCACCCTGCATCCGCACGTGGACGTGGGCATCGCCGTGGACACCGAGGAGGGCCTGTTCGTGCCGGCCCTGCGCAATGCCGACGTGCTCGACGCCGCCGGCCTGCGCGCCGCCATCAACCGCCTGCGCGACGCAGTGAAGAACCGCAGCATCGCGCCGGAAGAGCTGCGCGGCTACACGATTTCGCTGTCGAATTTCGGTGTGTTCGCCGGACGCTACGCCACCCCGGTGGTGGTGCCGCCCTGCGTGGCCATCGTCGCCGCGGGCAAGCTGCGCCACGAGCTGGTGCCGGTCATGGGAGGGGTGGAAACGCACCGCCTGATGCCGCTCTCGCTCACCTTCGACCACCGCGCCGCCACCGGCGGCGAGGCTGCGCGCTTCCTCAAGGCCCTGCTGGACGATCTCGCCCTGCCGCTGTGACGCGGCGGGCAGCGCCTCAGGCGCGCGCCGGCTTCCACAGGGAGCGCAGCACGAACGCGGCGAAGAGCACCGCCAGGAACACGCCGTAGCCGCACAGCGTGGCGATCACCTGTTTCCAGATGGCGCCGCCGAAGCCGACATTGGCGGCGTAGGCCAGGTGCATGGCGCGGGCGCTGCCGATGACCGCGAGCAGCAGGGCCAGCAGATCGCCCGCGCGGCGCGCCGCCGTGCGCGGCAGGGCGCGCGGGAACGTCCAGTAGGCCCAGCCGAGGATGGCGAACCAGGGCGAAAACAGCACCAGGGCGAGCAGACTCATGGGCGGGCCTCGGAAAAGCGGGAATGTCGGTGCCGCACCGGCAGCGCACAAGGCGGCAGCTTGCCGCAGGGGCGTGGCCCTTGACGGCCGCTCGCTGCCGCCGCGGTCAGGGGCGGCCTAGGCCGCCTCCGCGTTCCACAGCGCGGCCAGCTCGCCCGCCAGGCGCTCGATCGCCGCGTCGCGCTGGTCGGCATCGGCGTAGGGCGCGCTCTCGGCGAGACGCTCGCCGCTGTACCACAGGGCGAAGGTGTGACCGCCGAGGTGCTCACTGCGGCGCAGCTCGAAATCGCCCTCGCCCCACAACAGGTCGGGCGATTCGCCCAGTTTCTTCAGCACGTTGATCCACTGCGCCGCCTGCTGCGGGCTGGCGAAGGGCACAGACAGCAGCAGCTGCTCGCCATCCGCGGCGAGAAAGCGGAAATGGAAGTGGCCGTCCTTCTCGCGGAAGGTGACGAAGCGGCCGACGCGGGCGGACTTGTCCGCCTTCTTCGGCGAGCCGGTCTTGTCCCCCTGCAGGGCGCGCAGACCCACCGCCGCGCGCAGCTCCGCCAGGAAGGGCGTAGCGATGGCGCGTGCCTTCTTGGCGCCGATCTGCAACAGCTCCTCGATGTCGGCCGGGCGCGCGATCAGCGCCTCGTAGCGCTCACGCTGCGGTGCCAGCTCGCGTTCGATGAAGTCGGTGAGGCGCTGCTTGGCCTCGCCCCAGCCCAGCCCTTCCACGAGGGCCTGGCGAAAGGCGGTGGCGTCATCCGCGGCGGCGAAGGCACGGTAGATCGGCATGAGCGCGCAGGAGTCCGGATCCTTGGGTTCGCCGGGCAGCCGGGAATCGGTGACGATGCGCGCAACGGCGGCCTTGAGCCCCTTGGCGCCGCCCTCGAACAGCGGCACGGTGTTGTCATAGCTCTTGCTCATCTTGCGCCCGTCGAGGCCGGGCAGCGTGGCCACGCTTTCCTCGATCACCGCCTCGGGCAGCACGAAGAACTCGCGTCCGGCACCGAAGAGGTGGTTGAAGCGCGCGGCGATATCGCGCGCCATCTCGATGTGCTGGATCTGGTCGCGCCCCACCGGCACCTGGTGCGCGTTGAACATCAGGATGTCGGCGGCCATGAGGATCGGGTAGCTGTACAGACCCATGCTCACACCGGCATCGGGGTCCTCGCCGGCCGCCGTGTTGGCATCGACCGCCGCCTTGTAGGCGTGCGCCCGGTTCATCAGCCCCTTGGCCGTGACGCAGGTCAGCAGCCAGGTCAGCTCCGGAATCTCCGGCACGTCCGACTGACGGTAGAAGTGCACCTTCTCCGGGTCGAGCCCGCAGGCCAGCCAGGTCGCGGCGATCTCCAGGCGCGAACGGGCGATGCGCGCAGGGTCGTCGCACTTGATCAGCGCGTGGTAGTCGGCAAGGAAGTAGAACGACTGCACGTCCCCGCGCCGGCTGGCCGCCACGGCAGGTCGTATCGCGCCGACGTAATTGCCCAGGTGCGGCGTGCCGGTGGTGGTGATGCCGGTGAGGATGCGGGTGGGGGAGGCCATGGGCTGACGGGCGCTGCAACGGGGGGCGGCAGTGTACGCAAGCCGTCGCGGCGGCGGAAATGCGCTTCCCTCCTGACGGCGAACTTCCGCTAGAAAAAGGGCCGCGGATCGCTCCGCGGCCCCAACGATAACCGCCGCGTGGCGGCTCAGTTCTGCGCCGGATTGTTCTCGGCAAAATACTCGTGGCTGTCGGCGTTGCGGATGGCCTTGGACGGCGACTTCTTGGCGAGGCTCTTGGCCGCGGTCTGTCCGTAGGCGAGGTCGTCGGTGTTGGCCACGACGTCGAAGTGGCTGGTCTCGTGCACGATGGTGCCGCCGCGCGAGTCGGTGCCCGCATTCGGCGCCGACCAGAAGGCGCCGCACAGGTAGATCTTGTACGGCTGGGTCGGGTAGACGTAGGCGTAGGTGCCGCTGTCGGTGCAGCTGCAATCGAACACGATGTTCTGCGTGCCCAGCGCGCTCTTGATGTTGGCGTAGTGGCTCTTCACCGTGCTGTAGTTGCTCGACGAGTAGGTGCCGAACCAGGTGGTGTAGCGCGCTCCGGCGGTTCCGGCGTTGAGGTAGTTGGATGCGTTGGTCGCGTAGCTCAGCGCCTGTGACAGGGCGCCCGGCAGCGCGCTCTGGCGCGAACTGCTGCAGCTGACGTAGCCGATGGCCGCGTTGACGCCCGACGTCCACTGCACCGGCGCCTGGCTGCGCAGCGCTGCCTCGCGCGCCACGCTGGCCTGCAGGCCGTCGACCCACAGGTAGGCTGCGGGCGAGACCAGGTCAACCCGCTCGACCGCGGCGATGCGCAGGCGTTGCGCGTCGCCGCGCTCGCCGAACACCTCGTCAAGGCGGTTCTTGAAGCGCACTTCGTACATGCCCGTATCGCGCATGTCGTAGGCGGCGCCGAGGTCTACCGTAACCTGGCGCGTTTCACCGGCCTTGAGCTCGATGTAGTCGGCGGCGGTCGGTTCGGCGCGCTTGTAGCGGGGCCCGACATAGCGCACCGCTTCGCCGTTCAGGCGCACCTCGAACAGGTCGTCGGTGATGCCGTCCAGGGGCGTCTGCCAGCGCAGCAGGAACAGGCTGCTGCGACCGGGATTGTGCAGACTGAAGCTCATCTTGCCGTTGCCGAACGCGCCCATGGCCGCCAGCGGCGCCAACTCGGAACGCAGCGGCTGGGCGCGCGCATCGGCCGGAGCAGCCTGCGCGGGCAGGGCGCCTCCCAGCGCCAGGAGGACGGCAAGGACGGACTTGCGCATATGCGGATTCATCGGATTGCACTCCCCATGCGAAATGGAACAAGGCGGGGAAGGCCGCCGATGCAGCCACGTGCCGGATGCCGCGCCTCCCCGAGGATGCCGAGCGCGCTCCCCCCGGAGCGCGACGGCCGCGGCACGCTAGAAGCAAGCGCGCCGCGGTGCACGCCGCGGCGCACCATGGGCGCACCGCGCGCAGTGTCCTGCGTCGGGCTGCCGGGGGTCAGGCAGCCGCCGGGTGCTCCGCTCGGCGCTGCGCCGCCCACAGCAGCACGCCGATCAGCAGCAGCGGCAGCCACAGCGGCGCCAGACCGACCAGCACCCCGAACACCAGGCTGCCGCCGACCGCGACGAGCAGCACCGCCGCGGCCAGGCCGAGGGCCGGCACCAGCGCACCGCCGACGAGCCAGGCCACGCCGCGCAGCAGGACCAGGATACCGGCCGCGGCGCCCAGGCCCAGGGCCAGACCGCCTCCGATCAGGCACAGGGGCAGCAGCACGGCGCCGGCCAGCGCGAGGACGGCGCCGCCGAGGACAAAGGCGAGCACGAGGAGTTTCAGCATGGTCGCAGTCTCCCGGCGAGTGCGTTGCCGACACCCTACGCCGGTGCGCAGCCCGCGGCCTGTGTCCAAGGTCATCGCCGGCGCCGCGGCGTAAGCTAGGCGCACCGCCACTGCCGGGAGAGGAAGCGATGGGCCAGCTCGACGTACTCGTCCACCTGCGCCGCTACGACGGCGAGCCCGCCGCGGCCCGTGCCGCCTGCCTGCTGGCCGCGCGCACGCCGGCCCACCTGCACGGGCTGTACGTCGCCCCCATTCCACCGGCAGCGTTCACCTCACCCGAGACGGTGGCCGTGCTGGTGCATGAATCCGACCGCCGCTTCCAGGAGGCCCGCGATGCCGGGGCCTGGTGGCAGGGGCTGCTGCAGGCACATGCTGCCGCCGGAGAATGGCACGTGGCGCTGGCCGATCCGCTGGACGCGATCGTCCACGCCGCGCGCTGGTGCGACCTCGTGGTGGTGGAGCGCCCCATGCAGAACCCCGATGCGCCGGTTGGCTGGGGTCTGGCCTCGCGCAGCGTGTTCGACGCCGGCACGCCGGTGCTGGTGGTGCCCGACACGGCGCAGCTGTCATCGCTGGGCGAACGCGTCCTGGTGGCCTGGAACGGCAGCCGCGAGGCGGCTCGCGCCGTGCACGGCGCCCTGCCCCTGCTGGCCCGCGCGGAGCAGGTGCTGGTGCTCGATGGCGGCAACGAGGCCGAGTCGGGCGCGATGCTGCAATTGCCGCGCTTCGACCTGGCCGCTGCCCTCAAGCGCCACGGCGTGCGGGCCGAGTTCCGTCGCTTCGCACCCGGCGGCGGCAGCGCCAGGGCGACCGACCTCCTCGACGCGGCCCGCGCCGCGCAGGCCGACCTCATCGTCATGGGCGCCTGGGGTCACTCGCGCCTGACCGAGTTGGTGCTGGGCGGTATAACGCGCCAGATGTTCCAGTCGAGCGACCTGCCCCTGCTCGTGGCGCACTGAGGTGGATCTGCCCGGTCTCGGCGGCGGTGCCGGCAGCATCGCCCACGTCATCCAATTGTCCATCGCGCCGGTGTTCCTGCTGTCCGGCGTCGGCGCCCTGCTCGGCGTGCTGACCAGCCGGCTGGCGCGCATCGTCGATCGCGGCCGCAGCCTGGAGAACCGCGTCCATCAGGCCCAGGGCGCCGAACTGGAGTCCCTGCACGAGCAGTTTGCGCGCCTGACGCGGCGCGCGCGCCTGATGAACTGGGCCATCAGCCTTGCGACCGCCTGCGCCCTGCTCATCGCCACGGTCATCGTCGCCCTCTTCGCCGGGGCGCTGCTGGCGCTGGACGTGGGCGCGGTGGCGGGCACGCTCTTCGTGCTCGGCATGCTGGCGCTGATCGGCGCGCTCCTGTGCTTTCTGCGCGAGATCTACCTCGCCACCGTGCATCTGCGCATCGGCCCGCATTGAGCGCGCCTTACGGCGCCGGCGCGCTGCGCTGCACCGTGACGCGCTTGCCGGCGCCGACGATGGCCAGGGCGCGCAGTTCCACCGGCGCCCCGTCGGCAAGCAGGGCCGTGGTGCCGACGGCGGTCCAGGCCGGATAGCCGCCGCGGAACGTGGCGCCATGGATCGCCGCGAATTTGTCGAACTCGGCGCGAAAGGCCGCGCTGTCGCTCGGCTCGCGGTGGTAGGTGGTGATCTCCACCACGTCGTCAAGGCTGGCGCCGGCCGCGGCAAGGGTAGCTTTCAGGCGCTCGAACAGACGCCGCACGCGCTCTTCGTAGGTCGCGCCGGGACCGGCCGGAATGCCCGAGACAATCACCGTATCGCCGACGCGCACGGCCGGTGCGTAATGGAACTCGTCGTAGGCGCGATCCATCCCGGGCGGGATGACGATGGTCTTGCCCTCCACGGCCGGCGCGGGCGCGGGCGCGAGTACGGCAAGGGCAGCGAGCAGGGCGGCGGTCGAGCGGATGCGCATGGTGCGGACTCGTCGTGAGCAACCCCCAGCGTGACGGCGAGCCGTGCCCCTCGCAAGGCGTCTGCGCCGAAGCGAGGGCGCGGCCGCGCCGAAACGACCGCGCCCGTCTGGGTCACGCCGCCGCGCGACGCTGCGCCAGGCGCTGCAGGATGACGGCGGTGCGATGGAGGTGCGGATAGGCGTCCTTGAGGGCGCGCCGCGCCGCCAGTGAGCCCTCGGTGCGGAACACCGCCTCGACCAGGCGCAGCAGGTGGCGTTCGCGCTGGAGCAGGGCAGCGGCCTGGGCCTGCGGATGGGCGGGATCGAACTGGCCGCGCAGCAGCGCGTAGCCCTGGCCGTCGGCCAGCGGCGGCGGATCGTGAGCGGGCGAGGTGTGCTGCAGCAGGCGCGCCGCCACGAGCGCCTCCAGCAGTCGGGCGCGGCAGTCGGCGGCGTAGCCGAACACCAGCGCCACCTCGGCATCGCGCACTTCGCCGGCAGCGAAGCGGTAGTAGTCGCGCCCCTCGCGCAACAGGGCAACCAGGGCGGGCAGGCCGTTCTCGAACACCAGAGTCATGGCGTGGGCTCCTGTGGGCGCGGCGTGGTGCCGCAGCCGCAAGCTCAACGCCGGGCGCCTTGCCCTCGCCTGAACCGGCACGCACCGGTTCGGCCGACATTCATGCCGGCGCCGCGCTCGCGCTGCAACGGCATGGCGTCCGCACGGTCAGTCGCGGCTCTCACCGGCCGCGCGCTTGTCCTCGACCTGCACCACCTTGTCCTGGACCAGCCACAGCGTGATCACGCGGCCCTTGCGCTGGTAGGTCCAGATCTCCATGGGCGGCTGGGCCTCGTCACCCGGGATCTTGTCCAGCCGGTCGGGATCGCCGGCGGCGTCCCGCGCCCGCGTGGCGCTGTCGCCGACCGAGATGAGTCGCTTGCCCACCAGGGCGCTCTGCGCACCGGCGATATCGGCCAGGAACAGCGTCAGCAGAAGCGGCAGCAATCGAAGCAAGAGGATGGATCGCATGGCTGGTCGGCGCCGAGAAAGAGACGAACGTGGCACAGGAGTGTTGCGCCGCGATGGCAACCATGAGGCGCCGCCCCCTGCGGCACGTCACTAGGGTAGCCTGGACCGAGGCGGGCGGGCGTGACCGCGGTCGCGGAGTGGGCGATGCGCCCGGGCCGGCGCTCAGGACAGCGCCCAGTCGACCGCCGCGGCCGCGTGCAGACGCGTGGTATCGAACACCGGCACCGTCGTGTCGGCAGCGCCGACCAGCAGACCGATTTCGGTGCAGCCCAGCACGATGCCCTCAGCCCCGGCATCCACCAGGCCGGCCATCACGGCGCGGAAGTCCCGGCGCGAGGACTCGCTCACCACGCCGCGGCACAGCTCCTCGTAGATCACGCGGTGCACCTGGGAGCGGCCCTCGGCATCGGGCACGCGCACGTCGAGTCCGTGCGCGGCAAGGCGGCCGCGGTAGAAATCCTGCTCCATGGTGAAACAGGTGCCCAACAGGCCGACGCGCGCCAGGCCGGCGGCGCGGATGGCCTGCGCGGTCGCATCGGCGATGTGCAGCAGCGGCAGGGGCACGTGCGCGGCGACCTGCGGCGCGACCTTGTGCATGGTGTTGGTGCATATCACCAGCCCATCGGCACCCGCACGCTGCAGCGCGGCACCGGCCTCGGCCAGGCGCGCACCCGCGCTGTCCCAGTCGCCAGCGGTCTGCAGCGCCTCGATCTCGGCAAAGTCCAGGCTGTACAGCAGCAGGCGGGCGGAATGCAGGCCGCCCAGGCGCTGGCGCACACCCTCATTGATCAGGCGGTAGTAGGGCAGCGTGGATTCCCAGCTCATGCCTCCGAGCAGTCCAAGTGTTCGCATCGTCAATGCCATCCGCCCGTGGTGAGTCCTTGCCGCCGCCACGAACCCAGCAGCTTCCGCCGGGCAGAGGAGGCGCACGATTGAAATAAAGGTATACTTTATATATTTTTGGTTTTGTCACATCCGGACTTTTGTTGATTCCAGATGCGACGCCGCCTGGCTGCCGCGGCGCGGCGGCCATCACCCCATTCAGACCCCATCCTGCTCGGAGAATCCATCCCATGGTCCGACCGGTCCTTGCCCTAGCCCTGATCGCCGGCGCGGCACTCTGCGCCGCTGCCGCCGAACCTGCCGCCCCCGCCTCCATCAAGGGTCCCGGCGCGAACCCCAAGCCGCTCGCGGCCGCGGACAATGCCGCCTACGTGGCCTGCTACTTCCAGAAGGGCAGCGACCAAACCTGGGAGTGGGCACTCAACACCGACGGCAGCTACTACCAGGTGGCGGGAAGCTACATCACCACGCCGCTGACCAAGGTGCAGAAGTTCAACGCCGGCAGCACCGCCCAGAGCACCATGCAGCAGGCCTGCGCCAACGCGCAGACCAAGAATGGCCTGCTGGGATACACGCTGTTCGCCTTCTTTGCTGCACAGAGCAACGCCGGCGGCAACTATTCCATCGTCGCCGGCGGCACCGAACTGTTCCCGCTGTATTGAGCCGCCGTCGCGGAGGTGCCCGACGGCACCTCCGCGCACTATCGGCTCAGCCCTTGCGCTTGGGCGCGATGATGTCGGTCACTGTGCCCTCGTAGGTTTCGGCGGCCATGCCGACCGACTCGCTCAGGGTTGGGTGCGGGTGGATGGTGAGACCGATGTCGGCCGCGTCGGCCCCCATCTCGATGGCCAGCGCCGCTTCGGAGATCAGGTCGCCGGCATTCGGCGCAACGATGCCCGCCCCGATGATGCGATGGCTGGTCTCGTCGAAGATCAGCTTGGTGAAGCCCTCGGTGCGGCCGATGCCGATGGCGCGGCCGGACGCCGCATGCGGGAACTTGCCCACGCCGTAGTGCAGCCCCTCGGCCTTGGCCTGGGCCTCGGTCACGCCGACCCAGGCGATCTCCGGGTCGGTGTAGGCCACGGACGGGATCACGCGGGCGACAAACTCGCTCTTTAGGCCCGCACAGACTTCCGCCGCGACATGGCCCTCGTGCACCGCCTTGTGCGCAAGCATGGGATTTCCGACCAGGTCGCCGATGGCGAAGATGTGCGGCACGTTGGTGCGCATCTGCCGGTCCACCGCGATGAAGCCGCGCTCGTTCACGGCCACGCCGGCCGCCTCGGCGCCGATCTTCTTGCCGTTGGGCGCACGCCCCACAGCCACCAGCACGCGATCGAAGGTCTGCGGCGGCGGCGCCTTGTCGCCTTCGAACGTGGCCACGAGGCCCGCCTTGGTCGCCTCGATCTTCGCCACCTTCACCTTGAGGTGGATGCCGGCATAGCGCTTGGCCAGGCGCTGCTGCAGCGGCCGCACCAGATCCGGATCGGCGCCCGGCATGAGCTGGTCGAGCAGTTCCACCACGGTGACCTGGCTGCCGAGGGCTTCGTACACGCAGGCCATTTCCAGGCCGATGATGCCACCGCCGACCACCAGCAGTGACTTTGGAATGTCCTTGAGTTCCAGCGCATCGGTGGAGTCCATCATGCGCGGATCGTCCCAGGGGAACCCCGGCAGCTTCACCGCATGCGAGCCCACCGCGATGATGGCCTGCTCGAAGCGCACCAGCTTCGGGCCCTCGGCCGACGCCACCTCCATTTCGTTGGGGGAGACGAAGCGACCGACGCCCTGCACCACGCGCACCTTGCGCTGTTTGGCCATGCCGGCCAGACCGCCCGTGAGCTGGCCCACCACCTTTTCCTTGTGCGCGCGCAGCTTGTCGAGGTCGATCCGGGGTGCGCCGAAGCTCACGCCATGGGCGGCGAAGCTGGCGGCCTCGTCGATCACCCGCGCGGTGTGCAGCAGGGCCTTGGAAGGAATGCAGCCGACATTGAGGCAGACGCCACCGAGGGACGGGTAGCGCTCGACCAGCACGGTATCGAGACCCAGATCGGCGGCGCGGAAGGCCGCGCTGTAGCCGCCCGGACCCGCGCCCAGCACCACGACGCGGCATTCCACGTCAGCCCTGCGTCCGCTCGCCGCCGCGGCCTTGGGTGCCGGCGTGGCGGCCGCGGCCTGCGGCGCTGTGGGGGCTGCCGGCGCAGCCGCCGGCGTGGCGACGGCGGGTGCCGGCGCGGCCGCCTCGGTCTCCAGCACCGCGACCACGGCGCCCTCGCTCAAGCTATCGCCCAGCTTGACGCGCAGCGCCTTGACCACGCCGGCCACCGGCGCGGGCACCTCCATGGTCGCCTTGTCCGACTCCAGTGTGACCAGGCCCTGGTCCTTCTTCACCGTGTCGCCGGGCTGTACCAGCAGCTCGATCACCGGCACGTCGTGGTAATTGCCGATGTCCGGCACCTTCACTTCAACTGTCGCCACGGGAACTCTCCTTGCGTTGTTGAGCCAGCGCGGCGCGGTAGCGCTCGCGCAGGGATAGGCGCCGCCGCTGCAGCTCGGCCTCCACGTCCGCGGCATCGGCTGCGGGCGCTGGTGGCGCTGGTGGCGCTGGTGGCGCTGGTGGCGCGACGGGCGCGACGGGCGTAACGGGAGTTGCCGGCGTGGCGGCGGCAGCGGCGCGCACGCGCTCGCGCAGGGCCGCCAGCGCCGCGGACTCGTCGCTCGAGCCGTCGGCCGAGGCGAGCCGCTCGTCCCGGCGCTGCGCCAGCACTTCGCGGTAGCGGCGGTTGGCGTGGTCGATGGAGCGCTGGATGTCGGGCAAGTGGCCGCTCTCCACGTCGCGCAGCAGGCAATCGAAGCTGATGCTGTCGTCCTCGATCCACAGGCCGCAGCGCAGCGGATTGATGCGCGATTCGCGCTCTTCGTGGAACAGGCGGATCCACTCCCGGTCCGGCGGCACACGGTCCAGGCGCAGGTAGACCACGCGCATGGACTCGTGCACGCGCGAGCCGGTGGTGCGGCGCGTGTCGAGGTCGACGATGCGGATGTCCTCGAAGGCCGGCTGCATGCGCCGCTCCGCGTGCCGCGCCGCCTAGAGCAGCACGCGGCGCATGTCCGCCAGCACCTGCGCCAGGTAGGCGGTGAAGCGCGCGGCGGCGGCCCCGTCGATCACGCGGTGGTCGTAGGACAACGACAGCGGCAGGACCAGACGCGGCACGAAGGCCTTGCCGTCCCACACCGGCTTCATCGCCGACTTCGATACGCCGAGGATCGCCACCTCCGGCGCATTGACGATCGGGGTGAAGGCGGTGCCGCCGATGCCGCCGAGCGAGCTGATGGAGAAGCAGCCGCCGCTCATGTCGGCCGGGCCGAGCTTGCCTTCGCGCGCCTTGGCGGCGAGTTCGCCGGTCTCGCGCGCGATCTCGATCACCCCCTTGCGGTCCGCGTCGCGGACCACCGGCACGACCAGGCCGTTCGGGGTATCGGCGGCGAAGCCGATGTGGAAGTACTTCTTGTAGACGAGGCTCTCGCCGGTCGCGTCCAGCGAGGCGTTGAAGTCCGGGTACTTCTTCAGTGCCGCCACGCAGGCCTTGACGAGGAAGGCGAGCATGGTGAGCTTGATGCCGGCCTTCTCGTTCTCCTTGTTGAGGGCGACACGCAGGGCTTCCAGATCGGTGATGTCGGCGTCGTCGTGCTGGGTGACGTGGGGAATCATCACCCAGTTGCGCGCGAGGTTCGCGCCGGAAATCTTCTTGATGCGCGAGAGCGGTCTGGACTCGACCTCGCCGAACTTGGCGAAATCCACCTGCGGCCAGGGCAACAGCGCGAGGCCGCCCGCGCCCCCCGGCGCCGCGGCCGCCCGCGGCGCGCCGCCGCCGGCCAGCGCCGCCTTGACGAAGTTCTGCACGTCCTCGCGCGTGATGCGCCCCTTGCGCCCGCTGCCTGACAGCGCGCGCAGGTCCACGCCCAGCTCGCGCGCAAACAGGCGCACGGCCGGACTGGCGTGCGGCACCTTGTCCGGCAGCACCGTGCTGGGATCGAAGGGCACCGGCGGCGTGCGCGGCGCGGCCGCCTCGGGATCGACGCCTGGACGGGCTTCGGCGAGGGGGGCGGCACTGACCGTCGGCGCCGCCGCGGGCGCGGGCGCCGGTGCAGCGGGAGCGGGAGCGGAAGTCGGTGCCGCCGCTGCCTTGGTCGGCGCCGGCGCAACCGCCGCATCGGCGGCTTCGACCAGGGCGATCACCGCGCCTTCGGACACCGCGTCGCCGAGCTTGACGCGCAGTTCCTTGACCACGCCGGCGACCGAGGACGGCACTTCCATGGTCGCCTTGTCCGACTCCAGCGTGATCAGGCCCTGGTCCTTCTTCACCGTGTCGCCGGGCTTGACCAGCAACTCGATCACCGGCACGTCGTGGTAATTGCCGATGTCCGGAACTTTGATTTCGTGTGCCATGCGCCCTCCCAGGCGGGCCGTGCTGCGTCGGAGGGCGCTATTGTGGCCGCGTGCGGGGTCGGCGCCAACCGCACGCATTCGTATGCAGCCGCCGGCGTCGGGCCCCGCCCGCTGCCGGCACGAACCCTCAGCGCCGCACGCCGAGGAGCTCCAGGCGGCCGCCGTCGGGCAGGCGCAGGTCGAGACTGTCCTGCAATTCGGCCAGCTGCGCGAACTGCGGACACAGCGCCTTGGCGCGCGCCTCGATCTGCCGCGCCTGCGTCTCCACGCGCGCTTCGATCTGCGCGTCGAGCTGGGCGGTGCGGCTTTCCAGGTCGCGAGCCATGGCCTCGTCGCCGCTCAGCAGAGCCTTCACGGCCACCGCGGCCACGTCGCTCGCCAGCGCCGGCATCACTTCCTCCACAGTCGCATCGACGACGGCGCCGATGGCCTTGTCGTCGAAGGGACGGCTGGCGAAGGCGTCGTCGACGCGCGCCCGCGCGTCGGCGTGACGACGCTCCAGGGTGTCGGCCAGGGTGCTGCGCTCCCCGGCGAAGGCGCGCGCCACCTCGCCGATGGCGGTGTAGGCGATGTCCACCGCATCGCGGGCAATGGCGCGCATCTGCGGCGCCAGGGCGCGCAAACCGGCCTCGACCTCGGCCAGGCGGCGCCGGTCGGCCTCGCTCACCGCCACCTCGCGCCCGTCGATGCGCAGGTGGCCGCGCTCGAGTTCGATGCGCTGCGGCGTGGCGTCGGCACGGGTGAAGGCGAGGCGGCTGGCGTCCAGGGCGAGGTCGTAGCGGCTTTCCACACCGCAGCCGTCGACGTGGTGCACGCGCACGGCGGCAGCGGCGGGCGTGGCGAGGGCCAGGGCAAACAACAGGACTGGGGTTTTCATGCGTGCTCCGCGGGCTGGGGTGCCACAGGGATGCCCAGGCTGCCGCCAGGGTTTAAGCCAAGCGCGTGGCGCAGGTCACGCCGTGACTTCCGGCAGGGCGCGCAGCGCGGTCGCGGGCTGGGTATGCTGCGCGCCTTCTCCGCGCCAACCCGGCAGGTCCGCATGTACACCCTCTACTACGCTCCCGGCGCCGCCAGCATGCTGCCCCACCTCGTACTGCTGGAGACCGGTGCTGCCCACGTGCTGCAGGCCGTCGACATCGCGGCCAAGCAGCAGAAGTCGGCCGACTACTTGAAGCTCAACCCCAACGGCCTGGTGCCGACCCTGCTGGTGGACGGAACGCCGATGGCGGAAGCGGCGGCGCAGGCGCTGCTGCTGGCCGAGCGCCATCCCGAAGCCGCCCTCGCACCGGCTCCGGGCAGCACGCAGCGCCTGCCTTTCCTGCAGTGGCTGTTCCACTTCGCCAACACGCTGCAACCGGCCTTCCGCCTGTGGTGGTACCCCGGCGACGCCGGCGACGTGGATGCCGAGGCGGTGAAGGCCGGCGCCCGCCGCCGCATCGAGGCCGTCTGGGACCGCCTGGACGCACACCTGGCCGCGCAGGGGCCCTACGTGCTGGGCGAGGCCTTCAGCCTGCTCGACCTGTACGCCGTCATGCTCATGCGCTGGTCGCGCAACATGCCGCGGCCGGCGCTGGACTGGCCGCACCTTGCCGCGCTGGCCGGGCTGGTGCGCGCCCGCCCGAGCTGGCGGGCGCTGTATGCGGCCGAGGGCCTGACCGAGTGGGCCTGATGCCCTGAATCCGCCGCACACGGTCGCAAGCGAGACTCACTCGCTCGCAGCCACGGCGTTGTGCTTCTTGCGGTAGACGCGGTGACTCTGCTGCGTCTGCGCGGCCTGCACGCGGCGTTGCTCGGCCGCGCCGACGTGTCCGTCGGCGCCGCTGCGCGCCTGGCGGGACGTGGCATGGGCCTGCCCCTGCTGCAGCTGCCC
>DAOOVM010000024.1:0-20374 GCA_035370085.1 Rhodanobacteraceae bacterium | reverse complement strand
TGGTCATCGACGACTCGAAGACCATTCGCCGCACCGCCGAGACGCTCCTGAAGACGGAAGGGGCCGACGTGGTCACGGCCATCGCCGGCTTCGAGGCGCTGGCCAAGATTTCCGACCAGCAGCCCCACATCATTTTCGTCGACATCATGATGCCGCGGCTGGACGGCTACCAGACCTGCGCGCTGATCAAGAACAACCAGATGTTCAAGGCGACACCCGTCATCATGCTGTCCTCCAAGGACGGCCTGTTCGACAAGGCGCGGGGCCGCATCGTCGGCTCGGAGCAATACCTGACCAAGCCGTTCACCAGGGAAGAGCTGCTCGGCGCCATCCGCCGGCATGTCGATCTCAAGGGCTGAAACTGCGGGGCCATGCCGCTATCACAGGGGACAGCGATGGCACACGTTTTGATAATCGACGATTCGCCGACCGACATCCGCGTACTCACCACCTTGCTGGAAAAGGCGGGGCACAGGGTGAGCAGCGCGCCGAACGCCGAAGAGGGGATCCCGATGGTGCAGCGGGAGCACCCGGATCTCGTGATCATGGACGTCATCATGCCGGGCATGAATGGCTTCCAGGCGACGCGCCAGTTGAGCCGCGACGCGGCCACGTCCGCCATCCCGATCCTCATCGTCACCACCAAGTCGATGGAAACCGACCGCGTCTGGGGCTTGCGCCAGGGTGCCAAGGACTTCCTGACCAAGCCCGTGAGCGAGAAGGATCTGCTCGCCCGCATCAACTCTCTCCTTCCGAGCTGACCGCCGGCCCATGTCCGCGATGACCGACACGCTGCACCTGTCGCCCTTCGAGGCTCTGCTCGACTACGAGCGGCGCAGCCTCGCGCATGTGGCGGGCATGCCCGAGCAGATCGAGGCGCCCGGCCTGTGGCGCGGCATCGGCTTCCGCGTGGGCCAGCGCTTCCTGGTCAGCAGCATCGGTGAGGTGAACGAAATCCTCACCTTCCCGCTGCTGACCCTTGTGCCCGGCACGCGGCCCTGGCTGCTCGGAGTGGCCAACATCCGCGGCAACCTCGTGCCAGTGATCGACCTGAAGGGCTTCATCGAGGGCGAGCGCAGCCAGTTGACCGATACCACGCGCGTGCTGCTGGTGCGCCAGCAGGGCGGTTCCACCGTCGGCCTGCTGGTCGACGAGGTGCTGGGCCAGCGCAATTTTACCGACGAGCAACGCACGGTGGCGAACGCCGAGGAAGGCACTCGCTACGCCCGTTACGTGCTGGATACCTACCAGCTCGGCGACGTGCAGTGGGGCATGTTCAGCATGGTGGCGCTGGCGCGTACGCCGGAGTTCCTGCAGGCGGCGGCATAAACCCCGGCGCGGCGGGCGGCCGCGGCGGGAGTGGCAACAATTCCGGTGAGGTGAGGCATGAGTACGACTTCGGGGGCAATCAAGGAACGCGCAGGCAGCACCAATACGCTGCTCGTCGTGTTGCTGCTGGTGGCGATCGCGGTGGCGGCGGTCGACTTCTTCTTGTTGAACAAGAAGAACGGTGAGGAAGCCAAGGCGGTGGAGCTCACCACCGAGATCCAGGTGGCATCGCAGCGCATCGCCAAGAAGGCGACGGAAGCGGCGGGCGGCAACCTCGACGCCTTCGCCGAGTTGGAGGCCACGCGCAATACCATCGACTCGGACATCACCAAGCTCAACAAGGGCGACGCGCAGTCCGGCATGCCGGCCTATGCCGACGTCGGCGGCGTGCAGAAGCCGGTGGCCGAGCTGACCAAGGCCTGGCAGTCGCTCAACAGCAACGCCACCAAGATTCTCGGCAACAAGGAACTGGTGCTGAACTCCGCCGCCACCGCGGCCGACTTCTCCGCGCAGATCCCCATCCTCAATTCCCGCATGGACGAGGTGGTCAACGCCCTGACCAACGCCAACGGCTCGTCCAAGCAGGTGCTGATCTCCTCGCGCCAGATGCTGCTGGCCGACCGCATGATCCGCCGCGTGCAGGACATCCTCGCCGGCGGCCAGGGTGCCCAGGGCGCAGCCGACGGCTTCCAGCGCGATGCGCGCCTGTACGGTGCGGTACTCAACGGCCTGATCAACGGCAGCGCCGACTTCGGCATCCAGGCGCTCACCAGTCCGGCTGCCAAGGAAATCCTCAACGACATCTACCAGAAGTGGACTGGTCTGGGCGAGCCGGTGCAGAAGATCCTCGATGCGGCGTCCGGCCTGCAGGACGTGAAGTCCGCCGCCGACAACATGTTCCTGGACTCCGAAACGGTGTTGCTGCGCGCGCGCGACCTCGCCGCCAAGCTCGGCACGCTGCCCGGGACGCGCCTGTTTCCCAACGTCTGGTGGGGCCTCGCCGCCGCCGCCGCCGCCGGTGTCCTTGCCCTGCTGCTGGTGTTCGCGCAGATCCGCGATGGTCGCCGCCGCTACCAGGTCACCGCCGAGCTGAACCAGCGCAACCAGGAGGCCATTCTGCGCCTGCTGGACGAAATGGGCTCGCTCGCGGAAGGCGACCTCACCGTCAAGGCGACCGTGACCGAGGACATCACCGGCGCCATCGCGGATTCGGTCAACTTCGCCGTGGAAGCGCTGCGCTCCCTGGTGACCACGATCAACGAAACGGCCGTGCAGGTGTCCGCCGCCGCCCAGGAAACGCAGGCCACCGCCATGCACCTGGCGGAAGCTGCGGAGCATCAGGCGCAGCAGATCACCTCGGCGTCGGCCGCGATCAATGAGATCGCGGTGTCCATCGACGAGGTGTCGAAGAACTCCGCCGAATCGGCCGATGTGGCCCAGCGCTCGGTGCAGATCGCCTCCAAGGGTGCCGCGATCGTGCGCCAGACCATTCAGGGCATGGACTCCATCCGCGACCAGATCCAGGAGACGTCCAAGCGAATCAAGCGTCTGGGCGAGTCGTCGCAGGAAATCGGCTCGATCGTGGAACTCATCAATGACATCGCCGAGCAGACCAACATTCTCGCCCTGAACGCGGCCATCCAGGCCGCGTCGGCGGGCGAGGCGGGTCGCGGCTTCGCGGTCGTGGCCGACGAAGTGCAGCGACTGGCCGAGCGCTCCGCCAATGCCACGAAGCGCATCGAGACCCTGGTGCAGACGATTCAGTCCGACACCAACGAGGCGGTGAGCTCCATGGAGCAGACCACCGCGGAAGTGGTGGCCGGTGCGCGCCTGGCCGAGGACGCCGGCCTGGCCCTGGGCGAGATCGAAAAGGTGTCGAACGACCTCGCGGACCTGATTCAGAACATCTCCGAGGCGGCACGGCAGCAGTCGGCCGCTGCCACGAACATCTCGGCCACGATGAACGTGATTCAGGAAATCACCACGCAGACCTCGCTGGGTGCGAGCCAGACGGCCGAGTCGATCGGCAACCTGGCCCAGCTCGCCAACGACCTGCGCCGTTCGGTCGCGGACTTCAAGCTGCCGACCTGATCGGCAGCCTAGGGAGGTGCACCCGTTCGCATGGCCCTCGCCCTTGGCAACTGGTCGGCGCTCGCGTCCATGCCGGGCATGGACGACGCCGAGTTCGCGCGCTGGGCGGCCCTGCTCGAGAAGCGTACGGGCGTCGTTGTGCCCGCCGCACGCAAGGCCTTCCTGGTCACCAGCGTGCGCGGGCGCATGCGCGAGACCGGGCACCTGAGTTTCGAGGACTATTACCGCCACCTGCAGGGCGGCGCCGAGGGCGCCATCGAGTGGACCACCCTGGTGGACCGCCTCACGGTGCACGAAACGCACTTCTTCCGCCATGCGCCCTCGTTCGAGCTCATCGAGCGGGAGTGGTTGCCCAAGGTGGCCGTCGCCGGGGCGGGCGGCACGCTGCATGCATGGAGCGTGGGCTGTGCCACCGGCGAGGAGGCCTACACCCTGGCGATGGTGCTGGACCGCTACCTCGGCGGCGTGGCTGGCAACCGCATGTACTTCGGCGTCACCGCCACCGACGTGAGCCAGCCGGCCCTGGCCGTGGGGCGCGGCGGCCTGTATCCGCGCGGCAAGCTGGAGGAAATTCCCGCGGCCCTGCGCGAGCGCTATGTCGACCTGATCGATTCCGATACCTTCGGCATCAACGAGTCGCTGCGCAAGCGCGTGGGGTTTGCGCAGTTCAACCTGCTCGACGTGGCGCGCGCGCCGCTCAAGCGGCTGGACCTCATCTACTGCCAGAACGTCCTGATCTATTTCGCCCGCGAACGCCGCCGCGAACTGCTCGCGGCGCTGGCGGGCCTGCTCAAGCCTGGCGGCCTGCTCGTGCTGGGGCCGGGCGAGGTGACACAGTTCGCCTTGCCGCAGCTCAGCCGCGTGCCGCACCGCCAGGCGCTGGCCTTCCTGCGCAACCATGACAAATAGGTCGCGCAGCCACCCATCCATCGGTGCACGGATGCACCGGTCGTCGCCGCCCCCTGCGGGGCGGCGACCTCCGCTCGTCGCGCGGCCTGCACAGGCGCGCACGGCGGCCGCCCGCGGCAGGAGCCCGGTCGCGCCGCATGACCTCGGAATCCGCGCATGAAACTGCAAGAAGACATCGATTTCACCACGCTCACCTGGGTCAAGCAGGAGCTGGACGAAACCCTCAAGCAGGCGCGGCAGGCCCTGGAGGCCTACGTCGAGGACCCGGCGGATGCGAGCCTCATGCGCTTCTGCGCCACCTACCTGCACCAGGTGCAGGGCACCTTGCGCATGGTCGAGTTGTACGGGGCCTCGATGGTGGTGGAGGAGATGGAACGCCTCGCCCAGGCGATCCTCGACGGCGAGGTCAAGCAGAAGGACGAGGCCTATTCGGTGCTGATGCGCGGCATCGTGCAGTTGCCCGATTACCTTGAGCGCCTGCAGAGCGGGCACAAGGACATCCCCATCGTCCTGCTGCCGTTGCTCAACGACCTGCGCGCCGTGCGCGGTGAGGAGCTGTTCTCCGAGAGCGTGCTGTTTTCTCCCGATCTCGGCGCGCCCCTGCCAGAGGCCGCGGCCGGAGCGGCGCAGGCCCTGCCGGACCTTGAGCTCAAGGCCCAGACGGGGCGATTGCGCACCGTCTACCAGGTGTCCCTGCTGAAATGGCTGCGCCAGGGCGAGGCCGCCGACGCCCAACGCCTGCAGGATGTGCTGCAGCGACTGCAGCGCCTGTGCCACGCCGAAGAGCCTCGCCGCTTGTGGTGGGTGGGTGCGGCCCTGCTCGAAGGCGTGCAGACGGGCGGCGTGCAGGCCAGCCCCGCCGTGAAGCTGCTCTTCGGCAAGGTCGACCGCGAAATCAAGCGCCTGGTCGATGCCGGCGAAGCCAGCTTCCGCACCAGCCCGCCGCGTGAGCTGGTGAAGAACCTTCTCTACTACGTTGCCCACGGCAGCGGCGGCGGCCCCTTGACGGCCGAGGTTCGCCGCACCTACGCGCTCGATGCCCTGATGCCCAGCCAGCGCGAGCTGGAACATGCCAAGGGGTCGATTTCCGGCCACAACCGCGCCCTCCTTGATACCGTATCGGCGGCCATCAAGGACGATCTCCTGCGCGTCAAGGAGGCGCTGGACATTTTCCTGCGCAACACCGGCAACGATCCGGCCGAGCTGTCCGCCCAGGCCGAGGTGCTCGACCGCGTCGGCGATACCCTGGGCATGCTCGGCCTGGGCGTTCCCCGCCGCGTCGTGCTGGAGCAGCGCACCGTGGTGGAGGAGATCGCCGCCAAATCGCGTGCCGCCGACGAGAGCACGTTGCTAGACGTGGCGGGCGCGCTGCTGTACGTCGAGGCATCGCTCGACGACCACATCGACCGCCTGGGCGCCGAGACGCCCGAGGGCGAGGGCAGTGGCGGCATGGAGCTGCCCAAGGCTGAGGTGCGCAAGATCCTCGATGCGCTCATGAAGGAAGCCTCGGCCAACTTGGCCCAGGCCAAGCACGACATCGTCGCCTTCGTGGAGTCTCCCTGGGACCACGCCAAGGTGGAGCAGATCCCCAAGCTCCTGGAAGACGTCGGCGGCGCCCTGCGCATGCTGGATCTGCCCAAGCCGGCCGAGCTCATGCACGGCGTGGTGCGCTTCATCGAAGTGGAACTGTTGCGCTGGCGCCGCGTGCCGACCGCCGAACAGATGGACAAGCTGGCCGACGCGGTGGCATCGATCGAATACTACCTGGAGGCCACGCGCGATCAGCGCGCCGGCCGCGAGAAGATCCTCGACGTGACGCGCCAGAGCCTGGAGTCGCTCGGCTACTGGCCGGTTCCGCCCGATGATGGCCTGCTGCCCGAACCGCCGCCCGCCACCGCGGCCCCGCTGCCGACGGCGCCGACGGCGGGTGGAACCCCGGTGTCGACGGTGCCCGTGCCCACCAGCGGCGAGGCCGCGCGTGGTCAGGCGACGCCGGCGCCGGCCGCGGCAGCAGCAGCAGTCGTGGCCCCTGCCGCCGCCGCCGCGGCCGCGGCCATGCCCGCCTTTGTCGATCTCGCCGCGGCTGACCGGGCTGCCGCGAGCGAATTCCCTGCCTTCGGTGCCGATGCCCTGACCACCAGCGGCAAGGCCTCCCTGCAGATGGACAGCGACGCGACTGCGGCGGGCGATGACCACGAGCTGCCGAGCATCGAGCTGACGCCGGACAGCGACATCGACGCCTACATCGCCCGGCTCGGTCTGGGCGAGGCGCAGGAGCAGACGCCCGCGCCGGTACCGACGCCGGCCCTGCCCGAGGCGCCGAGCGCCGAACCGGAGTTGCGGGAGGTCGTGCAGATTGCGCGCGGTGAGGGCCTCGATGCCCTCGTGGTAGGCACCACGCCGCCGACCGAGCCCGCGCCGCAGGACCTGACCGGCCTGCGGCTCACGCCGACCGAGCCCACCGCCACGCCGCCGGTGCAGGCGCCGCAGGTGCGCTACGTCGAAGTGGAAGAGGAAATCGAGGAAGAGGTGCCCGACACCGAAGGCGCCGCGGCGCCCGCCGCCGATGCCAGTTTCCAGGCTGTGGGTTCCGACGACATCGACGAGGAGATCCGCGAGGTCTTCGTCGAGGAAGTCCAGGAGGAAATCGAGAACCTGCAGCGCCACGTGCCGCTGTGGAAAGGCGATGCCTCCAACCTGGAAAACCTCAAGCCGGTGCGGCGGTCCTTTCACACGCTCAAGGGGTCGGGCCGCCTCGTCGGCGCGCTGGCCCTGGGCGAATTCAGCTGGAAAGTCGAGAACATGCTCAACCGCGTGCTCGACAAGACCATCCCGCCCGGTCCCTCCGTGCAGGCGCTGGTCGATCACGCTATCGGCGCCCTGCCTGGCCTGCTCGGTGCGTTGCGCGGCGAGGGCGCCCCGACGGCCGACATCGCCGGCATCATGGGCGTGGCCGATCGCCTGGCCGCCGGCGAGGACGCCTGGCTGGCTCCGGCCAAGCCGCGTACCCGCAAGGTCAAGCGTGTTGTCAAGCGCATGGTGGCCGTGCCCGTGGAGCCCGAGCCGGCGCCGGCAGTGGCGACGCAGGCGCCTGCGGCACCCGCCCCGCAAATGCCGGTTGCCGAGTTGACCGAGACCTTCCACGTGACCGAGGCGCTGACGCTGTCACCGGAGGAGGAGGCCGTCGCCGCGGGGGCGCCCGAAGCGCCGGGTGCGGGGCCGCTGCCCAATATCGATCCGGTGCTGTTCGACATTCTGCGCAGCGAAGTCAGTCAGCACCTGGCATCCGTGGATGCCTACATCGCCGCCTGCTCGCCCGTGCCGCAGCCCGCGACCGACACCCTGCTGCGCGCCGTGCATACCCTGCATGGCGCCATCGCCATGGTGGACATCCCGGTGATCGGCCACGTGCTGGCGCCGCTGGAGGGCTATATCAAGCGCTTGCGTGGCGGCGACCAGGCGCCCGACGCCACGGGCCTGGCCGTGCTGCGTGATGCGTCGGCCCTGGTGGCCTCGGTGATGGCGGAGCTGGAGAAGCCGCAGCCGCACCTGCCGGATGCCGATGCCCTGGTCGAGCGCGTGTGCGCCTTGCGCGACGTGCTGCCGGAGCCCGAACTCGCCCACAAGCTGTACGACGTGCCGGTGGAGGAGGAGTCGCCGAGCGAGGCACCTGCAGCGGGCGCGCCGGTGGATTTGCCCTCCAGTGTGGTCGAGGCCGCCGCCGTCGGCATCAGTGATCTGGACGGCGGTGAAGAGCTGGTGCTGTCCACCTCGGCGGATTCCGTCGCGATGGTGGAAGCCGAGGTGGAGGCCGCGGCCGAGGAGCCCCTGGTAGAGGCCGAGGAGATCGGCTTCGAGGACCTCGTCGACAGCGATCTGCTGGTCGGCGTCGAGGGGCGCTTCGAGACGCCCGCCGTCGCCGCGCCACCGGCCTTGGCCAGCGCGGACCAGGTCACGCAGGCGCAGATGGAGCAGGAGTGGCAGGCCAGTGCGGCCGAGGAGACCCTGCAGTCGCTCGACCAGGCCCAGCTGCATGAGGCCCTGGCGGCCGAAGCGAATCCCGCCCCGGTGATCGGCGAGGCCGACATCGCCGAATTCGAACGCGCGCTGGCGGCCGAGGCGGCCGCGCTGCCGTCTGAGCCAGAGTCGGTCCGCGCGCCGCCCGCGTCCGGTGTAGTCCTGGGCGATGCAGACATCGCCGAATTCGAGCGCATGATCGCCGCCGAAGCGCAGCTGGCCGATGCTCACGCCGGCGAGTCCAGCCGCCTGGAACTGCCGGAAGAAGCCATCAGCCCGGCCGCGGAAGCGCCGAGCGTGGCCCTGCCCGCAGAGGAAGCGGCGGTATCCGAACTGGATTGGCTGGCCTCACAGGTCAGCAGTGAACACATTGACCTCGGCACGCCGACCGCCGAGCCCGCGCTTCCGGCGACCGTGTCGTCCCCCGCACCCGTGGTGGCGCAGCCGCCGCCGGCGGAGATCGTTGCGGCGGCGGAGCCAGAGGCCGCGCAAGCCCCGCAGGAGATCGGCACGCTGGTGCCGATCGCCGAGGACCCGCAGCCGGAGGGCAAGCTCGATCTGCCCGACATGGACGAGGACCTGCTGGAGATCTTCGTGCAGGAAGGCACGGACATCCTGGACCACTCCGACAGCCTGATGGCGCGCCTGCGCGAGTCCAGCCAGGATCGCGAGCTGGTCACCGGGTTGCAGCGCGACCTGCACACCCTCAAAGGCGGTGCGCGCATGGCCGGCCTGGCGCCGATCGGCGACCTCAGCCACGCCATGGAGTCCCTGCTGGAGGCGGTCAGCGAAGGCCGGCGCAGCATGGACCGTGGCTCGGTGGAATCCTTCGAGCGCGGCTTCGATCTGCTGCACGCGCTCGTGCAGCGGGTGGCCCGTCGCCAGGCCATCGCCATGCCCGACCACGCCATCGGCCGCTTCGAGGACCTGGTCAACGGCAAGGCGATCCCGACGCTCGAGTCCGAGGCCGCGGCCGCGCCCGCGCCGGCGCCGCTGGCTCCCGTCGCGGCACCGGCCGCGCCCGCCGCCGTCGAGGCGGAAGCGCCCGCGCGCCAGCCGGGCCCGGCGCGCCCGGCCGCACCGGTGTTCGAAGAGGAAGCGCACGCGCCGCAGGAAATGATCCGCGTGCGTTCGGACCTGCTCGATTCGCTGGTGAACTACGCCGGCGAGGTGTCCATCTACCGCTCGCGCCTGGAACAGCAGGTCAGCACCTTCCGCTTCAACCTGATCGAGTTCGAGCAGACCGTCGGCCGCCTGCGCGAGCAGCTGCGCAAGATGGAAATCGAGACGGAAACGCAGATCATCGCCCGCTACCAGCGCGAGCATCACGAGGCGGGCGAGCAGGCGTTCGACCCGCTCGAGCTCGATCGCTTCTCGCAGATGCAGCAGCTTTCCCGCGCCCTGGCCGAGTCGGTGTCCGACTTGATGTCGATTCAGGGGCTGCTCGACGACCTGACGCGCCAGTCCGAAACCCTGCTGCTGCAGCAGTCGCGCGTCAGTTCGGACCTGCAGGAAGGCCTCATGCGCACGCGCATGGTGCCGTTCGACTCGCTGGTGCCCTCGCTGCGCCGCACCCTGCGCCAGGCGGCGCAGGAAGTGGGCAAGCGCGCCCAGCTCAAGGTGGAAGGCGCCCAGGGCGAAATGGATCGCAACCTGCTCGAGCGCATGAAGGCGCCCTTCGAGCACATGCTGCGCAATGCCCTCGCCCACGGCATCGAGGATCCGGCCGCGCGCCGTGATGCCGGCAAGTCGGAGGAGGGCTCGGTGGTCATCCAGGTCAGCCGTGAGGCGACCGAAGTGGTGATCCGCGTGACCGACGACGGCCGCGGCTTCAACCGCGACGCCATCCGCAAGAAGGCCATCGAGCGCGGGCTGCTCAAGCCCGACGCGCAATTGTCCGACCGCGACCTCTACGCCTTCGTGCTGGAGACCGGCTTCTCGACCGCCGAGCAGGTGACCCAGCTCGCCGGACGCGGCGTCGGCATGGACGTGGTGAACAACGAGATCAAGCAACTCGGCGGTTCGCTCACCATCGACTCCGAGCGCGGCAAGGGCACGGTGTTCACCATCCGCCTGCCGTTCACCCTGGCGGTGACGCAGGCCATTCTGGTGCGCCTGGGCGAGTCGACCTACGCCATTCCAATGTCATCGGTGCAGGGCGTGGTGCGCATCACGCGCGAGGACCTGGACCAGCGCCTGGCGAGCGGACGTCCCGTCTACAGCTACGCCGGCGAGGAGTTCACCATCTACGACCTCGCCCAGTTGCTCGGCGTGCCGGGTGGCCGCGCCGTGGTGGAAGACACTCAGTTGCCGCTGCTCATGACCCGCACCGGCGACCAGCGCGCCGCGGTGCGCATCGACGCGGTGATCGGTTCGCGCGAAGTGGTGGTGAAGTCGGTCGGACCGCAGATCAGCTCGGTGCCGGGCATCTTTGGCGCCACCATCATGGGCGACGGCTCGGTCGTGATGATTCTCGACCTCGCGCCCCTGGTGCGCCGTTCCGCGGCCCTGCGCGAGCGCGTGGCCGAAGGCGAGGCGATCGAGGCGTCCACCATCCTCGCCACCCCCGTGGTGGAGGTCGAGGAGCGCAAGAAGCCGCTGGTCATGGTGGTCGACGACTCCATCACGATGCGCAAGGTCACCACGCGCGTGCTGGAGCGTAACGACCTGGAGGTCGTCACGGCGAAGGATGGCCTGGACGCGGTGGAGAAGCTGCAGGACAAGGTGCCCGACGTCATGCTGCTCGACATCGAGATGCCGCGCATGGACGGCTACGAGCTGGCGACCTACATGAAGAACGATCCGCGCCTGAGGCTTGTGCCGATCATCATGATCACCTCGCGCACCGGCGAAAAGCACCGCCAGCGCGCGCTGGAAATCGGCGTGGAGCGCTACCTCGGCAAGCCGTACCAGGAGGCCGACCTGCTGCGCAACGTGCAGGAAACACTGACCCTCGCCCGGGCCGGGCACTGAGGTGAGCATGAGCACGGTCAATGTCGCACTGCTGTACCAGACCAGCCAGTTCGAGTCCCACCTGCGCGACGCGCTGCGCGAACTGGGTGCCGCCGTCGTGTACGAGGCGCTCGCGGCCGACGTGGACCGCGATGCGCTGGAGGGCTCCGGCGCCAGCGTGGTGATCGTCAACCTCGATCCCGAGGTGGAGTCGCACCTGGACGAGGTGTACGACCTCCTCGGCGACGAGCGCTACAACGTGCTGTTCAACGATGCCACGGTATCGAGCAGCCTGCAGGGCTGGGACCAGGCACGCTGGGCGCGACACCTTGCAGCCAAGGTGCTGGGCAAGCCCGAGGTCGTCGACCCGCCGCGTCCGGCCGGTGCCGAGGCGCCGCGCTCGCCCGCCGAGCGCATGGCGGTGGGCATCCCCGACTTCGTCGCGCCGCTGGCGGTGGTGCCAGCTCCCGTCGAAATGCCGGCGTCGACGCCTTCGCCCTATGCGCAGGACAGCGACCTCAACAGCGCGCTCGATGCCCTGCTGCAGACTGCCGACACCGCGCCCGGCCCCAGCGCCCTGCGTCCCGTCCAGGCCGATCCAGGCGAGGTGACCGCGCCGCAACGCGACGTTGCGCCGGCCCATGATCTGGACCTGCGCGCAGAATTCGACGCCACCGCCGAACAGGTGCAGGCCAGCCCGACGCGCGTGCCACCGCCGCCCGGCAGCGCGCCCGACACCTTCGACTTCGCCTCCGAGCTGGACTCCCTGCTCGGGGACATCCCCGACGCCACGCTGTCCGCGGCACCGACCCGTAGTGCGCCGGCGCCGGCCGAGGCGCCGACGTCCGACGATCTCGGCCTCGAGCTCGGCCTGGGCGAATTGGAGGCGGCTGTTCCCACGGCCGCAGTGGCTCCCCGCTCGGCCGCGTCGGAAGAGGGTGGTTTCGCCGCGGAGCTGGACGCGCTCTTCGCCGGCAGCGGCGCCGCTGCGGCCGCGCCCGCGGCCGAAGCGGAGTTCGTTCTGGACGAAGGCAGCCTTGCCGCGTTCGACGCGGCGACGGAGGCGCCCTTCGCAGCGGCCGAAGATGATTTTCCGCCACTGTTCGACGCCCTCGACGAGGCGGCGCCGGCCGCCGCACCGGCGCCTGCCGCCCAGCCCGCAGCGGCGGCGGCCAAGGGCAGTTTCGGTGCGCTTTCGCTCGAGCCGATCGACGAGGAAGGCGAGGCCGCCGGCGCGGCGCCTGCCGCTCCCGCTGCCGCCCCCGTCGCGGCCAAGCCCACGGCCGAATCCTTCGGCGTGAAGAAGCTCAGTGCGGAGGACTTCCTCTCCGGCAAGGACTGGAGCCTGGAGAACGTAGCGGAGGAGGGCGAGGCAGCCGCCGCGCCGCCCGCGGCCGAGGTCAAGGTGGAAAAGGTTGCCGCGCAGGATTTCCTCGCGCCCGACGGCGGCGACTCCACCAAGTTCAATTTTGACACCAGCATCTCGCTGGACCTGGTGCCCATCGAAGAGGCGATCGCACCGGAGGAAATGCGCCGCGACGTCGTGGTGGAGCACCGCCTGGACGAGGTCTCGGTCGGCACGCCCAAGGGCGTGGTCAAGCGGGTCATCGTGCTGGGCGCCTCGATCGGCGGACCGGAGGCCGTGCGCGACTACCTGGCGGCGATCCCGGCGCGCTTCCCTGCGCTGTTCCTGCTGGCCCAGCACATGGGCGCGGAGTTCCTCGAACTCATGTCCGCGCAGCTCGCCAAGGTCACGCCGCTCACCGTGCGTACGCCGACCCACGGCGAGCGCGTCGGCCACGGCGACGTCATCGTGGTGCCCACCGACAAGCGCCTCATCGTCGATGCCGACGGCGTGGTGCAGCTGCGGCCGCTCACCGAAAGCTCGCCCTACAGCCCGTCGATCGACCTCGTGTTGCACGACATCGCCGACGCCTTCGGCCCCAAGGCCACGGCCATCGTCTTTTCCGGCATGGCGCACGATGCCATCGAAGGCTGCAAGTACCTTGCGGCCAAGGGCGGCAAGGTGTGGGTGCAGAATCCGGACACCTGCGTGATCAGTTCCATGGTGGACGGCGCGATTGAGGCCGGCGTGGTCAGTTACAACGCCGGCCCGGCGCAGCTGGCGCGGCACACCCTCGAGGAATACGCGAAGTGATTGCGCCGACACGTGCCCGCGGGGTGCGTGCCGGCCAGGGACACTTACCGCGCCGCGGCGGCGCGCAAGAACTGCAGTATTGAGCAAGGAAAACCATGGAAACCTCGCGCGAAATCCGCGGCGTGCTGATCCCGATCACCAACGGCCGCGTGCTGCTGCCCAATGCCACCGTGGCCGAGGTCATCACCTTCGCCACGCCGGAAAAGATCCCCAATGCGCCAGAGTGGCTGATCGGTCGCCTGCGCTGGCGCGGCTGGCGTATTCCGCTGTTTTCCTTTTCCATCCTCGCCGGCCTCGCCCATGAGGAGGGCAGCCTTGGCGTGCGCGTGGCCGTGCTGAAGGCCCTCGGCGGCCACGCCAAGATGCCTTTCGTTGCGATGCTGACCCAGGGCTTCCCGCGCCTGACGACGATTTCGCCCGATCTGCTCATTCCCACCGGCGACGAAAGCCACCCGCCGACCGGCGTCATACACCAGGTGCTGGTGCGCGACGACCACGCCATGATCCCTGACCTCAACCGCATCGAAGGCCTGATGGCCGACGCGTTGGCGGCATAGCGGGCGAGTCTGCGGCGAGCGTGCCAGGACACGCCTCGGCGGCCGCTGGAAAGCACGTCGCACGGAACGTGCGCAGCGGCCGAGGGCTGGCAGCGCGGCGCGGACAGACGCCACTCATCCGGCAGCGCCCGCACGGGAGCGGCCGCTGGCGGTCGCGCCGCAGCGAAATCAGGCGTGCAGCCGCGACCGTTGGATCACGCTAGGACAAGTCTCCCGCCACCGCCTGCAGGGCGGCGAGCGCCGCCAGGCCCGCGGTTTCCGTGCGCAGGATGCGTGGGCCGAGGCGCAGGCCGGCAAATCCCGCCTGACGCAGCGCCGCTTCGTCGTGGTCGGAAAAGCCGCCCTCGGGACCGACCACCAGGATCGCG
The DNA here is from genome assembly GCA_035370085.1 of Rhodanobacteraceae bacterium. Lineage (GTDB taxonomy): Bacteria > Pseudomonadota > Gammaproteobacteria > Xanthomonadales > Rhodanobacteraceae > Tahibacter. Next base: position 5,993 of record DAOOVM010000024.1, on the reverse strand, counting down.
CCGTCGGCGAGCGCACCGAGCGAGCGCAGTGCCTGCGTGCCCTCCGGCAGCAGGGCCAGGCGCGCGCCCGGTGTGTCGCCGAGCTGCGCCAGCCAGGTCGGCAGCCTCTGCGGGGCGTCGAGGCGCGGCAGGCGGTTGCGGCCGCACTGCTCACAGGCCGAGGCGATGACCTGCTGCCAGTGCGCCAGGCGGCGGCCGGCGCGGTCCTCGTCGAGCTTGACCTCGGTGCGCTCGGTCACCACGGGCACGAGGCGCGTGACCCCCAATTCCGTGGCCTTTTGCAGGATCCAGTCCATCTTCTCGCCGCGGGCGATGCCCTGCACCAGGGTGAGTGCCAGCGGGGCTTCGCGCGATACGGCGCGCACGCCGGTGACTTCGGCCGTGACCGCACGTTTGGCCAGCGTGGCCAGGTGTGCGTCGTACTCGCAGCCGTCGCCGTTGAACAGGATCACGGGATGGCCGCGCTCCAGGCGCAGCACGCGCGCCACGTGCTCGCCGGACTGCTCCGGCAGCAGCAGGCGGGTGCCGGGGACGAGGCTGGCGTCGACGTGGATGCGGGGAATGCGCATGGCGCGAGTGTAGGCGATGGGGTAACACCCGGTTCAGGTGCTGCCTCCCACGGCGCGCTCGATGCCCGCGATCGCCACCGCCACCATCGCGTCGATCTCCTCGGGCGTGATGCAGTAGGGCGGCATGAAATACGTGACGTTGCCCAGCGGGCGCAGCAGCATGCCGTGGTCGAGCCCGTGCCGGTACACCGCCAGGCCGCGGCGTTCCTGCGCGGGGTAGGGCGTTCGACTGGCCTTGTCCTGCACCAGTTCCACCGCGGCGATGAGGCCGGTCTGGCGCACGTCGGCGACATGGGGATGGTCGCGCAGCGGGGCCAGGCGCGCGGCGAGCTGCGCGGCAAGTTCGCGCACTCGCGCCAGCACGGGCTCGTCGCGGAAGATCGCCAGGGCTTCCAGCGCCGCGCGGCAGGCCAGGGGATTGCCGGTGTAGCTGTGCGAATGCAGGAAGGCGCGGCCGCTGCGGTACTCGGCGTAGAAGGCCTCGTAGACGCGCTGCGTGGTGAGCACGGCCGCCAGCGCCAGGGTGCCGGCGGTGAGGCCCTTGGACAGGCACAGGAAATCGGGCGTGATGCCGTGCACCGCGCCATTCGCGTCGCAGGCCTGCTCGCACGCGAACAGCGTGCCGGTACGGCCGAAGCCCACGGCGATCTCATCGGCGATGAGGTGCACGGCGTACTCGTCGCACAGCGCGCGCAGGCCGCCGAGGTAGCTCGCGTCGTGCATGCGCATGCCGCCGGCGCACTGCACCAGAGGTTCCAGGATCACCGCGCACACCTCGCCGGCGTGGCGCTCCAGCAGGTCGCGCAACTCGCCCAGGCGCCGCTGCGCGCAGGCGCGCGGGGATTCGCCCGGTGCGGCTTCGTAGGCGTCGGGCGAGGGCGCCACCAGCGGGCGCAGCAGCAGCGGGGCGTAGGTGTCGCGGTACAGGCCCACGTCGCTCACTGACAGCGCGCCGAGCGTCTCGCCGTGGTAGCCGCCGGTGAGGGCGACGAAGCGCGTGCGCCGCGACTCGCCCATGTTGCGCCAGTAGTGAAAGCTCATTTTCAGCGCCACTTCCACCGCAGCCGAGCCGTTGTCGGCGTAGAACACCCGCGCCAGGCCCGGCGGCGCGACGCGCAACAGAGCTTCGGCCAGTTCGAGCGCCGGTTCGTGGGTGAAGCCGGCCAGCATGACGTGGTCGAGGCGGTCGAGCTGGTCCTTCAGCGCGGCCACCACGCGCGGATGGCGATGGCCGAAGATGTTGGTCCACCAGGAGCCGATCGCATCGAGGTAGCGCCGGCCGTCGGCGTCGACCAGCCAGGCGCCTTCCGCGCGCACCACGGGAATCATCGGCACGGTTTCGTGGTCGTGCATCTGCGTGCACGGGTGCCAGACCACGGCGAGGTCGCGGGCGGCCAGCGCGGCGTTGGTGCGGACAGGGGGCGCAGACATAGCCTGCTATGATCGGCGCCGTTTCCCCGCAACTCAAGGCAGGTCCATGCAGCGCCGTTCCCGAGCCGCCGGCTTTACCCTGATTGAGGTGATGGTCGTGGTGGTGATCCTGGCCATCCTCGCCGCGGTGGTGGTGCCCAAGGTCATGGAGAAGCCCGGTGAGGCGCGCGTCAAACGCGCCCAGGCGGACATCACCGCCATCGTCACCGCGCTCAATACTTACAAGCTCGACAACTTCAACTACCCAAGCACCGAGCAGGGCCTGCAGGCGTTGGTAAGCAAGCCCGCGGGGCAGCCCGAGGCGCCCAACTGGGCCAAGGGTGGGTACCTGGACAAGATGCCCAAGGATCCCTGGGGGCGCGAATACCTCTACCTGCACCCGGGCGCCCACGGCGATATCGACGTGTATACGCTGGGCGCGGACGGCCGCAGCGGCGGCGACGGCGAGAATGCGGACATCGGCAACTGGCAGTGAGGCGCCGGCCCGCGCGGCCGCCGGATCGCCGCCCGCGCGCGGCGGCGGCTTCACCCTGATCGAAGTACTCGTGGTGGTGGTGATCCTGGCGGTGCTCGCCGCCGCGGTCAGCCTCTCCCTCGCCGGCGGCGGCGGTGAGCGCCAGCTGGAGCGGGAGGCGCAGCGCCTGTCTGCCCTGGTCGCCTACGCCTGCGAGCAGGCGGAGCTCACCGGTCACAGCATCGGCCTCTCCTTCGCCCGCGGCGGCTACGTGTTCAGCGAGCGCGCGCGCGAGGAGTGGCGTCCCTACACCGAGGGTGAGTTGCGGCAGCGCCGCTGGATGGCCGGGCTGAGCGCCGAGCTCAGCCGCGAAGGCGTGGTACTGCGCCTGGAGGACAACCTGCCGGCGCGGCCGCAGCTCGCCTGCTTCCCGTCCGGCGAGCTCACGCCCTTCCGCCTGGAACTGGCCCTCGCCGGGCGCGACGCGGGCTGGCGCCTGCACGGCGAACCCGACGGCGCGCTCAGTCTGGAGCGACGCGATGCGCCGCGCTGACGCCACGCGCGGCTTCACCCTGCTGGAGGTGCTGATCGCGCTCGCCGTGGTCGCCCTGGCGCTGACCGCCCTGGTGCGGGCCGCCGGAGTCTCGGGCAGCGATTTCGCCGGCATGCGCGAGCGCACCCTCGCCAGCTGGATCGCCGCCAACGTGGTCGCCGAAACGCGCCTGGCGCAGCGCAGCCCGGCGCCGGGCCGGCGCGAGGGCCGCGTGCAGTACGCCGGGCGCGACTGGCGCTGGGAACTGGACGTGCAGGACACGCCGGAGGCCGGCATCCGGCGCCTGGACGTGCGCGTCTACGCCGGCGAGGAGCGCGCCGCCGCCAGCGCCAGCCTCACCGGCTTCAGCGGCGACATCCTCGCGCCATGACACGTCCGGCACGCGGCTTCACCCTGATCGAGGTGCTGGTGGCCGTGGCCATCTTCGCCGCCCTGGCGGCGATGGCCTGGGGTGGTCTGAGTGCGGTGCTGCGCACGCGCGCGCACCTGAGCGCGGCGCAGGAGGACTTCACCCGCAGCGTGCGCAGCGTGAGCCTGCTCGAGCGCGATCTGCGCGCGGCGGTAGCGCGCGGCGTGCGCGGCAACTACGGCGAACCGCTGCCGGCACTGCGCGGCGAAGCCGACCGCGTGGAGCTGACGCGGCGCGGGTTTGCCCACCCGCAGGACGAGGCGCGCGCCCGCCTGGAACGCGTGGTCTACGCGCTCGACGGCCGCCGCCTGCGGCGCGGCCGCTACGCCGTGCTCGACCGCGCTGCGGGCAGCACGCCGGCCGATACCGTGCTGCGCGACGGCGTGAAGAGCCTGCGCCTGCGCTATCTGGACGTGGCCGGACACTGGCTGGAGGCCTGGCCGCCGCGCGATGCGGCGCAGGACCTACTGCCGCGCGCGGTGGAGTTCCGCCTCGACGTGGACGGTCTGGGCGAGGTGCGCCGGGTGGTGGAACTGGCCAGCACTCTGGATGCGGCCACGCCGGTGGGGCGCGCGCCGTGAACGGCGTCGCAGCGGCGCGGCAGCGCGGCGTGGCCCTGCTGGTGGCCCTGCTGGTCGTGGCCCTGGCCACGGTGGTGATCGCCGGCCTGCTCGACCGCGGCGAGCTGGTGGCGGCGCGCACGCGCAATGTGCTGCGCAACGAGCAGGTGGAGGCCTTCCAGCAGGGCCTGGAGGCCTATGCCGCGCGCGTGCTGGTGCGCGACAGTGAGGACGGTCCGATCGACGCCAACGGCGACCTGTGGTCGGTGCCGCTGCCGCCGACGCCGGTGCCCGGCGGCACCCTGGCCGGCACCATGCGCGACCTCGACGGCTGCTTCAATCTCAACAATCTGGCCGACCCGCAAGGGCACGAGCTGTGGCTGCAGCGGCTGCGCAACCTGCTCGGCGTGCTGCAGCTGGACCCGCGCATCGCCGACGCCGTGGCCGATTGGATCGATCTCGACCGCGAGCCGCGCGAGGGCGGCGTGGAGGACAACGGCTATCTCGGCGCCGTGCCGCCCTACCGCGCCGCCGACCGACCCTTCGCCGACGTGTCGGAGCTGCGCCTCGTGCGTGGCGTCGACGGCGCCGCCTATGCGCGCCTGGCGCCCTACGTCTGCGCCGTGCCGGCGGGCAATCCGCTCAATGTGAACACTGCGCCGGTGGCGGTGCTGCGCGCCCTGGCGCCGCAGGCGATCACCGAGGCCATCGCCCAGCGCCTGTGGCGCGACGGCCAGGCACGCTGGAACGGTATCGGCGACTTCGTGGCCGAACTGGCCCGGCAGGGCGTGGTGCTGGCGCCGGCCGAGCAGCAGGGACTGGGTGTGCGCAGCCGCTATTTCCTCGCCCTGGGCAGCGTCGACCTGGATGGACTGCATTTCCGCACGCTCAGTCTGATCGAACGCGGCCCGTCCGGGCTGCGTGTGCTGCAGCGCGCCCGCGCCGAGGAATGAGCCGCCCGGGCGCCGAGCCTGTGTAGAATCGCGCGGTTATCCCCTGATTGGCCCCATGTCCGACCGCCTCCTCCTTCGTCTCTCCGCGCACGGCAGCCTGGCCTGGCTGCGCCTGGGTGCGGACGGGCTCCCTGCCGGTACCAGCGCGCGCGGTCTGCCGCCGGCGCCGTTGCTGGCGGCCGCGTCGCGCGTGACCGTGCTGGTGCCGGCGGCGGACGTGCTGCTGCTGGAGGCGCCCGCGCCGACCCGCCAGCGTGCGCAACTGCAGCGCGCCGTGCCCTACGCGGTGGAGGATCAACTCGCCCAGGCGGTGGAGGACCTGCACTTCGCCCTGGCACCGGAGGCGCAGGAGGGACGCATCGGCGTGGCCGTGCTGGCCCGCAGCGCCCTGCAGCGCTGGCTGGCGCGGCTGGACGAACTGGGCATCCGCGCCGATGCGCTGGTGCCCGACAGCCTCGCCCTGGCGCCGGGCATGGTGCTGGTGGAACCGCTGCAGGCGACGGCGCGCCTGGCGCCCTGGCGCGCCCTGAGTGCGGACACACCGCACCTGGCGGAGTGGCTGGCGCTGGCACAGCCTGCCGGCGACGCGCCGCCGACGGTGCTCGATACGCGCGAGGCGCCTGCTCTCGACCTGGGCGTGCCCGTGGCCGCCTACCGCGAGCGGGCCGGCGATGCCCTTGCCCTGCTCGCGCCCGGCCTCGCCACGGGCGAGCCCCTCAACCTGCTGCAGGGCGAGTTCGCACCGCACCACCGCGTGGCACCGTCGCGGCGCCTGTGGCGCCTGGCGGCCGGGTTGTCGGCTGCGGCCCTGCTGCTCGCCTTTCTCTTCGCCGGCGCGGAGTACGCGCTGCTGCAGCGCGAGTCGGCACGCCTGGATGCCGCCCAGCGCGCCGAGCTGCTGCGCAATTTCCCCGAAATGGAGAAAGTCGCCGGCGAGCCGGCGCGCCTCATGCAGAGCGCGCTCGCGCGGCTGGGCGGCGGTGCGGAGCAGGGCGGTTTGCTGCGCCTGCTCGGGCAGATCGCCCCCGTACTGGGCTCGACCACGCGCCTGACCACGCGTGGAC
>DAOOVM010000023.1:0-20482 GCA_035370085.1 Rhodanobacteraceae bacterium | reverse complement strand
CCCACTTCCCCGCCTTCGTGCGCGCCGCGCGTGAGGCCGGTCATCACCTCGTGGTGGTCAGCGACGGCATCGACCGCTCGATCCGCCGCAGCCTGGCGCGCCTGGACCTCGCCCACGTGCCGGTGGTGAGCAATCGCCTGGAAGGCGCGGGGCCGCGCGACTGGCGACTCGCCTTCCCTCACGCCGTGCCGACCTGCCGCCGCGGCAGCGGCACCTGCAAGTGCGCGGTGGCCGACTGGATGCTGCCGCGCCGCCCCACCCTGCTCATCGGCGACGGCAGCTCGGATTTCTGTGTCGCCGGCGCCGTGGACCTGGTGTTCGCCAAGGGCCGCCTGGTCGAGCACTGCCTGGTCAACGGCATCCCCCACCACGCCATCGCCGATTTCTCCGAAGCGCTGCCGCTGCTGGCCGAACTGCAGCGCGCGGCCTCTCCGACTGCCCTTTCGCTCACTGCCTGAAGGATTCCCATGCTGCAGAAAGAACTGCTGGAAGACGAAGCGCGCTACTGCTCCTTCGGCGACACCGTCCACTACATCGACCCGCCGAAGATCTTCGAGCGCTGCGAGGGCAGCTACCTCTACGACCACGAGGGCAACCGCTTCCTCGACCTGCAGATGTGGTACTCAGCGGTCAATTTCGGCTACGCCAATCCGCGCCTCAACCGCGCGCTGCAGCGCCAGCTCGAGCGCCTGCCGCAGGTGGCCAGCCAGTACCTGCACGCGGAGAAGATCGAACTGGCCAAGCGCCTGTGCCAGCACAACCAGGACAAGTTCGGGCTCGACGGCCGCGTGCACTTCAACGTCGGCGGCTCGCAGTCGATCGAGGATTCGCTCAAGCTGGTACGCAACGCCAGCGGCGGCAAGAGCCTGGTGTTCGCCTTCGAAGGCGGCTACCACGGGCGCACCCTGGGCGCTTCGGCCATCACCTCCAGCTACCGCTACCGGCGCCGCTACGGCCACTTCGACCGCGCCCAGTTCATCGAATTTCCCTACCACTTCCGCGGCCCCAGGGGCCTGTCCAAGGAGGAGTACGGCGAGCTGTGCGTGGCCAAGTTCGAGCGCCTGTTCGAGAGCGAGTACAACGGCGTGTGGGATCCCAAGGCGGGCCAGTGCGAATACGCCGCCTTCTACGTAGAGCCGATCCAGGGCACGGGCGGCTACGTCATCCCGCCGCCGAACTTCTTCACGGGCCTGAAGCGCGTGCTGGACAAGTACGGCATCCTGCTCGTGGTGGACGAGATCCAGATGGGCTTCTTCCGCACCGGCAAGCTGTGGTCGATCGAGCACTTCGGTGTGAAGCCCGACGTGGTGGTGTTCGGCAAGGCGCTCACCAACGGCCTCAATCCGCTGGCCGGCATCTGGGCGCGCGAGGCGCTGATCAACCCCACCGTGTTCCCGCCCGGCTCGACGCACTCCACCTTCGCCTCCAACCCGCTCGGCACCGCGGTGGGCCTGGAGACGATGAAGATGCTGCAGGAGGAAGACTACGAGTCCATGGTGATGGCCAAGGGCAGGTACTTCCTCGACGCGCTGCGCGAGCTGCAGCGGCGCCACCGGGTCATCGGCGACGTCGACGGCCTTGGCCTGGCCCTGCGCGCGGAGATCTGTCAGGAAGACGGCTACACTCCGAACAAGGCCCTGCTCGACCGCATGGTGGACATCGGCATGGAGGCCGATCTGACGGTCGACGGGAAGAAGTACGGGCTGGTGCTCGACGTGGGCGGCTACCACAAGAACACCATCACCCTGGCGCCGGCCCTGACCATCAGCTACGAGGAGATCGACCTCGCCGTGAAGCTGCTCGACCAGGTCATCACCCGCGCCCTGCGCGGCTGAGCCCGCCAGGCATGGCCGCGCCGCCCGCCGCCGCGACCGGCATGACCGCGCCGGCGGCGCGCGGCTCGCTGCAGGCGCGCCTGATCGCCGCGTTCCTGGCGGTGGCGGTGCTGCCCATGCTGGCGTCCACCTGGTTCGCGGTGCACGTGGTCTCCGGCACCTTCGACGCCAACGTGCGCCACTGGCTGGGGGAGACGGCCACCCTCTTCCTCAACGTGATCCGCGAGGCGCAGGACGAGGCGGCCGGCACGGTGGCCTACCTTGTCAACGACGGCGACCTCGTGGACGCGCTGGTGCAGGGCCGTGGCGGGCTGCCGGTGAAGTACCAGCAGTTGCTCGGCCTGTTCGGCTACGACCTCTTCGCCATCGTCGACGAGGGCGGGCAGATCGTCTTCAGCAGCGAGCCGGCCGACGCCATCCTGCCGCGCGAGGCGCCGGTGGACCACCTGCTGTACCAGCTCGAGCGCGGCGGCCGCACGGAAATGCTGATTGCCGGCGTGCAGCCCTTCCAGCGCAGCGGCCGGCGCTACCGCGTGCTGCTGGGCGTGCGTCTGGACGAGAACTTCATCACCCACTCGCGCCTGTTCACCTCGCTGGACCTGCGCATCTACTCCGGCGACACGACGGGATTCCGCGAGTTCTACTCCTCGCTCGGCACCGTGGCGCCGGCGCACGCGCTGCCCGAGGAGGTCGCACGGGAACTGCAGCAGGGCAGCGGCGAGCGCTACGATGCGGCCGCCGAGCGCGGCCAGTACCGCGCGCTGTACGCGCCCATCCGCACCGCCAGCGGCGCCCTCGTGGGCGCCCTGTCGGTCGGTCTGCGCAACCGCGAGACGCTGGCGGGACCGGTGACGCAGGCGCGCCTGTTCCTGGGCGTGCTGATGATCGGATCGCTGCTGGCCATTGCCGCGGCGATCGCGCTGGCGCGGCGCATCGCCACCCCCCTGCGCGCCCTGGCCCAGGCCGCCGAGGCCATCGCCGAGGGCGACTACCGCACCGTGCCGGTGCCGCGCGGCCGCGACGAGATTGGCCACCTCACGCGCCGCTTCAACCAGATGAGCGAGCGCTTGGCACGGCTGCAGGAGCTGGAGACGCAGCTGCGTCGGCGTGACCGCCTGTCCGCGCTGGGGCAGGTCGGCCTGGGCATCGCCCACGAGGTGCGCAATCCGCTGGGCATCATCCGCACGTCGACCGAACTGGTGCAGGCCAATCCCGCCCTGGGCGAGAGCGACGCGCGCCTGCTCGGCTACGTGATCGAAGAGACCGTGCGCATCGACCGCCTGATCAGCGAGTTCCTCGCCTTCGCGCGACCGGCGCCGCCGGACCTGCAGCCCCTGCGTCCGGCCGAGCTGATCGAGCGCGTGCTGGCGGTGTGCGAGCCGCAGCTGGCCAAGGCGGGCGCGCGCACCACGCTGACGCTGGACGCGCCCGAGGCACTGATCCGCGGCGACGAGCGGCAGATCCACGCGGCGCTGCTGAACCTCATCCTGAATGCGATCGATGCCATGCCCGACGGCGGCCGCCTGGAACTGCGCCAGCGGGCCGACGCGACGAGCGTGTGCATCGAGGTGGAGGACAGCGGGCCGGGCATCGCCGCCGAGGACGTGGAGCACGTCTTCGACCCCTTCTTCACCACCAAGGCGCAGGGCACCGGGCTGGGGTTGGCCAAGGCCTACAGCACCATGGAAGGGCACGGCGGCAGCATCGAGTACCTTGGGACGGAAGGCCGCGGCGCCCTCTTCCGCCTGACCTTTCCCCGCTGGCACGGAGGTGGATCATGAGCAGCACCATCCTCGTGGTGGACGACGAGGCGCGCTTCCGCGAGATTCTCGGTCTCGCCCTGCAGCGCGCCGGCCACCGCGTGCTCGCCGCCGGCGACGGCCGCGCTGCCCTGGCCCTGCTCGAGACGGAAAACGTCGACGTGGTCATGAGCGACCTGCGCATGCCGCAGATGGACGGCCGCTCGCTGCTGAGCGCGGTGAAGCAGCGCTGGCCCAACGTCCCAGTGGTGGTGGTCACCGCCCACGCCAGCCTCAAGGACGCCGTGCGCACCATCAAGGAAGGCGCCTTCGACTACGTCAGCAAGCCCTTCGAGATCGACGAGCTCGAGCGCGTGATCCACAACGCGCTGGCGCTGCACCGGGCGCTGGACGAGAACGCGCGCCTGCAGGGAGAGCTGGGCGCGCGCTACGGTCTGGAGCGGCTGATCGGGATCTCGCCCGCGCACCGGCGCATCGTCGAGGCAGTGCGCGAGGTGGCGCAGAATCGCGCCAACGTCCTGCTCACCGGCGAGTCGGGCACGGGCAAGGAGGTGGTGGCGCGCGCCATCCACTACTCCGGCCCGCGCCGCGAGCGCGCCTTCGTCGCGGTGAACTGCGCGGCGATTCCCGAGTCCCTGCTCGAGAGCGAGCTGTTCGGCCACGTCAAGGGCGCCTTCACCGGTGCGGCGAGCGCCCGCGACGGCCACTTCACCCGCGCCGACGGCGGCACGCTGTTCCTGGACGAGATCGGCGACATGCCCCTGGCCATGCAGGCGAAGATCCTGCGCGTGCTGGAAGACCGCGTGGTCACGCCAGTGGGCGGGCAGCGCGAGACCGCCGTGGACGTGCGCATCATCGCCGCCAGCAACCGCGACCTCGCTGCGATGATGCGCGCGGGCCAGTTCCGCGAAGACCTCTACTATCGCCTCAACGTGGTGCAGATCGCCCTGCCGCCGCTGCGCGAACGGCGCGAGGACATCGCGCTGCTCGCCGCGCACTTTGCCCGCCTGCTCGGGCCGGACATGGGCCGCAGCGGCGCGCGCTTGAGCGAGGCGGCGCTGGCGCGACTGCACGCCTACGCCTGGCCCGGCAACGTGCGCGAGCTGCGCAACTGCGTGGAGCGCGCGCTGATCTCCGCGCGCGGCCCGCAGATCGACGTGGGCGACCTGCCGCCCTACATCGAGCCGTCCGCGGCGGTACCGTCGGGGGCGGCGCCGCGCGCCGCCGCGGCCACGCCCGAACTGCCCGAGGGCGGCTTTGCGCTGGAGGCGGCGCTGGAGGACATCGAGCGGCGCTACATCCTCGCCGCGCTGGAGCGCAGCGGCGGCGTGCAGGTGCGCGCGGCCGAACTGCTGGGCATCAAGGAACGCAGCCTGTGGCACCGCATCAAGAAGCTCGGCATCCGCATCACCCGCGGTGCCAGCGACGCCGCGCCGGAGTGAGGCTGGGGCGCGGACTCAGGGCGGAGCGCGCAGCGCCACCACGGCGTTGAGTCCGCCGAAGGCGAAGGAGTTGGACAGGGCTGCGCGCACGCGCCGCTCGCGCGCCGCGTTGGGCACCACGTCGAGGTCGCACTGCGGATCGGGCTCGAGGAAGTTCGCCGTCGGCGGCAGCACACCTTCGGCGATGGCGCCAAGCAGGGCCACCAGCTCCAGCGCACCGGCCGCGCCCAGGGCATGGCCATGCACACCCTTGGTGGAGGACAGCGCCAGCACCTGGGCGTGCGCGCCGAAGGCGAGGCGGATGGCCGCGCATTCGGTCGGATCGTTGGCCGGCGTGCCGGTGCCGTGGGCGTTGACGTAGTCCACCTCCTGCGGCGCCAGCCCGGCATCGCCCAGCGCGCGCGTGATGGCGCGCGCCGCGCCCGCCGCCGAGGGCGCCACGATGTCGCCGGCATCGGCGCTCATGCCGGCCCCGGCGAACTCCGCCAGCACGGTCGCGCCGCGGGCGCGGGCGTGCTCCAGCGTCTCGAGCACGAACACGCCGGCGCCCTCGCCCAGCACCAGGCCGCGGCGCTGGCGCGAGAACGGCCGGCAGGTGTCGTCGGCCAGCACGCGCATGGCCTCCCAGGCCTTGAAGGTGGCGTAGGACAGGCAGGCCTCGCTGCCGCCGGCCAGGGCCGCGTCGGCCTGGCCGCTGCGCACCAGGGCCAGGGCCTGCGCCAGGGCGTGGTTGGCCGAGGCGCAGGCGCTGCTCACGGCGAAGGTGGGCCCGGTCACGCCGAACTCCATGGCCGCCTGCGAGGCGGGTGCATTGGGCATCAGCCGCACGATGCTCATCGGATGCATGCGCGGGCTGCCGTCGCGGTACAGCTTCTGCGACTGCTCGTCGCGGCTGAGCTCGCCGCCGATGCCGGTGCCGATGACGATGGCGGTGCGCTCGCCCAGGCCGTCGCGGGCGAAGTCCAGGCCGGCCTGCGTCACCGCCTCCCGCGCCGCCACCAGGGCGAACTGGCTGACGCGGTCGAGCAGGCCGAGGCGGCGCTCGTCGAAGTGCGCCGCCGCATCGAATCCGCCGAAGCTGGCGGCCAGGCGCGGCTTCGCCGGCGGCGCGGGGTCATAGGACGGGGCGTAGGGAGCGACGCAGGCGCGCGCGTCGCGCATGGCCCGCCACAGCGCTGGCGCGCCCAGCCCGGCGGCCGACACCGCGCCCGCGCCGGTGATCACCACGCGCCGCGCGCCGCTCACGACGCCGGCGTCGCCGCAGCGGCCTTGGCGGCCAGGGCCTGCTCCACCGCCTCGATGAGGCCGCCCACCGAATCGGTGTCGAAGTTCGGATCGCGGTCGGGCAGGGTGATGTCGAAATGCTCCTCCAGCTTGAAGATGATCTCGATCGCGTCGAGCGAGGGAATCTCCAGCTGCTTGAGCGTGGCTTCGCGCGTAATGCGCGCGGGGTCGAGATCCATCTCGGTGGCAATGATGCGGCGGACGTCGTCTTCGATGGGCGTGCTCACGCGGTGGCCTCGACGGTGGTGGGGGGTGGGAAGCGGACCGGCCGGCTCAGGCGCCGGCCTCCAGGACGGGGGAAAGCGTCGCCGTGGCGGATGCCGGCGCCGGTGCCAGCACGCCGCGGAAGAACGCAGCGCTGCGCTGCGCGACGAGGTCGCGCTCGGCGTCGACCGTGACCATGTGGTAACTGCGCTGCAGCAACAGCAGTTCGCAGGGCGCACGCACGGCCGCCATGACGCGATGGGCGTTGGCCACGCTGGCGATGTCGTCTTCGCTGGCGTGTGCGAGCAGGCAGGGCGCGCGCACGCGGTGCAGGCGGCGGCGCACGCGCCAGGACAGACGCTGGAACTGCGCCAGCGAGGGCCACGGGTTTCCGGCCAGTCCGGCCGCGGCGCTGTCGCCGGCCAGCATGGCGCCGGCGATGCGTGCGCGGATGCGCTCGTCACGGATGCCGTAGGGAAAGGTCTCCATCGAACGGCGCTGCCGGCCGATGCCCAGGGCGGTCACCAGCGGCAGCAGGAAGGACAGGCGGGCAATCGGCGGCACGGCCCAGCCGTCGTAGCGCAGCGTGGTGCCGTACAGGCCCAGGCCCGCCACGCGCCGCGGATGATCGGCGGCGTAGTGCAGGGCCAGCAGCGCGCCCATCGACAGGCCGCCGACAAACAGGTGATCGAGCTCGGCGGCGAAGCGCTCGGCCGCGGCGCACACACTGGCGTACCAGTCGCGCCAACCGGTGGCGAGCAGGTCGGCCTCGCTGCCGCAGTGCCCGGCGAGCTGCATGCCATAGACGCTGAAGCCGGCGCGATGCAGGCCGCGTCCCACCTGGCGCATCTCGCTGGGCGTGCCGGTGAGGCCGTGGATCAGCAGCACGCCGGCGCGGCCGCCGCGGAAGAGGAATTCGTTGGCGCCGATCACGCGCGCCGCCCTGCCGTGGCGGCGGCCTGCAGTTCGGGCGCGGTCGAGGACGGTGGCATCGCTGCATCGGAGGCTGGGGACGCCCTGCTGTAGCAAAACCCTTGCCGGACGAGGCACCGGGAAAATTCCGTGCTGGCTCGGCCAGTTGGCGATCCGCCCGGTGCGGCGGGCCGCAGATTGTGGAGCAAGCTCGACGGTGCGTAGCCCACGCCCTAGCCGCCGGCGAGAAAGCGCACCAGCACGCGCTGGCCCACGCGCAGCTGGCCCTCCTTGAGCACCAGCACGCAGTCGAGCACGCGCACGTCCTGGCGCTGGTTGGGCGCCTCGCCCTCGACACGCCGGCCGAACACCTCGCCCAGGCGCTGCACACGCGCCGCGTACACCTTGTCCGGCGCGACCTCGTCCACCACTTCGGCGGCCATGCCCGCGTGCACGCGGTCGACGAAGTCCTGCTCCAGCTCGGCGCGCACCACCAGCGGCTGGCGCGGCACCAGCACGAACAGCTCGCTCGGCGGCTGCGTGGCCACCGCGCTGCCCACGCCGACCAGGCGCCGCGCCACGGTGGCATCCACCGGCGCGCGCACGCTGCGCTGCTCGCGCTCCCACTGCGCGCTGGCCAGGTGCTGCTGTGCCAGCGCCAGCGTGGCGCGGGCGACGCCGCGCTCGGCGCGCAGCGCCTCCAGTTGCGCCGCCGCGTCGTCGGCGCTCTGCACGGTTGCCAGACCCTCGCTGCGCGCGCTGTCGAGCCGGCCGGCGCGGCGCTCGGCCGGTGCCAGGCGCGCCTCCTGCGCCGCCACCTGCGCCTGCGCCTGGTCCACCTCGGCCCGCGCCGCGGCCACGGCGAGGTCGGCGCCCGCCGCGTCCAGCTGGGCCAGCAGGTCGCCGGCGCGCACGGCATCACCTTCCGCCGCGGGCAGGGCGGTGATGCGGCCGTCGCGCGGCGCATACAGGGTCAGCAGGCCGCCTTCGACCTCCACCACGCCGCGCGCCAGGGCGGCGTAACGGCTGGCGGGCGCGGGCGGCGTCGCGTCGCCGCGTCCGCGGCTGCAGCCGCCCAGGGCGGCGATGGCCACCACACAGGCCATCACGGCGGGCCAGGGCACGGGCAGGCACTTCATGCGGGAGTCTCCGGGGTGGGCACGGCAGGGGACGCGGCGCGGCGCTCGTCGGACAGCAGGCGGCCGTCTTCCATGCGCAGGACGCGGTCGGCATGGCCGATCAGGCGCGGATCGTGGCTGACGCAGACCACGCAGGTGTCGTGCCGGCGCGCGGCGCGGTGCAGCAGGTCGATGACGATCTGGCCATTGGCGGCGTCCAGGGCGCTGGTCGGTTCATCGGCGAAGACCAGGCGCGGCTGCTTGGCCAGGGCGCGGGCGATGGCCACGCGCTGCTTCTCGCCGCCGGACAGCTCGGCCGGGCGCGCACCGCGCCGCGCCGCAAGGCCGACCTCGTCCAGCGCCGCGGCGGCCCGGGCGTAGGCGGCGTCGCGGCGCAGGCCGAGATAACCCAGTGGCACGGCCACCTGTTCGAGCGCGGTCAGGGCGGGGAACAGGTTGAAACCCTGGAACACGAAGCCGGTGTGCTGCAGACGGAAGCGGTCGAGCGCGGCGACGTCGAGGCGGCCGAGCTCGCTGCCGCAGGCCCGCACGCTGCCGCGATCGGGGCGCAGCAGACCGCTGAGCAGGGCCAGCAGGGTGCTCTTGCCGCAGCCGGAAGGGCCGACGATGAGGCACAGCTCGCCGGTGGACAGCACCAGGGACAGGTCGCGCAGCACCGGCGTGACCACGCGGCCCGTGGTGTAGGACTTGTGCAGGCCGCTGGCGACGATCGCGTCGGCTTGCATGGTCAGCGCAGCAGCGTGATGGGGTCGGCACGGCGCAGCGAGCGCATCGCCAGCAGTCCCGAGCCGAGCGCGACCAGCAGCACCAGTGCCGCGACCAGGGCGGCGCCGCCGGCATCGACCGCCACCGGCACGGCCGCCGCATCGGCCAGTGCGAGCAGCAGCGCACCCACCGCCACGGCCAGCACCAGGCCGCCGCCGCCCACCCACAGCGCCTGCTCCAGCACGATGCGGCGCAGGTCGGCGAGGCCAACGCCCAGCGCCCGCAGCGTGGCGTATTCGCGCAGGTTGCCGCCGACCGCGCCGATCAGCGCCTGGCTGGTGATGACCGCCCCGACCAGCGCCACCAGCAGCGCGCCGAACAGGAAGCCGAGCCCGGCGCCGGTATCGAACAGCCAGAAGCGCACGGCGCGCGCGGCGAATTCCTCGCTGCCCCAGACCGCAAAGGGTGGATTGGCGCCGCGCGGCTGCAGGCGGGCGGCCACGGCGGTCGCGTCGGCGCCGGCGCGCAGCTGCAGCACCAGGTAGCTCGGCTCGTCGCCGGGGGAAGGGTCGAGCGCCCGCGCGGTCGCCAGCGAGGCGGCGACATTGACGCCGCCCAGCGCGCGCAGGCCGCGCACCGCGCCCACCACGCGCACGTGGTGGCCATTGATCTCGGCCTGGGTACCCGGCACGGCGCCCAGCTTGTCCAGGTCGGCGCTGTCGACGATCACCGCGCCGGGCTCGCGCAACGCCAGACGCTCCGCGGCCCCCAGCACGCGGGCGAAGACCAGGCCCTGCGGCGCGGTGTCGATGCCGCTGACGTAGACCGACACGCCGCCGCGCCCGCTGCCGCCGCGCCAGTCGCCTTCG
Source organism: Rhodanobacteraceae bacterium (assembly GCA_035370085.1). GTDB lineage: Bacteria > Pseudomonadota > Gammaproteobacteria > Xanthomonadales > Rhodanobacteraceae > Tahibacter. Next base: position 10,332 of record DAOOVM010000023.1, on the reverse strand, counting down.
ACCCAGCGCAAGGCTTCGACGCGCACGACGTCCGGATCCAGGCGCGCATGCAGCTCGGCCTGGCGCGGCAGCGGACGGCCGAGGTCCACGCTCTGCGTGCCGGGGTAGCCGATCCACAGCTCGCCGCGCGAAGCCGTGACGTAGACGCTGGCGCCGGCGAACACGCCCAGCACCAGCGCGGCCTGTACCAGCACCAGCAGTCCGGCGAAGGCGACCGCCAGCGCCGCCGGCAGGAAACGGCGCCACTCGTAGCGCAGGGTCTTGCGGGCGAGCCCCATCACGGCGGGGCGCCCTCGCCCGTCGGCGCGGCGCCGCCCAAGGCCTTGTACACGGCCACGAGAGCAAGGCCCGCACTGACCTGCGCGTCGACACGCTCGAACTCGAGGTCGACCTCGCTGCGCTCGGCGACGGCCAGGTCGGCAGCGTCGGCCAGGCCCAGGACCTGCAGCCGGCGCGTGCGCTCCAGGCGCTGTGGCGCTTCGCGCGCCTGCGCCTCCAGGGCTTCGTAGCGCGCGCGCGCGGCCGCCAGCGCGGCGAGGCCGTTCTGCACCTCCGCCGCCCCCTCCACCACCGCTGCGCGATAGCGCGTGACGGCGGCCGCGAGCAGCTCGCCGTGGGCGAGCACGCTGGCGCGGCGCTGGCCCCAGTCCAGCAGCGGCGCGGTGATCATCGGGCCGAGCGAGAGGATGCTGGTGGGCTTGAGCAGTTCGTCGCCGTCGATCTTGCTGGCGTAGGTGAGCGAACCGCCCAGGCTGAGCTGCGGCCACAGTTCGGAGCGGGCGATGCCCAGCTCGCCGGCGGCACGCGCCACCGCCCACTCGGCGCGGCGGATCTCCGGTCGGGTGCGCAGCAGCTGCGCCGGCAGCGGGGCCGCAGCCGGCGGCGGCAGGGCGCACAGCGGCGACGGCTCCAGCCAGGAGGGATCAGGTTCGCTGCGGCCGAGCAGCTGCGCCAGGGCCTGCGCCTGCAGGATCGGCGCTGCGGCCAGGGCCGGCGCCCTGGCCTGCTCGGCGCGCAGCGCAGCCTGCGCCTTGTCCACATCGCCGACGGCGGCCAAGCCCAGCGCCTGCAGGCGCCGCGCCCGCGCCAGGTCGGCCTCGGCCAGGGCGCGCTGGCGCTGCTGCAGTGCGAGGCGCGCCTGCGCCGCACGCAGTTCGAGGTAGGTGCGCGCCACCTCGGCCACCACTGACACGCGCGCGGCATCGACCTCGGCCGCGGCCGCGCCGACGTCGGCTCCCGCCAGGGCCAGGTCGCCGCGACGGCGGCCGAACAGGCCCAGTTCCCAGCTCGCGTCGAAGCCGACCTGGAAGTAGCTCGCCGTGCTCTCCACGTTCGCCGCCGAGACCGTGCGCGCCGACAGGTTGGGCACGTAGCGCAGGCGCGTGCTGCTGGCCTGCGAGCGCGCTGCCTCCAGGCGATGACGCGCCTCGGCCACACCGAGGTTCTGCGCCTGCGCGGCGTCGACCAGGGCATCCAGGCGCGGATCGCCGAAGGCACGCCACCAGGCAGCAAGGTCGGGTTGGACTGCGCCCGGTGCCTCGGCGGCGCCGTGCCAGTGCGCCGGCAGGGGCACGTCGCGCGACGGGGGTGGCGGTACGGCGGCGCAGGCGGCGAGCAACAGCAGTGGCGCCAGCGCCGCCCGGCGCAGGCCAGGAGGCCAGCGGGGGCGGGGCGTCTGCGGTCGGCGGTGCGTCATGCGGGCCAAGGGCGGGAAATCGAGGCGGAGACGCGCGCGGCGGGCGTGCGTCCGTCGCGTGGCGGCGGATTGTCTCTGCCGCACTGTGCAGCGTCCATTACCATGCGGTAAAGCCCCGCCTGCGGCCGCGCGCCTTGCACCGCGCCGCAGGGCGGCATTAGGGTGGCCCGCGGAAGAACGAGGTGTTCGGGTTTGCGCATCCTGGTGATTGAGGACGACGCGGAGTCGGCGCGCTGGCTGGGCCAGGCGCTGCGCCAGCACGGCCACAGCGTGGACGTGGCCGGCAACGGCGTGGATGGGCTGGCGCTGGCGCGCGGCGGCGGCTACGACGCCGCGGTGATCGACCGCATGCTGCCGCGCCTGGACGGCCTGGCACTGGTGCGCACCCTGCGCCAGGAGCGCGTGGCGCTGCCGATCCTGCTGCTCACCGCGCTGGCCGAGACGCGCGAGCGCGTGGAGGGCCTGGAGGCGGGCGCTGACGACTACCTCGGCAAGCCCTTCGCCTTCACCGAGCTGCACGCGCGCCTGCAGGCGCTGGCGCGACGGCCGCCGCTGGCCCAGGTGGAGACCCTGCTGCGAGCGGGCGACCTGGAGATGGACCTGCTGCGCCGCAGTGTCACGCGCGCCGGCCGCCGCATCGAGCTGCAGGCACGCGAGTTCCAGCTGCTGGAGTACCTGCTGCGCCACGTCGATCGCGTGGTGACCCGCACCATGCTGCTGGAGCACGTGTGGGAGTTCCACTTCGACCCCAAGACCAGCGTGGTGGAGACCCACATCAGCCGCCTGCGCGCCAAGGTCGACCGCGGCCATGCGCAGGAACTGATCCAGACCGTGCGCGGCGTCGGCTACTGCCTGCGTGCGCCGGACTGAGTTCCTGAGCCGCTTCTGGGTGCGCCTGACGCTGGCCCAGGCGCTGACGTCGGCCGTGCTCGCCAGTGTGTTGTTCGGCGGCCTGTACTGGGCCACGGTGCACTATGCCCAGCGCCAGCTGCACGACGAGATCGCCGGCGACGCCACGGCGCTGGCGTCGGACACCGAGGTGTCGGGCCGCAGCGAACTGGAGCGCGAGATTGCCCGCCGCGTGGCCCTGCCGGGCAACACCGGTTGGTACGCGCTGGTCGGCCCGGCGGGCCAGACGCGCGTCGGCAACCTGTCCCCCGGGCTGCTGGCACCCGGGTGGCACGAACTGAGCGTGCCGACGCCGCAGGAAAGCCATCCGCCGCCCCTGCTGGTGCAGGTGCTGTCCCTCGCCGACGGCTACCGCCTGGCGGTGGGCCGCGACACGGCCAAGCTGCGCGAGCTGGAGGAGTTCTTCGCCGGCGTGTTCGGCTGGGTGCTGTTGCTGGCCGTGCTGGCGGGCCTGGGCGGCGCCCTCGCCGTGGGTCGCGCCGTGAACCGGCGCACGTCCGTGCTGCACGCGGTCACGGCGGCGGTGGAGGCGGGCGACCTCGACCAGCGGGTGGCGCTGTCGCCGCGCGGCGACGAATTCGACCTGATCGGTCGCGACGTGAACGACATGCTCGACCACATCGGCCGCCTGCTGCAGCGCCTGCGCCAGGTCTCGCTGGACGTGGCGCACGACCTGCGCACGCCGCTGTCGCGCCTGCGCCAGCGCCTGGACAGCCTGCAGCAGCCCGATCTGACGCCGCAGCGCATCCAGGCCGAGGCACAGCGCGCCACGGCCGATCTCGATGCCGTGCTGGCCACATTCGACGCCCTGCTGCGCCTGGCGCGGCTGGAAGAAGGCTCGTCGCGCGCGGCCTTCCGCGACGTCGACCTGAGCGGCCTGCTGCACAACCTGGCCGAAGTCTACGCCCCGGTGGCGGACGACGCGGGGCAGAGCCTTGCCGCGGAGGTGGCGCCCGGCCTGGTGGTGCACGGCGACCGCGAGCTGCTGGTGCAGATGCTGGTCAACGTGATCGAGAACGCCATCCGCCATACGCCGCCGGGGACGCGCGTCACGCTGCGCGCGGGCGCCGACGCGGCCGGCCTGACGCTGGAGGTGACCGACGACGGTCCCGGCATCGCCGCAGCCGACCGCGAGCGCGCCGTGCAGCCGCTGGTGCGGCTGGACTCCAGCCGCGGTGGCGAGGGCTCGGGCATGGGCCTGGCCCTGGCCAAGGCGATCGCCGAGCTGCACGACGGCCGCCTGGAACTGCGCGACGCTGTGCCCGGGCTGTGCGTACACATCGCCCTGGGGCCGCCGCCCGGCGAGCCGGCGGCGCGCGGAGCGACGGCATGAACGGGCCGGCCGCGCTCGACGACGCCTCGCTGGTGGAACCGGCAGCGCTGGTGGAGCATTTCCTCGCCCACCCGCCCGAGGGCTTTGCCGCGCACGTGCTGCCCAGCGGCGTGCCGGCGTTTGTCGCCCCCTTCGATCTGCTCACCACCGCGGACGCGCCGACGCGCCGCTTCGTGCAGCGCCTGCCCGGCCAGCGCTGGTGGCGGCGCTGGCTGCAGCCGCGCACCTGCTTCGTCGGCACCACGGTGAGCGAGTACGCGGTGCTGCCGGCGGCGCTCGACGTCGACGCTTTCGCCGCGCAGCTGCGCAGCGGACCGGGACGCGAGCACGCGCTGGTCATCGTCAAGGACCTGCCGCAGGACTCCCCCCTGCTGGCACCGCGGCACAACGCGCTGGCGAGCCGTCTGGCCGCGGCGCTGCAGCGGCAGGGCTTCGTGCTGCTGGAAGGCCAGGCCCTGGCCTGGCTGCCGATCGACTTCGCCGATGGCGCGGCCTGGCTGGCGCGGCTGTCGCCGTCGCGGCGCAAGGACCTGCGCCGCAAGCTGCGCGCGAGGCAGACCCTGCGCGTGGAGACGCTGTCCACGGGCGACGCGCGCTTTGCCGACGATGCGACCGTCGATGCCTTCTACGCCCTGTACGCGGCCGTGTATGCGCAGAGCGAGATCCACTTCGATCGCCTGAGCCGCGATTTCTTCGCCGCGGTGCTGCGCGACGGCGGCAGCGGCGGAGTGGTGTTTCTCTACCATCGCGGCGAAGAGCTGCTCGGCTTCAATCTGTGCTACGTGCACGGCGAAGCCCTGGTCGACAAGTACGTCGGCTTCCGCTACCCGCAGGCGCGCGAAGCCAACCTGTACTTCGTCAGCTGGGTGCACAACCTCGACTATGCCTGCGCACGCGGCTTGAAGCGCTACATCGCCGGCTGGACCGATCCACAGATCAAGGCCTACCTGGGCGCGCGCTTCAGCCTGACGCGCCACGCGGTGTACCTGCGCAACCCGCTGCTGCGCACCCTGCTGCGGCGCTTGGCGCGGCGCTTCGAGAGCGACCGCCAGTGGCAGGAGGCCCGCGATGCGGCCGATCGTGCTGGATCTTGACGGTTCGGTGCACCTCGCCGGGGCAAGGGTGCTGGACCGGCGCGCCTGGCAGGAGACGCTGCGCTTCGCCTGCACGCGGCGCGACCTGGAGCGCTTCGACGCGACGCTGCCGGACGACTTCGGCAGCGCACCGGTGTTCTTCGGCAGCGGCGATTTCCATCATCTCAGCTATCTCCTGATCCGCCGAGCCGCGCGCCGGCAACCCTGCCGCGTGGTGGTGTTCGACAACCACCCGGACAACATGCGCTTTCCCTTCGGCATCCACTGCGGCTCCTGGGTGAGCCACGCCGCGGCCCTGGCGGGGGTGCAGGGCATCGACGTGGTGGGCATCACCTCGGCCGACGTCGGCGCGGCGCACCTGTGGGAGAACCGCTGGGCGCCGCTGCGGCGCGGCGCCGTGCGCTACTGGACGCTCGGCACCGACACGCGCTGGGCGCGGCGGCTCGGGCTGGGTCGCGCCTTCCGCGTGTTCGCCGAGGTGCCCGCCCTCCTGTCCGCGCTGCTCGCCGAGGTGCAGGCCGACGCCGCGCGGGTGTACCTGTCCATCGACAAGGACGTGCTGCACCCCGACGACGCGCGCACCAACTGGGACCAGGGCCGGCTGCGCGCCGACGCGCTGTGCGGCGCCGTCGCCACGCTGGCGCCGCGCCTGGTCGGCATGGACGTGAACGGCGAGATCTCGGCCCATACCTACCGCAGTCGCTGGAAGCGCTGGCTCAGCGCCGCCGACGGCCAGGCACCGGTGCCACCGGCCCAGCTCGGGCAATGGCAGGACGCCCAGGCGTCCCTGAACCGGCGCCTGCTTGCCGCGCTCGGCGCCTGAGCCGCACCGAGCACCCGGCCACCGCTCGCGGCGCGTCCGCACACCGCCGCCGACCGCTCACCCGCCCGCGCCGAGCACGCGCCGCAGCACGGCCAGCACGCGGGCAAACGCCGCATCGTCGCACCACAGGCTGTTGGACACGGTCAGCGAACGCGCCGCCAGGGCGCGCGCATTGGGCACCGCGGCCGTCGGCTCCACCACGCCGCGCAGATAGGGGTAATCCGGCAGGGCGTGCACGTACAGCCGCGTCACGCCCAGGCGGGCGGGGGCCAGCTCGGCCAGGGCGGCATCGCGCGCCGCGGCGCTGGGCAACTGCAGCCACAGGAAGGGCCAGGCGCCGCACGTGCCCGGCGCATCGTCGAACACGATCGCCCCCGGCAGCGCGCGCAGCAACGGCAGGCGGCGCTGCGCCTGGGCACGCAATGCATCGGCGTAGGCGGGCCAGCGCCGCGCCATGCGCTCCCCCACGCGCCGGCGCCAGGCGCCGACCGCGTGCAGCGGAATGCGCGGACCGAAGTCGTCGCCGACGGCGCCGATCCAGTCGCCACGGCGCAGCGCGCGCCGGTGCGGCCAGCCGTAGGCCAAGCGCAGCGGCAGCGGACGGTACAGGGCGAGGTAGCCCAGCAGTTCGAGGCTGCGGCGCCATTCCCAGCCGCGCCGCGGCGGCGCCAGCACGGCGGCGCCGGCGCGCAGGGCGTCGCGCAGCGCGGCATCGCGTGCAGTGAGCACACCGCCCTCGTACAGGGTGATGCCCTTGCCCACGGCCAGGCTGAAGAAGGCCAGGTCGCCCAGACGCCCCACGGGCGCGCCGACGCCTCGGGCGCCCCAGGCCTGGGCCGCGTCCTCGATCACCCAGGCGCCGGCCGCGCGCGCCACGGCCGCGGCCGTCGCCACGTCGGCGACGCGCCCACCGAGGTGGGTCGGCACCACGGCGAGCGTGTCCTCGCCACAGGCGCGCCGCAGGCTGTCTGCGTCGAAATCGAGTCGGTCCGGCGCCAGGTCGCACAGACGCAGGCGCAGACCCAAGTGCGCCACCGCCCGGGCCACCAGCGGGCAGGTATAGGCCGGCACCACCACCTCGCGCCGCGCGCTGCGCTGCGCCAGCGTGTGCAATGCGATCACCAGGGCCGCCGTGCCCGAGCACAGCAGCAGCGCGTCGTCGATGCCGGGCGGTCGCAGCGGCGCGCGCGCGCCCAACGGCCAGGCATCCGCCCAGCGCGGCGGCAGGCCCGCGGTGGGCGGCACCTCGGCCCAGGCGCTAGGCATGGTCCGCTTCGACCTCCGCCTCGCCGCGCGCCAGGCACAGGATGCCGGCCACAATGGCCGCGCTGCCCAGCCACTGCCATGGCGTCAGGCGCTCGTCGAACAACCAGGCCGAGAGCAACAGCACGCTCACCACCTCCAGGTGCGAGGCGGCGAAGGCCGGCCCGACCGGCGCGCGCGTCAAGAGGCTCATCCAGGTGAAGAAGGCGCCGACGTAGCCGACGATGGCGCCGTAGATCCACGGCTGCGCGAACACGCGCAGCAGCCAGGACAGGTCCAAGCTCGCCTCGCCGCCGTGCAGCCCGGCCCACTTGAAGGACAGCTGGGCCAGAGTGTCGAAGGCCAGCAGCAGGCCGAAGCCGATCAGATAGAAGCGGCGCACGCTCATCCCAAGCCCACCAGGCCCACACCGAGCGCTATGAGCGCCATACCGGCGATCCGCCACGGCGTCAGCCGCTCGGCGAAGCGCCAGCGCCCGATCAGCATCAGCACCACGATATTGAAACAGCCCAGCAGCACACCCTCGGACAGCGGCAAGAGGGTGAGGAAGGCCAGCCAGACGAGGAATTCCAGCGCGAAACTGGCCACGCCGACCCACAGCCAGGGATGTCGCGCCAGGCGCCACCAGCGTCGCGCGTCGATGTCCGCGCGCGCGGTCTGCGCGGCGCTCTTGAAGGCGACGTGGCCCAGAGTGTCGAGCGCGAGGTTCGCCGTCCAGAGGACGACCGGCAGGTGAGCCATGCGGGGCAACCGGGGGCGGGACGCGCGGCAGTATGACACGCGAGCGCGTTCGCTTCGGCGCGCAGCGACGTTTCCCCAGGTGGACTTCCCGGAGCCGACCATGTCCCGCCCCCTGTTCCTGCTGGCGCTGCTCGCGGCCGGCATCGCCCAGGCCGCCGATCCGGCCAAGCTGCTCAAACGCACCGGGCGCGGCGACAGCGCCGAGCGCATTGAGGCCCTGCGCGACCTGACCGATGCCGACGCCGACGCCGCGCGCGAGGTGGCGGTGCGCTGGCTCGGCGGCGAGCGCGACGCCAGCCTGCGCGCGGCGGCCGCGCGTGCGCTGTGGGACCTCAAGGAGGCGGCGCGCCCGGCCGAGCCGGCGCTGCGCGCCGCGCTGGACGACGCCGACGAGGACACCGTGTACAACGCCATCGGCGCCCTGGACGGCCTGGGTGTGCCGGACGCCGACCTGCGCACGGCGCGCCTGGCCCTGGTGCAACGCTCGCACGACGCCTTCCACGTGCTGTACGCGGCGCGCGCGCTGTACCCCGATGCGGCGCTCTCGCTCGGCCAGTACCTCGACGCCGCCTTCGATGCGCTGAACCTCGCCGCCACCGACACCTCGCGCTACGGCAAGCTGCGTGAGGCGGCGCGCGAGGGCCTGCTGCGCCCCATCGCCAAGGAGCGCGGCCGCGCCGGCTTCGAGGCCCTGGTGGAGGCGTTCCCGCGCGAATCGCCGCCGGTGCGCGAGGCCATCGCCTACGTGCTCGACGCCGTGCCGGCCGAAGTGGGCGACCCGCAGCGCATCGCCGCCCTGCTGGAGGGTTCCGCCGCGTACACGCGGCATTCCCTGCTCGGCGCCCTGGGCGACTACGGCGCCAAGGCGCAGCCGGTGCTCGGGGCGATGATCGAGCAGCTGGATACGCGCAACGAGCCGGTGGTGCGCGAGGCGGCCGCAGCGGCGCTCAAGCGCGTGGCCGACGTTCCCGCCGGGCTGGATGAGATGCAGCGCCGCAGCGCCTGGCGCTCGCAGGTGGAGACGCGCATCGTCCCGGCGCTGGCGCGCACGGTGGCGGACGACCCCACGCCGGACGTGCGCAAGGCCGCGGCCAGCGCCCTGGAAGACCTCCAGTTATGGGCGGCACCGGCGGCACCGCAGATCGCCGCGCACATCGCCGCGCAACCGGACCTATGGGCACGCTACGCCCTGGTGCACGTCTGCGGCTGGGGCGCGCGCGCCGGTCAGCCCTGCGCGCGCGACGCGCTGCAGAAGATCGCGGACAGCGATCCGGACGACGCCGTCCGGCGCGATGCCCGGGAGGCGCTGGCCACGTCCGCCGACCTGCTGCACTGAATCCCTCTGCGGACGATGCGCCGCACAGCGACGCCGACACGAAGACTGCCGCAGCGCGGACGCGACGATCCACTACACTGCGGGCGCAGACCGTGGCGTGGTCGCGCCGGCGATGCGGCGTCAGGTCACGTTTCGCATCCCTGATCGCCGCTAGCTTGGCCGTACCTCGGGGAGGAGGATCCCATGCACCGTCCATCGCTGCGCATCGCCGCGAGCCTGCTGCTCGCCGCACCCACCCTCGTCGCCGCTGCCACGTACCGCTGGCCCGACGTGGCCCCGCCCTGCAATACCGCCACACTGCAGGCCTGTCTCAACGCCGTCGCCGCCAACGACCTGGTGCAGGTGCAGACGTCGGCCACGCTCAATGAAGGGCCGGTGCTGGTGATCACCAAGCCGCTGACCCTCACCGCCCTGTCGGGCTACCGCCCGGTGCTCGCCGCCGGCACCAGCATCTCTGCCACTTACGCTGCCAGCGCGGGAAGCAATTGGAGCCTCACCCTGGAGGGCTTCACCCTGCTCGACGGCGCCGTGAACGTGCAGGTGGGCGGCGGCAATGCCAGCGTCGTCCTGCGCGGTTTCGACATCACCAACCTGACGCAGTCCAGCATCGGCGCCGGCGGCGGCGCCAACTCCGGCCTGGGCGTGCGCAACAACGGCAGCGGCAGCCTCAGCTACGAGATCGACCGCAATCGCGTGCGCCTGGCGATCAGCAGCTTCTCGCAGCCGCACGCGGTATCTGCGGATGCGCCCGGTGGGGGCACGCTCGACGGCCGCATCCATGACAACCGCTTCAGCAGCACCGGACCGCAGGCCGCCAGTTTCGTCACCGTCTATCCGCAGGGGGCGTCGACCACGCGCGTCTACGCCAACCAGATCGACGGCGCCACCAACATCGGACTCACGGTCTTCCCCGGCAACCTCAACGTGGCGCACCGGCTCGTCGCGGTGGGCAATGCCATCGCCTGCCGCGGCAGCGGCTTCGGCCTGATCCCCGTCGCGCCGGGCGGCGGCAGCCTCGACGTGCAGGTGTTCAACAACACACTGGTCGGGTGCCAGACCGGCCTCGGCTTCAGCAACTCCGGCACGGTCACCGGGCGCATCGCCAACAACCTCATCGCCTACAACAACGTCGGTCTG
>DAOOVM010000022.1:0-20534 GCA_035370085.1 Rhodanobacteraceae bacterium | reverse complement strand
ACAGGTCGGTCTCGAGGAAGATCTGGCCGTCGGTGATCGAGATCACGTTGGTCGGCACGAAGGCCGAGACGTCACCGGCCTGGGTCTCGATGATCGGCAGCGCGGTGAGCGAGCCGGTCTTGCCCTTGACGGCGCCGTTGGTGAACTTCTCGACGTACTCCTCCGACACGCGCGCGGCGCGCTCGAGCAGGCGCGAGTGCAGGTAGAACACGTCGCCCGGATAGGCTTCGCGGCCCGGCGGACGACGCAGCAGCAGCGAGATCTGGCGGTAGGCCACGGCCTGCTTGGACAGATCGTCGTAGATGATCAGGGCGTCTTCGCCACGGTCGCGGAAGTACTCGCCCATGGCGCAGCCCGAGTAGGGCGCGATGTACTGCAGCGCGGCCGATTCCGAAGCCGAGGCGGCCACCACGATGGTGTGGCCGAGGGCGCCGTTTTCCTCCAGCTTGCGCACCACGTTGGCAATCGAGCTCTGCTTCTGCCCGATGGCCACGTAAATGCACTTAATGCCGGTGCCCTTCTGATTGATGATGGCGTCGATGGCGAGCGCGGTCTTGCCGGTCTGGCGGTCGCCGATGATCAGCTCGCGCTGGCCGCGGCCGATGGGGATCATCGCGTCCACCGACTTGTAGCCCGTCTGCACCGGCTGGTCGACCGACTTGCGCCAGATCACGCCCGGCGCAACCTTCTCGATCGGCGAGGAGGTCTTCGCGTTGAGCGGGCCCTTGCCATCGATCGGGTTGCCGAGGGCGTCGACCACGCGGCCGAGCAGCTCGGGGCCGGTAGGCACCTCCAGGATGCGGCCGGTTGTCTTGACCGTGTCGCCCTCGCGCAGGTGCTGATACTCGCCCAGTACCACCGCGCCGACCGAATCGCGCTCGAGGTTGAGGGCCAGGCCGAAGGACCCGCCCGGCAGCTCGATCATTTCACCCGACATCACGTCGGCCAGGCCGTGCACGCGCACGATGCCGTCGGACACCGAGGTGATCGTGCCTTCGTTGCGCGCTTCGGCGACGACCTGGAACTGCTGGATGCGGCTCTTGATCAGCTCGCTGACTTCGGACGGGTTGAGCGTGGTTGCCATGTGATTTCTCGCGTTGGGCGAAGCGGGCTTCGCCGTAGGACGACAGACTTAATGCGTAAGCGTTTGCGCCAGGCGCTGCAGGCGCCCGCGCACGGAACCGTCGATGACCACGTCGCCGGCGTCGATGACCGCGCCGCCGATGAGCGACTCGTCGACTTCGCTGTCCAGTTCGATGCGCTTGCCGAAGCGATTGGCCAGGGCGGCCTTAAGCGCCTCGGCCTGCGCCGACTCCAGCACGCTCGCGGCGCGCACGCGCACGCGCAGGGTGCCTTCGGCCTCGCGCTTGGCCGCCGCGTAGCCCTGGGCGATGTCCGGCAGCAGGGCGAGGCGGCGATTCTCCGCGAGCGTGGCGATGAAGTTGGCGAAGGCCGAGCCGACCTGTTCACCCTGGGGGAGGAACAGGCCGGCGAGCTGCGCCGGCGACAGCCGCGGATTGCCGATGAGGGCGCGCACGCGGCCGTCTGCGGCCAGTGCCGCGGCGAAGTCGAGCTTCTGGGCCCACTCGCCCAGCGACTTGGCTTCGCGCGCCAGTTCGAAGGCGGCGCGGGCGTAGGGACGGGCGAGGGTTTCGGAGCTGCTCATGGATCAGATCTCTTTGGCGAGCTGGTCCAGCAGATCGCGGTGGCGGTTGGCGTCGATCTCGCGCTTGAGGATCTTCTCCGCACCCGATACGGCCAGCGTGGCTACCTGCTGGCGCAGCACTTCCTTGGCCTGGTGCGACAGCGACTCGATCTCGGCCTGGGCGGCGGCCTTCTGGCGCGCGCCCTCGGCGATGGCGTCGGTCTTGGCCTTGTCGACGATCTGGTTGTACTGCTGGTTGGCGCGATCGACGATCTGCACGGCCTCTTCGCGCGCCTTCTTGATCTCGACCTCGACGCGGGCGTCGGCGTCCTTGAGCTCCTGGCGCGCGCGTTCGGCCGCGGCCAGGCCGTCGGCGATCTTCTTCTGGCGCTCCTCGATGGCCGCGTTCAGCGGCGGCCAGATGAACTTGACCGTGAACCAGATGAGGATGGCGAACGAGATTGCCTGCCCAAGCAGGCTCATCAGTGTGATATCCACGACTGCCTATTCCTTGCTACTGCGTGCGACCACGCCACCGCGGCCGGCGGGCCGCGGTGGACGCATGGGGGAGGCTCAGTGGGCCAGCTTGGTCAGCAGCGGGTTGGCGAAGGCGAAGAACATCGCGATGGCCACGCCGATCAGGAAGGCCGCGTCGATCAGGCCGGCCAGCAGGAACATGCGGCCCTGCAGCATCGGCACCAGCTCCGGCTGGCGCGCGGCCGACTCCAGGAACTTCGAACCCATGATGCCGATACCGATACAGGCACCGATGGCGCCCAGACCGATGATGATGCCGAGGCCGAGGGCGGTGTAGGCCTGAATCAGGGCGATGAACTGTTCCATGGTGGTCTCCTCAACTCAAAAAGATGTTTGGATGGTGCAGCAACGGTGCGTCGGGGCTTCAGTGGTGTTCGTGCGCCATGGAGATGTACACCACGGTCAGCACCATGAAGATGAAGGCCTGCAGGCCGATGATCAGGATGTGGAAGATGGCCCAGCCGGCGTTGAGCAGCACGCCCGGCAGGAAGGTCAGCCACGACATCATCAGGCCGGCGATCAGCATGAACACGATCTCGCCGGCGTACATGTTGCCGAACAGTCGCATGGCCAGCGACACCGGCTTGGACAGGTACTCGACCAGATTCAGGAAGAAGTTGAAGGGCGCCAGGGCGATTTTCGCGCCCACGCCGTGGGCATGGAACGGCGCGGTGAACAGCTCCTTGGTGAAGCCGCCGCCGCCCTTGGCCTTGATCGAATAGAACAGGATCAGGAAGAACACCGTGATCGACATGCCGAAGGTCGTGTTCGCATCCGCCGTCGGCACGGCGCGGAAATAGGTGTGGTGGGCCACCTCGTCGCCGGCGACCGTCTTGACCGCACCGTTCACCAAGTCCAGCGGCAGCAGGTCCATGGCGTTCATGAAGAACACCCACATGAAGATGGTCAAGGCGAGGGGCGCGATGAAGCGGCGATCGCCGTGGAACACGTCCTTTACCTGGCCGTCGACGAATTCCACGATCAATTCGACGAAGGCCTGTCCCTTGCTGGGCACGCCCGAGGTCGCCTTGCGCGCCTGGCTGCGGAACCACAGGCAGAACAGCAGGCCGAGCACCAGGGCCACGATCCAGGAGTCGAAATGGAAGCCCCCGCCCACGGTGTTGTGGGTGAGATGGTGCTGGATGTATTCGGTCAAACCGCCCGACGCCGCTTCGGTGCTCACGTGAACTCCGTCTAGTCCCAAAACCGAGCCGCCGCGAGGTGGCTCAGCAGTACCGCCGCGAAACCCGCGAGCACGGGCAACGGCGGCAATTGCAACACGCCCAACAGCGCATACAGTCCGCCCATCAGCACCAGCCACTTCAGCGCCGTGCCGGCGATGAAGCCGAGCAGGGCGCCGCGCGCCTGCGGCGCGGGCTGGGCGAACAGCCGCGCCGCGAACAACGCCGTTCCGGCTGCTACCAGCCCGCCGCCCGCGAGGGCCGCCAGCGCTGGCCGCAGTCCCTGCGCCAAAAACAGCAGTGCAAGCAGAAAGGAGACGCCCAACTGGACGGCGACGAGGCGAGCGGCCATGCGCCGGCCGGCGGCGATGGAATTTCTCACGCGTCGAGGTCCCAGATGGCCGGTCCGCGCGCGCTACGGCTGGCGCCCAAGCCGGACTGTCAAGCCGCGGAAGTATAGCCAGCCGCGCTGCACCGCCGCAACCGAAAACCCACTCTCGCGGGCCGCCCGCACCGCCCCGCGCGCCGCTTGCGGGCGGCGGCTCCGGTCGGGAATGCGACAGGATGTCGCAGGCCTCAGGCCTCAGGGCGCCAGGGCGTAGGGGCAGAGCTTGGGCCACACGCGCGTGGCCAACATGCCGGCATAGGTGTGGCCGCCGACGAAGATGGCATAGACGAGGTTGTCGCCCAGCACCCAGCCGGCGTTGGTGAAGCGATCGCGATCGGCCTGGACCTCGCCGAGCAGGGGGTCGGAATTGCCGATGTGCAACTGCACCGGGATCCGGCGCGGCTGGCCGGCCAGCAGGGGGGCGCAGGCCGGCCGCAGGTAGAGCTCGGGGTGGTTCACATCACAGGTCACGCCATGCAGGACTCCCGCGCTGACAGCGTAGGCGGCCAGGCTGGACGCGCCAAAGCCGTTCCAGGCGTTCTGTGCCAGATCGTGCGCAACCTGGCCTCCGGCGGAGTAGCCCCAGACGTAGCTGCGGGCGCGGTTGATGTTGTACTCGGCCAGCAGGGTGTCGCGGACGGCGGCGATCAGGTCGTAGTCGCTGGGGCCGCTGCCGGGGGCATAGGGTGCGATCCAGCCGCCCGAGCTGCCACTTCCGGCGGGCGCGGCCACGATGAAGCCGAAGGATTCGGCGATCGTCGCCCATTCATCGCGCGCCGCCGCCGCCGCCGCCGCGGCAGTGCCGGGTCCGCCCGCGCCGTGCAGGGCCAGCACCAGGGGCCAATCGCGCGCGGGGGTGTAGGTGCTGGGAACGTACACGTAGACCTGCTGTGTCCCGGTGCCGAGTCCGGCGATGGCGAAGTTGCGCGTCATGGCGCCAGGATAGGCTCCCCCCGTGCCGTTGCTGGGCTCGTGCGGCACCTGCTCGCCTGCCTGGAAGCCGCTGCGCAGCAGGGTGTCGGGCACGCTGCAGACCCAGGCGGGCAGGTTGACCGTACTCGCGGCTGCGGCGGGCAGGCTCGCGCCCAGGAGGGCAAGGCGTGTGGCCAGACGTGCGATGGGTTGCATCGGAGAGGCGCGGGCGGGGGGGGGGTCGTCGCCAGCATAGGCCATGCGGTGGCAGTCCGTCGTGCCACGCCGCGCAGCGCCACTGCGACACAGTTCCGCCGGCGGTTGCGGCGCGTTTTCCGCGCTCGGCATAATCCGGCAGCGCACCTGGTGCGCTCGCAGCGAGCGCCTCCCATGGCGAAAGACCTCTACACCAAGGTGCCCGCCGGCCAGACCCTGTTCCGCGAGGGCGAGACCGGCGCGGACATGTACATTCTGGAATCCGGTGCGGTGGAGATCAGCCGCGGCGGCAGCGTGCTGGCCACGCTGGAGGCCGGCGACTTCTTCGGCGAGATGGCCATCCTGGAGGATCAGCCGCGCTTCGCCACCGCCACGGCGCGCACGGACGTGCGCGTGCTGCGCATCGAGCGCGCCAGCTTCGCCGACCTGCTGCGCGCCAACGTGGAAATCGCCATCCGCATCATGCGCAAGCTCGCCGCACGCCAGCGTCGCGCCGAGCAGCGCCTGCTGGAAGCACAAGCCGAGCTGACGCGCCTGCGCGCGGCGCGCGAGGCGCCGGCGGCCGCACCCGCCGCGGCGAGCGAGTCGGCGCCCGTCAAGCCCGCACCCACGCCGCGCAAGCCCCCTGCTGCCGCGCCGCCGCCCGCCGCATCCGCACCCGCACCGGCACCAGCACCGGCACCGGCACCGGCACCGGCCGTGCCCGCGCTCAGTCTGCGTCATGCGGCCAGCGGCCAGGTCTTCGTCCTGGCGCCCGAGCGCGCGGAGTTCCTCGTCGGCCGGCCCGATCCGGTCACGGGCACCACGCCCGACATCAACCTCGGGCCGCTGGACAGCGCCCGCAGCCTGTCGCGGCGCCACGCCAAGCTGCTGCGCGAAGGCCTGCTGCTGTTCCTGCGCGAGGAAGTGGGCACGGCCAATGGCACCTTCGTCAACGGCCAGCGCCTCGTTACCGGCAGCAATGCCCCGCTCAAGCCGGGCGATCGCGTGCGCTTCGGCGCCATCGAACTGGACGTGGTGGCCGACTGAGCCTGCACGGACGGCCCCGTTCCGCTCGAACCCCCGGCGCCGCAGCGGCGTGCGCCCTTACAGAGGACCAGGCACATGGGCAAGGAAAAGGAGTGGCAGGACCAGCTGGCGGCCATCGACATGGCGCCGGCCGAGGCGCTGAAGGAGCTCAAGCGCGAACGCGACGTGCTGGACGAGCGCCTGCGCCAGATGGAGGCGCTCAAGGCGGAGGTCGCCGATGCCGTCTATCTGCGCGTGCGGGCCGATTACGAGGCGCGCGTCGCCCAGCTGGAGGAGCAGAGCGTGCCGCTGCGCGCACGGGCGCGCGAGCAGTACGCCGCGCTCGGGCGCCTGCTCGAGCGCTTCACCGCCGACCACGAGGCCGTGACCCTCGACCGCCAGGAAATCGAGCTGCGGCATAAGCTGGGGGAGTTCGACACCAAGGAGTACCAGCGCCGCCTGAAGGAACTGGAGGGCGTGATCGCGCAGCGCAGCGAGGCGCGCAGCCGCGCGCAGGAGCTGCGCCAGCGCTTCCTCGAAGCGGTGCGCGAAGAGGGCGAACTGCTGGCGGCGGCCGCGCCGCCCCCCTACGCCACGCAGGAGCAGCCGGCGGCGGCACCTGCGCCGCCGCCGCCTCCCGCCGCGGCGGCCGCACCGGCGCGCGCGCCGAGCGAGACCCAGGTGCTGCCGGCACTGGACATCGCCAGCCTGCCGCGCACGGTGAGCGGTGCTGCGCCCGGTGCCGGGGCGACCGTGGTCATGCGCGCCGCGCGCCTCGTGCCGCAGACGCCGGAGGCGGGCAAGAACGCCATCGTGCTCGGCATGAAGCCGCTCAGCTTCGGCGCCGACGGCGCCAACGACGTGCGCATCGGCGGCGCGGCGGTCGACCCGCGCCACGCGCAGATCACCGTCAGCATGGCCGGCTACACGGTGGTGGACATGAGCTCGTCGCACGGTACGCGGGTGAACGCGGAGAAAGTGCGCGAGCGCCTGCTGCGCGACCAGGATGTGATCCAGATCGGCGCCGCGCGCTGGGTCTTCCGCGAGGGCTGAGCGGCGATGTCGCTGGATATCGCCCAGGAGCGCAGCGGCGAGGTCTACATCCTCGCTCTCGGCGGCCGTCTGGACCTGGACAGCGCCGCAACGCTGCAGCTCGCGGTGGAGGATCTGCTCGGCGCCGGTGCGCGGCATGTGCTGCTGGACGCCAGCCAGCTCGGTTATCTGTCCAGTGCTGGCCTGGAAGTCCTGGTGTCCCTCGCCGCCACGCTGCAGGCGCGCGGCGGCCTGCGTCTGTGCGGCCTCGGTGCTGCGGCGCGCGAGACCATCGCCGCTGCCGGCCAGGGACAGCGCCTGGCCATGTTTGCCGATCGCGCCGCCGCTCTGGCCTCGTTGCCGCAGGCGCAGCCCGATCCGCAGCTTGCTCGCGACGCGGCCGCCTTGCTGGGCGCCGCGCCGGCCGCCGCCGCGGGCAAGGCGGATGCGGAGGTGGCGCGCGCCGCGGCCCAACTGCTGGGCGGTGGCCCTGCGGCCCGCCCCGCCGCGGCCGCACCGCGGCCGGAGCCCGAGCCGGTCGAGGCGCCGCCCGAAGCGCCGGGCATGCTGGACAAACTGAAGCGGCTGTTCGGCAAGACCTGAGCGGCGTGAGGGTCGCCTCGCGCCGCCCATCCCGCGGCGGACGACGACCGCGGACTACTTGCCCGCGGCCATCTCCGCGCGTTCCTCGGCGTAGGGCTTGGCTGCGGCCTCGGCCGACGGGTGTGCCCACGTGTCGCGGCCGCGCAGCTTGGGTTCCGGCTTGGCGCGCGCCTTGCGCGCCTCGGGCGCCTTCACCTCCAGCGTGGTCTCGCTGCTGACCGCGCCCTGGCTCAGGCGCAGGGTGTATTTGCCCGGCGCGACGAAGAGGCGCTGCTGCAGGCGCACGGCCTCCGCATAGGGCGTCTTGGCCAGCGTGTCGCCGTCCTTGTCGTCCTTGGCCTTGGCGCGGGCCGTCTGCTCGGCCTTGAGCGCCAGCGTCTGTTCGACCATCAGGTCCCAGCGCCAGGCGTTGACGCCGCGCACCGCGTCGAGGCGTATCACGCGCAGCGGATTCTTGTTCTCGTCCAGCACGCTGAGCTCGGCCGCGCCGGCCGCCTTGGCCCAGAAGCTACCCTCCAGGCTTGGCAGGTAGGCCGTCTCGTCGAACCACAGTGCCGGGCGCGAACGCCAGTCGCGCTCGGCGTGCACGGTTTCGACCGGGAACAGTTTGAGCGCCTCGGATTGCAGTGCCGGGGTGAGTTCCTGCAGCGGCAGCACGTCCAGCACCCAGGCACTGCGCCCGTGCGTGCCGGCCACCAACTCGCGCTCGCGCGGGTGCACCACGAGGTCGTGCACGGGCACGTTGGGCAGGTTCGACTGCAGCGACTGCCAGCTCTTGCCGCGGTCCAGCGACGCGTACACGCCGCGATCGGTGCCGACATAGAGCAGGTCGGCGTTGACCGGGTCTTCGCGCACCACGTTCACGGCTTCGGCGGGCAGGCCGGCGGCGATCGAGGTCCAGTGCTTGCCCAGGTCGTCGGTGCGGTAGAGGTAGGGCGTGCTGTCGTCGTTGCGGTAGCCGTTCAGCGCCACGTAGGCGCGCTGCGTGTCGAAATGCGAAGCCTCCACGCGGCTCACCCAGCGCTCGGCCGGCAGGCTCTCGGCGACGTTGCTCCAGCGCGCGCCGGCGCTGTCGCTCACCCACACGTTGCCGTCGTCGGTGCCGGCCCACAGCAAGCCGAACTGGCGCGGCGATTCGGCCACCGTGCTGAGGGTGGCGAAGGGCACGTTGCCGCGGTTCTTGGAGGTGGTGAGGTCGGGGCTGATGGCCTGCCAGGTCTCGCCCTTGTCGAGCGAGCGGTACAGCAGGTTCGCGCCGAGATAGACCACGTCGGCATTGTGGCTGGACAGCAGCAGCGGCGAGTTCCAGTTGTAGCGCAGCGGCGGCGCCTGCAGTGCCGCGCGTGCGCGCACCTCGTGGCGGCCGCCCGGACCGGAGCGGGCGTAGTTGCCGAACTGGTAGCCGGTATAGATCGTCGCGTTGTCGCGCGGATCGATCTGGCACCACATGCCGTCGCCGCCGCCCACCACGGACCAGTCCTGACCCTCACGCCACTTGGTGCGGCTGGAGCCCTTGTAACTGCCGTTGTCCTGCAGGCCGCCGCAGACGTTGTAGGGGTCGGCCATGTCTACGGTGATGTCGTAGAACTGGCCCACCGGCTGGGCGTCCAGCTTGAGCCAGGTCTTGCCGCCGTCGTAGCTCATGTCCAGGCCGCCGTCGTTGCCGGCGATCAGGCGCTGCGGGTAGTTCGGGTCGATCAGCAGCTCGTGGTAGTCGACGTGCACCTTGGGGTCGTTGAGGCCCTTCCAGGTCTTGCCGCCGTCGGTGGACTCGATCATCGGCAGGCCCTGGGCGTAGACGTGCTCGGGGTCGGTGGGCGACACGCGCACCTGGCCGAAGTAGTAGCCATAGGTGTAGTTCACGTCGCGCAGCACCTGGGTGTTGGCACGCTGCCAGGTGGCGCCGGCGTCGTCGGAGCGGTAGATCTCCAGGCCGTGGATGTTGCTGTCGGCGAAGCCGTCGTTGGCGGCCTCCAGTTTCTTGACCAGATCCTGCAGCGAGTATTCGCCCTTCTTGATCATGGCCACCAGCTTGGCGGCATCGAGCGCGGTGTCGAGGTCGCTCTCGCGGATGAAGGTCTCGATCTCCTCCGGATCCTGGCGCAGGAACTCCTCCTTGCTCATGCGCTTGAGGCGCTTGAGGCTGAGCGGGCGGTCGCCGAGGTCTGCCTGGTCCTCGGGCAGGCTGGCCCAGTTGTCGACGCTGGCGTAGAGGGTGCCGGGGCGGCTGGCGGCGATGGCCAGGCCGATGCGTCCCACCTTGGCGTGCTGCGGAAAGCCGCCGCCGAGGCGCGTCCAGGTGTCGCCGCCGTCGCTGGACTTCCACAGGCCCGAACCCCGGCCGCTTTCCACGAACTTCCACGGCTGGCGCTGGCGCTCCCAGGTGGCGGCGTAGAGGATCTTCGGGTTGGACGGATCGAGCACCAGATCGATGGCGCCCGTCCAGGGCCCCTCGCCCTTGAGCACCTGCTGCCAGGTCTTGCCGCCGTCGCGCGTGCGGAACACGCCGCGGCGGCCGCCTTCGCTATAGAGCTTTCCCAGCGCGGCGACGTAGACGGTGTTGGCGTCGCGCGGATCCACCAGGATGCGCGCGATGCGGTCGGTGTCGTCCAGGCCCATCGGGCGGAAGCTCTTGCCGCCGTCGTCGGAACGGAACACGCCCAGGCCGCCGTAGGAGGAGCGCGAGGAATTGGCCTCGCCCGTGCCCACCCACAGCGTGTCCGGATGCTGCGGATCGACGGCGATGGCGCCGGTCACCAGGGTCGGCAGGCGATCCGACAGCGGCTCGAAACTGACCCCGTTGTTGGTCGTCTTCCACACGCCGCCGGTGGCGTAGGCGACGTAGAAGGTGTACGGCGCGTTGGGCACGGAGGCGATGTCCACCACGCGCCCGCCCTGCACGATGGGGCCGATGTCGCGCCAGGGCAGGTGCGCGAACAGTGATTCCTGCGCCATGCGTTCATGCTGCTCCCAGGCCGCCCAGTGCTGCGCGGGCGTGGTGGCGGGCGCCGCGGCGGGCCGGGCCTGGGCCGTTCCGGCGAGGGCGACGCACACGGCGAGGGCGAGAGAACGCAGGGCGGGGCTGGTCCGCATGGCTGACTCCGGGAAACGGGGACGCAAGCGCCGCAAGGTAGTGCCCCGGCGGGGCCGCTGCCAAGGCCGAACGTCACGGCGCCGACCTTGGTCGGGTGCACCACGGCAGGGCTACACTGCGTCCATGCCGCGCCGCCCGGACAGCAATACGACCCAGCGCCGTACCCTGCGGCCGCCGGCCGCGCGCAGTGCCGCGGCGGCGGCGAGCCTGGTGGTGATCCACGGCGAGCCGCTCGGCCAGCGCGTGCTGCTGGATCGCGCCGTGGTGATCGGGCGCTCGCCCGACGCGGATTTCCAGATCAACCACCGCAGCGTCTCGCGCCAGCACTGCCGCGTCTGGCACGACGGCAGCCGCTACCGCGTGCGCGACCTCGACTCGACCAACAAGACCTTCGTCAACGAGCAGCCGGTGCTCGAGGCCGAACTGCAGGACGGCGATCACATCGGTGTGGGTGAGACCGTGCTGAAGTTCGTCGCCCAGGGTTCGCTGGAGGCGCGCTACCACGACGAGCTGTACCAGCTCGCCACTTCCGATCCCCTCACCGGCCTGTATAACCGGCGCCAGTTCCAGGAGCTGATGGAGAAGGAGATCCTGCGCGCCGCGCGGCACGGCCGCGCCCTGGCGCTCGCCCTGCTGGACATCGACCACTTCAAGGCCATCAACGATCGCCACGGCCACCCCGCCGGCGACGGCGTCATCCGCGCCATTGCCGCGCTGCTGCGCCAGAGCGCCCGCGCCGACCAGCTGGTGGCGCGCATCGGTGGCGAGGAGTTCGCCGTGGTGTACGCCGAGCAGAGCGCGGCCGAGGCGGCGCAGGGCGCCGAGCGCCTGCGCGCGGCGGTGGCCGCCCTGCCGCATCGCCTCGGCGAGAGCGAGCTGCGCGTCACGTTGAGCATCGGCCTCGCCACCTGGGCGCCGGGCATGGCGTTGTCCGACCTCATGCGCGCGGCCGACGCGCAGCTCTACCGCGCCAAGCAGGGCGGACGCAATCGCGTGTGCCGCGCCGACGACTGAGGCGGGCGCCGCCCGGCCGCGCGCGTCGCCGCCGTAACCACCGAGCGGCGCGGGCTCAGGCGGGCAGGGCGGTGCTGCCCGCCAGGACGGCGCGCCAGCGCGCCAGCGCCGCGGGCAGGTCGATGCCGTGGGCCTGCAGCCACGCCGGGTCGAACAGGGTTTCGGTGTAGCGGTCGCCGCGGTCGCACAGCAGGCTGACGATGCTGCCGCACTCGCCGCGGCGCTGCATCGCCGCGGCCAGGCGCAGGCAGGCGACGAGGTTGGTGCCGGACGAGCCGCCGTAGCGGCGGTCGAGCAGTTCCTCCAGCAGCCAGGCCGCGGCGCAGGAATCGGCGTCGGCCACCTCAATCACGCTATCGACCACGTCGTAGACGAAGCCCGGCTCCGCGCGCGGCCGGCCGATGCCCTCGATCAGGGTGGTGGCGCGGGCGCAGGCGCGCGGGTCGCGCCGCCGCCAGCCTTCGGCGAAGGCGCCGCCGCAGGGCTCGGCCACGCACAGGCGCGTGGGCAGGCGGCGGTAGCGCAGGTAGCGGCCGATGGTGGCCGAGGTGCCGCCGGTGCCGGCGCCGCAGACGATCCACGCCGGCTGCGGATCGGGTTCGCGCGCGAGCTGGCCGAGGATCGATTCGGCGATGTTGTTGTTGCCGCGCCAGTCGGTGGCGCGTTCGGCCAGGCCGAACTGGTCGAGGTGGCAGGCGCCCGCGGCGGCGTGGGCGGCGGCCCGCGCGTGGGCCGCGGCGGCGTCGTCCACCAGGTCGCATTCGCCGCCCAGGGCGCGCACGTCGCGGATCTTGCGCGGGGCGGTGTGGCGCGGCATCACCGCGACGAAGGGCAGGCCAAGCAGGCGCGCGAACCAGGCCTCGGAGATCGCCGTGCTGCCCGAGGAGGCGTCCACCACGGTCTGGCCCGGACGGAGGCGGCCGTTGCACAGCGCGTAGAGGAAGAGCGAGCGCGCCAGGCGGTGCTTGAGGCTGCCGGTGGGGTGGGCGGCCTCGTCTTTCAGGTAGAAACGGATGCCGGGAAAGGCCGGCAATTCCAGGCGCAGCAGATGCGTGTCGGCCGAGCGCGCGGCCTCCTGTTCCAGGCGCGCGAGGGCCTCGTGGGTCCAGCGCCGCGCGGCGTCGTCGGTGGATGCGGTCGGAGCGTGCATGGGCGCATCCTCGCCCCGCTGGGCCGGCGCCACCCTGACGTCGATCAAGCCGGCCGTGTCGGCGCCGTGCCGCGGCGCAGGCAGTCCACCGCGCGATTGAGCCCGTCCAGCGTGAGCGGAAACATGCGGCCGTCCATGCGTTCGCGCGTGAGGCCGATGGACGGCACGTGGTCCCAGTGCGCCGGCGCCACCGGGTTCAGCCACACCGCGTGGCGGTAGACGTCGGTGAGCCGCCGCAGCCAGACCTCGCCGGCCTCGGCGTTCCAGTGCTCCACGCTGCCGCCCGGCTGCAGGATCTCGTAGGGACTCATGCTGGCGTCGCCGACGATCACAAGGCGGTAGTCGGCGGCGTAGGTGTGCAGCACCTGCCAGGTGCTCTCGTGCACGTCCCAGCGGCGGGCGTTGTCGCGCCACAGCCGCTCGTAGACGAAATTGTGGAAATAGTAGGGCTGCAGGTGCTTGAACTCGCTGCGCGCCGCGCCGAACAGCGCCTCGCACACGCGCACGTGCTCGTCCATCGAGCCGCCCACGTCGAGCAACAGCAGCAGCTTCGCCGCGTTGTGGCGCTCGGGTTGCCGCTTGAGGTCGAGCCAGCCGGCGTTGCGCGCGGTGGCGTCGATGGTGCCGGGCAGGTCCAGTTCCTCGTCCGCGCCGCTGCGCGCGAGGCGGCGCAGCGCGCGCAGCGCCAGCTGCAAGTCGCGCGTGGCCAGCTCGCGCCCCTCGTCGAGGTTCCTGAACTCGCGCCGCTCCCACACTTTCACCGCGCGCCGCTGGCGGCCGCTGCCGCCGATGCGCACGCCCTCGGGGTGGTAGCCGGAATGGCCGAAGGGCGAGGTGCCGCCGGTGCCGATCCACTTCGACCCGCCGTGGTGCTCGCCCTGCTGCTCGGCCAGGCGCTGGCGCAACTGCTCCAGCAGGGCATCCAGGCCGCCCAGTGCCTGGATGCGCGCCTTTTCCTCGGCGCTGAACAGGCGCTCGATCTCGCGCCGCAGCCACGCCTCCGGCACGGCGCCGTACAGCTCCGCGCCCAGCTCGGCCATGCCGTCGAAGAACGCGGCGAAGGCGCGGTCGTAGCGGTCGTACAGGCCTTCGTCCTTGACCAGGCAGGTGCGCGCCAGGGCGTAGAACTCGGCCAGCGACAGGCGCGCAAACCCGGCCTGCAGCGCCTGCAGCAGGGCCAGCAGTTCGTTGACGCCGAGCTTCAGGCCGGCCGCGCGCAGGGCGAAGAAGAAGCGGATCAGCATGGCGACGAGGGGCTGCGGCAGCGTGCCGCAACGGGCGAATTCGCGGCGGGATTCATCGCTGCGACCTTAGTGCAAGCGCGGCGCCGGCGCGACAAGGCGGTGCAAACTCGCTACCCTAATCCGACTCATCCCCAGGACTGCGAGCCCCGCCTGCCGCGCCGCGAGCGCTGCCGCGGCGGCGCCGCGCAACAGAGGAATCCGACGTGTCCAAACTCCTGCGCCCCGCCCTCATCGCCGCCGCCCTGGCACTCGCCGCTTGCGGCCAGTCCGGCCAGAACGCCGGCAGCGGCAAGACCGCCGCGATCCAGGCCGCGATGCCCACCGCCGTCACCGGCAGCGTGAGCCTGCGCACGCCCGGCGCGCTCTCACCCAACGCGCGCCTGCATGTGTCGCTGACCAACGTGTCGGCCAAGCCGCCGGTGCTGATCGGTGAGATCAAGGACCAGCCCGTGGCGCAGCTGCCGGCGAGCTTCCAGCTCGACTTCAACCCCGCCAACATCGACCAGAACGCCTTCTACGTGATCGACGCCACCGTGGTCGACGGCGAGCGCCATTACGTGGCAGCGCGCCAGTACCCCGTGCTGACCAAGGGCGCGCCGGCGAAGGCCGACGTGCAGCTCAACCCCGAGCCGACCGCGGCCGAGGTGGTGGAAGAGGACTACAAGCTGCTCGAGCGCGCCGTCGGCGGCATGAAGCGCGTGCAGGGCTCCAGCGAGGACGAGAACAGCACCACCGCCTGGGACGGCTTCTTCGACAAGAAGGGCCTGCGCTACATCCGCGAGATCACCGACCTCGGCGACAAGGGGCGCGTCAACACGTACTTCGGCTACCGCGAGGACGGCAAGGTGCTGATGGTGGTGAAGGAGAACGTGCCGGCCATGGCCGAGCGCGCGAATGCGGTGGTGCGCGCCGGCTGGAACGAGAAGGGCGAGCTGGTGCTGAAGACCAAGCGCGACGGCGCCACCGTCGGCACGCTGTCCGATGCCGATGCCAAGGCGCTGCACGACCGCGCCGCGTCGATGTTCGACATGGTGTCCAAGCGCAAGCCGTAACATCGCTGCGCTGCCATGCGGAAACGAAAAAGGCCGGGAATCCCCGGCCTTTTTCGTTTGCGGCCGGGCGCCGTGCGTGGCGTGCGACTCGGGGAGCGGCTCAGGCGTTGCCGCGTCGCGCGAGGAAGGCGATCTTCTCGAACAGCTGCACGTCGGCTTCGTTCTTCAGCAGCGCGCCGTACAGCGGCGGAATGGCCTTGCGCGCATTCTTCTCGCGCAGCGCCTCGGCAGGGATGTCCTCGGCCAGCAGCAGCTTGAGCCAGTCCAGCAGTTCCGAGGTGGTGGGCTTCTTCTTCAGCCCCGGGGTGTCGCGCAGGGCGAGGAAGGCGCTGAGCGCCTCGTGCAGCAGCTCGCGCTTGAGGTCGGGGAAGTGCACCGCGACGATGGCCGCCAGCGTGTCCGCGTCGGGAAAGCGGATGTAATGGAAGAAGCAGCGGCGCAGGAAGGCGTCGGGCAGCTCCTTCTCGTTGTTGGAGGTGATGAACACCACCGGGCGGTGCCGGGCGCGGACGGTCTCGCGCGTCTCGTAGCAGTGGAACTCCATGCGGTCCAGCTCGCGCAGCAGGTCGTTGGGAAACTCGATGTCGGCCTTGTCGATCTCGTCGATCAGCAGCACCGCGCGGTGTTCGCTCTCGAAGGCCTGCCACAGCTTGCCGGGCACGATGTAGCGGGCGATGTCGGCGGCGTGCGGCTCGCCCAGCTGGGCATCGCGCAGGCGCGCCACGGCGTCGTATTCGTACAGGCCGTGCTGGGCCTTGGTGGTGGACTTGATGTGCCACTCGATCAGCGGCGCGTCCAGCGCGCGCGCCACCTCCTGCGCCAGCAGGGTCTTGCCGGTGCCGGGCTCGCCCTTGATCAGCAGCGGCCGCTGCAGCGCGATGGCGGCGTTCACGGCGAGCTTCAGCTCGTCGGTGGCGACGTAGCGGTCGGTGCCTTCGAAGCGCGTGGCCATGCTCACTCCAGGGTGATTTCCAGGCCGGAAAGATACGGCTTGCCGGCGCGGATGTCCGTCCACACGGCGTAGACGCCCCGCGGCGCTGCGGCCAGGTGCGGAAAGCCGGTGCCGCGGCCCTTCGGCAGCGTCGCCACAGCGGCACGCGCGGTTTCCGCCAGCGTGGCGTCGTAGCGCGCCAGCCACAGCTGCGCGCCCTCGGCCGTCTCGCCGATCCAGCTCGCCCACCAGCCGCCGTCGGGATGCGCCAGCACGTCGACGCGCCCGGCCACCTCGCCCTGGGCCACCTCCCGCGGCGCGGCGAAGTGGGCGCCGCTGTCGCGCGACAGGGCCAGGCGCACGCGCGGCACCTCACCGGCGGCGGTGTACCAGGCAACCAGCACGGCGTGGCCGCGGGCGGCCACGGCCGGTCCGTTGACCGGGCAGCCGGGCATCCTCCAGCCGTCCGCATGCACGGCCTGCGGTGGCGTCCAGCCGCCACCATCCCAGCGCGCGAGCACGATGTCGCGGATTTCCTCGGCGCTGCGGTCGCGGTACACCAGCACTGGCCCGCGCGTGGTCGTGGCCACGTCGGTCTGGCAGCAGTCGCAGGTGCGCGCATCCAGCTCCCACTCCTGCGTTTTTTCCAACGCGGCGTCGAACACGGCGCCGCGCAGGCTCATGGCGCCGTGGCCCGCCTCGCCGCCGCCGTGGCGGCCGTCCAGCCAGGCGATGGCCAGCGATCGCCCGGGCCAGCGCCACAGCGCGGCGAAGCCGTGCTCGGCCCGCGCGCCGTCGTCGTGCACGGTGCGCGCCGCGCCCCAGTGTTCGCCGTCGGCCGACCGCGCCAGGCGCAGGTCGTAGGCCTGGCCCGGGCCGGCCGGCTTCTGCAGCCAGAAGGCGGCCAGCGCCTCGCCGTCGAGACTGCGCACGGCGGGGACGTCGGCCCAGTTGACGAACCAGCGCGCGCCCTCGGCCGCGGTGCGCGGCGCGGCGAAGCGCGTGCCGTCGTAGTGGGCGTAGCGCAGGCGGTGGCCGCCCGGCGTGGGCTCCACCCAGCTCAGCAGGACGCGGCCGCGCGCATCGGTATCGAGGTTGGGCTGGGCGGCGACGGCATCGACCGGCAGCGGCCAGGCGCGTGCGCGCAGGGTGGCGGCGTCGGCGGCCGCGCCCAGGCCCAGCAGCAGGGCGCAGGCGCAGGACAGTGCTGCAGGGGTCATGCGCAACGCTCCGGCCGGAAAGCCGCACTGTGCAGCGGCCCCGCCGCGGGCGCAATCGCCGCGGCGGGGCCGGCCGTCAGCTCTTGCGCGCGCGGGCGAAGGCCTCGGCCAGGGCGTTGTTGCCGGGTGCCGGCGCATTGCCGGGCTTGGGCGTGCCGCCGCGCGGGCCGCCGCCGTCGCGGCGCGGGCCGCGCTCGTCGCGCCGCTCGCCGCCGCGCGCTTCGCGCGCCTGGCGCGCGTCGCCCAGCGGATCGTCCAGGCGCATGGTCAGGGCGATGCGCTGGCGCGGCAGGTCCACTTCCAGCACCTTCACCTTCACCACGTCGCCGGCCTTCACCACTTCGCGCGGGTCCTTGACGAACTTGTGCGACAGCGCCGAGACGTGCACCAGGCCGTCCTGGTGGACACCGATGTCGACGAAGGCACCGAAGGCGGCGACGTTGGACACGCGGCCTTCGAGGATCATGCCGGGCACGAGATCCTTCACCTCGGTCACGCCCTCGGCGAAGGTGGCGGTGACGAATTCCGGGCGCGGGTCGCGGCCGGGTTTCTCCAGTTCCTTCAGGATGTCGCGCACGGTGGGCGCGCCGAACTTGTCGTCGGTGAACTGCTCGGGCTTGAGCGTCTTCAGGAAGGCGATGTCGCCGATCAGCGACTTCACCTCGCGGCCGCACTGCTTGAGGATGCGCTCCACCACGGGATAGGCCTCCGGGTGCACGGCCGAGGCGTCCAGCGGGTTGTCGCCCTGGGCGATGCGCAGGAAGCCGGCGCACTGCTCGAAGGCCTTGTCGCCCAGGCGCGGCACCTTGCGGATCTGCTCGCGCGTGCGGAAGGCGCCGTTGGCGTCGCGGAACTTCACCACGTTCTCCGCCACCGAGGCCGTCAGACCGGCCACGCGCGCCAGCAGGGGCGCCGAGGCCGTGTTCACGTCCACCCCCACGGCGTTCACGCAGTCCTCCACGCGGGCGTCCAGGGCGCGCGCCAGCTTCACCTGGTTCACGTCGTGCTGGTACTGGCCCACGCCGATGGCCTTGGGTTCGATCTTCACCAGTTCGGCCAGCGGGTCCTGCAGGCGCCGCGCGATCGACACCGCGCCGCGCAGACTGACGTCGAGCTCGGGGAACTCCTTGGCAGCGACTTCCGAGGCCGAATACACCGAGGCGCCGGCCTCGCTCACCACGATCTTGGCCAGCTTCAGCTCCGGGTGCTTCTTCATCAGCTCGCCCACCAGCTTGTCCGTCTCGCGCGAGGCCGTGCCGTTGCCGATGGCGACGAGATTCACGCCGAAGGTCTTGCACGCCGCGGCAAGCTGGGCGATGGACTTGTCCCACTCGTTGCGCGGTTCGTGCGGATAGACGGTGTGAGTGCCGAGCACCTTGCCGGTGCCGTCGACCACCGCGACCTTCACGCCGGTGCGGATGCCGGGGTCCAGACCCATGACCACCTTCGGACCCGCCGGCGCGGCCATCATGAGGTCCTTGAGGTTGTCGCCGAACACGCGGATGGCCTCGTCCTCGGCTGCCTCGCGTGCCTTGCCGAACAGGTCCAGGGCGAGGTGCAGGTGCAGCTTGATGCGCCAGGTCTGGCGGCAGGTGTCGAGCAGCCAGGCATCGGCCGCGCGGCCGCGGGCGGCGACACCCACGTGCGCGGCGACGCGGCCTTCGGCCTCGAGGTGGCCCTGATCAGGCTGTGCGGTGGGCTCCAGTTCCAGGTCGAGGATGCCCTCGTTGCGCGCGCGGAACAGCGCCAGCAGGCGGTGCGAGGGAATGGTCTTGAGCGGCTCGGCGTGGTCGAAGTAATCGCGGTACTTGGCGCCTTCGTTCTGCTTGCCCTCGACCACGCGCGCGCGGATCTGCCCGCGCTGCCACAGCCAGTCGCGCAGCTCGCCCACCAGGGCGGCGTCCTCGGAGAACTGTTCCATCAGGATGGCGCGCGCGCCGTCGAGCGCGGCCTTGACGTCCGCCACGCCCTTTTCGGCGCTGACAAAACCGCGGGCAAATTCCTCGGGCACGCGCGTGGGATCCTCGCGCAGGCCGAGCGCCAGGGGCTCCAGGCCGGCTTCGCGGGCGATCTGCGCCTTGGTGCGGCGCTTGGGCTTGTAGGGCAGGTAGAGGTCTTCGAGGCGCGCCTTGGTGTCGGCGTCGAGGATGTCCTGCTTGAGAGCGTCGGAGAGTTTGCCCTGCTCCTCGATGCTGGCCAGGATGGCGGCGCGGCGGTCCTCCAGCTCGCGCAGGTAGCGCAGGCGCTCTTCCAGCAGGCGCAGCTGGGTGTCGTCGAGGCCGCCGGTCGCCTCCTTGCGGTAGCGGGCGATGAAGGGCACGGTGGCGCCCTCGTCGAGCAGGGCCACGGCGGCCTGCACCTGGGCCGGCTTGGCGGCGATTTCTGCGGCGATCTTCTGTTCGATGTTCAGCATGGCGTGGGGTCGCTCCGGACCGGAAGGCTCCAGCGGTGGACGGTGGGAAAGGGGGTCAGCGCAGGCGGCCGAGCAGCACCGTGGCGCCGGCGAACAGGCTGCGGTCGTGGGCCTGGCGGCACAGGCCGCGGGCCGCGCCGGCGTCAAGTGCGACGCGCGGCGACACATTGTAGTTGAGCGCCGCCAGCACCTGCGCCTGGGCGGGCGTGCCGCGCTGGTGCGCGCCCGAGACTTCCAGCGCGCCGCCCCAGCGTGAACCCAGCGGCCAGGACAGCGCCGCGGCGTAGGCCTGCTGCCAGGCCGAGCTGCCCGCCTCGTGCTGCGCGGCATGGGCCAGGCCGAGGTTCACGTCCAGATGCGCAGCGCCGACATCGCGGCTGTAGATGCCGTTGACCTGCCACTGCGGCTTGCCCACGCCGAGACCGTCGCGCGCGCTCGGCAGGGTCACGCCGGCTTCGAGGCCGAAGTCGCCCGCATCGCCGGCAGCGAAACGCTGCTTCCAGGCGAGGGTGGTGTCGCCGACGCCGCGCAGGGATACGCCGCCCGGCGCGTCCTGGGCGACGTAGGCATCGCCGCCGAGCAGCAGGCCGTGGTCGGCATCGAAGGCGTACTTGAGCAGCCAGGGCACGCTGTCGACGCGGACGCGACCGGCAGCGAACACGCGCAGCCCACCGAACTCCGCTTCCAGCCAACCCGGTACGGGCAGTTCGGCCGGGTTGGACACGGTCGGCCGGTAGGGCGTGACCGTCGCGGCATCCGGCGTGTCGGCCTGCGCGCCGGGCGGCGCCATCGCCAGGCCGCTCAGGGCCGCGATAAGCAGGAGACGACCGCAG
This sequence comes from Rhodanobacteraceae bacterium, assembly GCA_035370085.1. Classification (GTDB taxonomy): domain Bacteria; phylum Pseudomonadota; class Gammaproteobacteria; order Xanthomonadales; family Rhodanobacteraceae; genus Tahibacter. The sequence goes on along the minus strand of DAOOVM010000022.1, from coordinate 61 downwards.
TTTCGCAGCGGCATGGGCTCAGGCGACCCGGCGCGCGCCGCGCTTGAGATGCACCAGCAGC
>DAOOVM010000021.1:0-21093 GCA_035370085.1 Rhodanobacteraceae bacterium | reverse complement strand
CCGCCCACCCCGGGCGATCAGCGCGACACCATCGCGGCTGCGCTCGATCGCCTGCAGGCCGGCGGATCCACCAACGGTGGCGCCGGCATCGAACTCGCCTACGCGACCGCGCAGCAGGCCTACATTCCCCATGGCGTGAACCGGGTGCTGCTGGCGACCGACGGCGACTTCAACGTGGGCACTGTCAGTACCGAGGCCCTCAAGACCCTCGTCGCCGACAAGCGCAAGAGCGGCATCGCCCTCACCACGCTCGGCTTCGGCGAGGGCAACTACAACGACGCTCTGGCCGAGCAGCTCGCCGACGTCGGCAACGGCAACCACTACTACATCGACACGCTGGCCGAGGGCCGCAAGGTGCTGCAGGACTCCCTCGTGGCCACGCTGATGACCATCGCCAAGGACGTCAAGATCCAGATCGAATTCAATCCGGCCGTGGTGGAGGAGTACCGCCTGGTCGGCTACGAGAACCGCCTGCTGCGGCGTGAGGACTTCAACAACGACGCCGTTGACGCCGGCGAGATCGGCGCTGGCCACAACGTGACCGCGCTGTACGAGCTCACGCTCAAGGGGAGCAGCGGCGCCAGCGATCCCCTGCGCTATGCGCCGGCCGCGCTGCCCGGGCGCGACGGCGAACTGGCCTTCCTGCGGCTGCGCTACAAGCAGCCCGAAGGCGACCGCAGCCGCCTGATCGAGCGGCCCATCGCGCGATCGGAGATCCGCCCGGCTGCCGGCGAGCGCCTGCGCTTCGCCGCGGCGGTCGCGGCCTTTGCCGACAATCTGCGCGGAGCCACGCATCTGGGCGACTTCGACCTGGGGCGCATCGCCGCACTGGCCGAAGGGGCCCGCGGCAGTGATACCGCCGGCTACCGTGCAGAGTTCATCAACCTGGTGCGGCGTGCACGTGAGCTGCAGACCCCGACCCCGGTGCACGATGTGGCCGTCGCGCGCTGATGGGGTCGGCGCCGCCGCGGCGGAGCGTCGCGGCATGTCCCGGCGCCCGCGCGCCCAAGACGCGCCTGCGCCGGGGCAGGCACAGCCTGTGGGTGTGAACGCCTGGGTGCCCCGCGCGTGCAGCGGTGCATCCCGTCGGCCGCGGATTGCCCGAAGCGCAGCGCCGCCCTCGGATGACGCCGACTGCGGCGATGCCTTACCCTGCCATCCCATGCAGGGGGAGAGCAGCGACGAGGAACTCATGCTGGCCTATGGCCGCGGCGAAGTGCGCGCCTTCGAGTCCCTGTATGGGCGCCACCGCGGCACGCTCTACCGCTTCCTCATGCGCCAGCTCGGCGACCGCGCCGCGGCCGACGAGATCTTCCAGGAGGTGTGGAGCCGCGTCATCGCCGTGCGAGAGCGCTACCGTCCAGAGGCGAAATTCACCACTTGGCTTTTGCAGATCGCCCACAATCTTGTGGTCGACCTGCATCGCCGCCAGCGCCCCCAGGTCGGCGCCGCCGAGGCCGAAGCACTGTTCCGCAACCTGGACGCACCCGAGGAGCAGCGGCCCGAGCGCGTACTGGGCGAGTTCGAGCAGCGTCGGCGGCTGCAGCGCGCGCTGGAAGACATGCCGGCGGAGCAGCGCGAGGCCTTCGTGATGCGCATGGAGTGGGGGCTGGGCCTGGAGGACATCGCTGCCGTCACCGGCGCCGGGCACGAGACGGTGAAGTCGCGCCTGCGCTACGCGCTGGCCAAGATACGGCAGAGATTTTCCGAATGAGCGGCAAACCCTCCAGCGACCACGAGCTCGAGCGCCTGCTCGCCGGCGAGGAGACCGCCACGGCCGCGCTCTACCGGCGACTGCCCGCGGCCGAGCCGGACGCCGCGCTCGACGCCGCCGTTTTGGCGATGGCGCACCGCGCCGTCAACCCGCATCTGCGCGCCACGCTGCCAGCGCGCGCGCGTGCGCGGCTGCACCCCTGGTGGCTGGCGCTGGGCAGCGCAGCAGGGCTGGTGCTGGCGGCCGGTGTCGCCTGGCAGCTGCGCTCGACCATCGAGCAGAACAGCCGCGAGAGCGCTCTGCGCGGCGTCGTCGCACCGGCGGCCGAAGGACGTATCGAGGTGCAGGCGCGCGACGAGCCCGCGCACCGGGCGGACCATGCCGTTCCGGCCGCTCCCACGCCGGCCGCCGCGCCAGCGGCTGCGGCGGCCAACGTTGAGCCGCAGGCGTCCGCGGCGCCAGCCGGCGCGACAGCGCAAGGGGCCGTCCCCGCCGAGCGCACGGAGTCGGCGCCGGCTCCCGCGCGCGCGACCCGCTCCCGCCGCGAAGAACAGCCGGGTGTGACCGAATACACGCTGCCCAGCGGTGCCGCCGGTCCAGCACCGCGGCCCTTTCCCGCCGCCCCGGCACCGGAGGCGGCCGCGACACCGGCGGTCGCACCACCAGCCGAGGAGGGGCTGTCCAAGGCGCAAGCCGCGCGCCTCCCCGCCGATGCCGCGGAGGACGCGGTGGAGCGCAAGGCGCGCCTGGCCAGCGGCGCGCGGCCGCCTGACGCTGCGGGCGAGGCCGAGGCCGCGGCAACCTCCGACAAGGCGAGCGGATCGGCCACGCCCGCGCCGCCGCTCGTGGCTCCGAACCGCTCGGCCGTGCTGCAACAGAACCTGCGTCTGCCGCCGGCGACATGGGTGGGGCTCATGCAGCAATTGCTGCGCGAGGGGCGTCGCGCCGAGGCGCGGGACAATCTCGCGCTGTTCCAGCGCAAGTACCCTGCCTACCGGCTGCCGCCCGAGCTCGCGGCGCTGTCGCGCGAGCCGTGATCCCCGCGCTGTCTACGCTGGCCGCACCGGCGCAGTACGCGCAGGAAGTGAAGAAGAGCCGTTTCCTGGCCCTCGCTGCGCCCGTGACGACGCCGCCCGAGGCCCTGGCCTGGCTCGAGCGCGTGCGCACGGCGGACGCCACGCACAATTGCTGGGCCTACCGGATCGGCCAGCTATACCGCTTCAGCGACGACGGCGAGCCTGGCGGCACCGCCGGCCGACCCATCCTGCAGGCCATCGATGGGCAGGGCTGCGACCGCGTGATGGTCGTGGTGACGCGCTGGTACGGCGGCACCAAGCTCGGCGCCGGCGGACTGGTGCGCGCCTACGGCGGCTGCGCGGCGGAGTGCCTGCGCACCGCCGCGCGCGAGCCGCTCGTGGCGCGACGCACCGTGCGCGTGTGGCTGCCCTTCGCAGCGCTGGCGCCCGCCAGTGCGCGGCTGGCGGAGTTCGAGGCGGCGCAGCGCGCGGAGCGCTTCGACGCGGGCGGGGCCACCCTGGAGCTTGAACTACCGCCGCAACGGGTCGAGGCGCTGCGCCAGTGGCTGGCGGACCTCAGTCGCGGGCGCGCCACCCTGCAGGACGTCGACGCCGACACTGGTTGAATTGGACAGCATCCGCCACCATCGCAGGCCTCCGGGGGCGCCGCCGTGTGGGCAGCCCCATCGTCCCGACCGACCCGGGCCGCGGGTGCGGCCGGGGCCATCCGCGTGGCAGCCTGGCTGCTGACGCGCTCCCGCTGCGGAAACCGCCATGTCCGACGCCCCTGCGCCGAGCGCGCCGCGCCCCGCGCACAAGACCCTCTCCGCCCTCGCCCTGGTCCTGCCCTACCTCAGGCCTTACCGCGCCCTGCTGCTGGGCTGGCTGGGCTTCCTGGCATTGTCCTCGAGCGCCACACTGTCCCTGCCGCTGGCGGTACGCCACATGATCGACCGCGGCTTCGCGCACGCGGATGCGGCCAGCATCAATGCCAGCTTCCTCGCCCTGTTTGGGGTCGCCGTGGTGCTGGCCCTGGCCACCGCCGCGCGCTTCTTCTGCGTCAGCCTTCTGGGTGAGCGCGTCGTGGCCGATCTGCGCCGCCGCCTCTACGCCCACCTGCTCACGCTGGATCAGGCCTTCTACGAGCGCACGCGCGTGGGCGAACTGATCTCGCGCCTGGGCGCCGACACCGAGCTGGTGCAAAGCGTGATCGGCTCGGGGCTGTCGGTGGCGCTGCGCAGCATGGTGACCTTCCTCGGCGCATCGGCTGCGCTGGTCTGGACCAGCCCGCGCCTGGCCGGCTACGCGGCCCTGGTGATTCCGCTGGTCGTGCTGCCCATCGTCGTGTCCGCGCGCAAGCTGCAGCGCCTGTCGAAGGAGAATCAGGACCGCATCGCCGATGCCGCGGCGGTGGCCAATGAGACCCTCAATGCCATGTACGCGGTGCAGGCCTACGCACGCGAAGAGGTGGAGCGCTCGCGCTACGACTCGGCCATCGTGCGTTCGCTGCGCACGGCGCGGCGGCGCATCGGCGCCCGCGCCGGCCTGACCGCCCTGGTGATCGTGCTGGTGTTCGGTGCGATCACCTTGGTGCTGTGGGCGGGCGCCAAGGCCGTGGTCGGCGGCAGCCTCGATGCCGGCATCCTCAGTCAGTTCGTGCTGTATGCCGTGCTCGCAGCGAGCTCTGTGGGCGCCCTCACCGAGGTGTGGGGCGAGGTGCTGCGAGCCGGCGGTGCCATGCAACGCATCGGCGAACTCATGGCGACCGAGCCAGGTATCCGCTCACCCACCGCGCCGACGGCCCTGTCGCGACCGCCGCGCGGGGCCATCGCCTTCGAACAGGTCAGTTTCCGCTACCCCACCCGTCCCGACCAGCCGGCCCTGCAGGACTTCAGCCTCGACGTGCGCCCCGGCGAGACCGTCGCCCTGGTTGGGCCTTCGGGTGCCGGCAAGAGCACCGTGTTCCATCTGCTCCTGCGCTTCTACGATCCGCAGCACGGCAGCATCCGCATCGACGGTGTGGATCTGCGCGCGCTGGCCCTGGCGGAACTTCGCGGTGCCATCGCCCTGGTGCCCCAGGACACGGTCATTTTCGGCGCCAGTGCGCTGGACAACATCCGCTTCGGACGCAGCGACGCCAGCGCCGAGGAGGTGGCGGCCGCCGCACGGGCCGCGGAAGCGGACGACTTCATCGCCGCGCAGGCGCAAGGCTACGACACCTACCTCGGCGAACGCGGCATGCGCCTCTCCGGCGGCCAACAGCAGCGCATCGCCATTGCCCGCGCCGTGCTCAAGGCAGCGCCCATCCTGTTGCTGGATGAGGCCACCAGCAACCTCGATGCCCAGAGCGAGGCGGCGATCCAGCAAGCCCTGGAGCGGCTGATGCGCGAGCGCACGACCCTGGTCATCGCCCATCGCCTGGCCACGGTGCTGAGCGCCGACCGCATCGTCGTGCTCGATGGCGGTCGCATCGTCGCCCAGGGCACACACGCCGAACTGCTGCGGCAGGGCGGCCTCTACGCCGAGCTGGCCCGGCTGCAGTTCACCGCCTAGCCGGTGGCGGCCTGCACGCGCCGGCAGCGCCGCGGCCGCTGTGCCGTGCCCTCGTCCGGCCGCTAGATCGCCAGCACCTCCGATTCGCTGCGCGCGAGCAAGCCACGGATCAGCGGGTGCTGGTACTGGCGCCGCACCGCGATGGCGAAGAAGTCCTCATGCAGGTTCGGCAGCACGCAGTACTCCTGCAGCGCCCCGCTGCGCAGTTCGTCGCGCACCACCACGCGCGGCACCACGGCCGGCGCACTCGCCGCGCGCGCCAGGACGCGCAGCAGCGCCATGTCGTCCACCTCCGCCAGCACGCGCACGCGCACGCCGTGCTGCTCGCACAGCAAGTCGAAGGCCGCGCGCAGGTCGCTGTCCGGGCCGGGCAGCAGCAGCGGCAGCCCGTGCAGATCCTGCGGGAACCGCAACGCCTTGCCGCGCCGGCGCGGCTGCCCCACCAGGCTGACAGCCTGGCGGGCAATGCGCCGGCAGCGCCAGGGGTGCTCGGCATCGGCGTCGACCCGACGGTTGGACAGCACCAGATCGAGCTGGTGGGCTGACAGCCGCGTGAGCAATTCGCCCAGGCTGCCGGAGTGCAGCACCAGGGTGACGTCATCGCGGCCGAGCAAGGGCTCGACAAAGCTTTCCTGGAAGTTGCGGCTGAGCGTGGCGACCGCGCCGATGCGCAGCAGCTTGCGTGCCGGTCCGCCGCCGTCGCGCAGCACTGCAAGCAGCTCGCTGGCGCTGGCATGGATCGATTCGGCGTAGTCCAGGGCGATGCGCCCCGCCTCGGTCAGCACCAGGCTGCGGCCGCGCCGCTCGAACAGCGCCTGACCGAGGCGGTCCTCCAGCTGGCGGATCTGCGTGGACAGTGCCGATTGCGAAATGTGCAGCTGTCGCGCGGCGCCGGTCAGGCTGCCGGCGCGCGCCACCGCGCGGAAGTAGTTGAGGTGGTGAAAGTTGAGCTGGGCCACGCGTCACTGTTCCATAAAACAGAACGAACCTACCGATTATTTGAATTTTACGGAACTGAAGGCACCCCCCACAATGCGCCGCCCTCTGCCATCGGGATGTCCGCATGCCTTTCGTGAGCCACCTTGCCGCCCCGGTCGCCTGGCCTGAACTCGCCCTGGTCGCGGCGCTCGGTGGCGCCGCAGCCCTGGGCCTGGGCGCGCACCGGCACCAGCGCCTGGGCTGGGCGCTGGCCGAAGGGGCACTCTCGGCCGCCGCGATCGGGGCGCTCGTTCGCCTGGCCGCAACGGCCGGCGCGACGGCAGCCGTTGATCGGCTGGGCCTGCTGATGCTGGCCCTGGTGACGCTGCTGGGCGCCGTCGTGGTGCGCTACTCGCGGCGCTACCTTGATGGCTCGCCGCGCCAGGGACGCTACCTCGCCTGGCTGAGCCTGACCCTGCTGGCGGTCGTGGTGCTGGTGGGGACGCGGCATCTGCTGTGGCTCTACTTCGCCTGGGTTGGCGCCAGTCTCACCCTGCATCCGCTGCTGCGGCATTTCGCCGGACGTCCGGGTGCAACCCTCGCTGCGCGCAAGAAGTTCCTGCTGGGCCGGATCGCCGACGTCGTCATCGGCGTCGCCGTGCTGCTGCTGATGCAGGCGGTCGGCGATCTGCACATGGAACGCATCGCCGCGGCGGCGCGCGCCGTGCCTGAGGATCCGCGGCTGCAGGCGGCCGCCCTGCTGCTGGTCGCCGGTGTGGTGCTCAAGAGCGCCCAACTGCCCTTCCACGGCTGGCTGTTGCAGGTCATGGAGGCGCCCACGCCGGTGTCAGCCCTGCTGCACGCCGGCATCGTCAACATCGGCGGCTTCGTCCTGCTGCGCCTCGGCCCGGTGTTGGAAACCAGCGCCACGGCCCGCGGCGTGCTGGTGTGCTGCGGCGGCATCACCGCGCTCCTCGCCGGTCTGGTCATGCTCACGCGCATCAGCGTGAAGGTGATGCTGGCCTGGTCTACCTGTGCGCAGATGGGTTTCATGCTGCTGGAGATCGGCCTCGGCGCCTACCCGCTGGCGTTGTTGCACCTGCTTGCGCACTCCCTCTACAAGGCCCACGCCTTCCTCTCCGCGGGCAGTGCCGTCGCGCCACCGGCGCGAACCCAGCCGCCCGCGCCCGCGCTCGCCGCGCTGACCTGCGGCGTGGCGACCCTGGTCCTCGGCCTCGGTTTTGCGCTCGGGGCCTTCGATCCGCGCGACGCCGCCGCAGCGGCCGTCCTGGCGCTGGCGCCACTGCTCGGGCTGCCGGCGCTGTGCGCCGTCGCCGCAGATGGATCCGTCGCGGCCTTGCGCGCGCGCCTGCTGCTGGGCGCCGCCACTCTCGCGCTGGCCTACGCCGCCGGCCACCAGCTGCTCGCGCTGGTGCTTGCGCCTGCGGCCGTGCCGGCATCGCTGCCCACCCTGGCCGCGGCCGCTGCCTGCCTGATCGGCCTGGCGGCGGTCCAGGCGATGGTGCTGCGCCGGCCGCACGGGCGGGTATCGCGCTGGCTTTACCCGCACGCCTACGCCGGGTTCCATCTCGACGCCCCGCTCGGGGCCCTGGTGCTGCGCCTGTGGGCACCCACCGCCGCCACCCCTGCCCTGGGACAACGTCACGCATGAGCGTCGCACTGCCTCTGCCCCACCCCACCCCGGCGCCGCCGACGCTCGATCAGGCGCTTGCGGCTGCCTGTGCGCGCATCGCGCCGAACTGGCCGCTGGATCGCGCCATCGCCGTGAACCCCTGGTGGGGCTGGATCGACCGGCCGTTCCGCGAGGCCTGCGCGCGCGTCCAGCGCCTCAGCGGCGCGGCGACTCTGCCGCCCGCGGACCCACATGCCGCATCGTCGGCGGCCGCCGCGGACGGCGCCGCTCCCGCTGCACCGCGGCGCCTGCTCTTCATCGACCTACTCGACGAGGCGCGTCGTGCGCAGGGACTGCCTGCCTGTCGCGACCTCCTCGTCCACGCCATCGGGCAGCACTGCGCGGCGTGGTTCGATCGCGGCCAGGCGCGCTGGCGGGCCGCGCGCAGCGGTGGGCTGTATGCCGCCTGGCGCGAACTGGCCAGTAGCGACCCCGCGCCCTCGCTCTACAGCGGACTGCCGCAACTGGCGCGACACATAGGCCGACTGCCCGGCGATCACCGCGAGCTGATTGCGGCAGCCTGCGCTGGGCTGGGCCTGGCGGCGCAGGAGTGGGAGGAACAGTTCACCGCGCTGCTGCTCGATATCAACGGCTGGGCCGCCTTTTGCGCCTGGCGGCGCTGGGAGGCGCGATTGCAGGGCGGCGACGACGACCAACTGGAACAGTTGCTGGCAATCCGGCTCGGCTGGGAATGGGTGCTGGCGACATGCTGCGCGCAGCCGTCGCTGCTGCACCGCTGGCAGGCCGCCCGGGGCGCTCCGGCCACGCAGTCCGACGCGCTGGCCTGGCAGCGTCTGGAAGCCACCGAGCGGCACTGGCAGCAGCCCCTGCACCGCCGCCTCCTCGAGCCTCCGGCCACGGCCTCTGCCGCCGCGCGACCGACGCTGCAGGCGGTGTTCTGCATCGACGTGCGCTCCGAGCGCCTGCGCCGCGCACTGGAGTCCTGCGATGCGGGCGTGCGCACCCACGGCACCGCCGGATTCTTCGGCATGGCGGTGGCGCACCACGCGCTCGGCGCGGAGGCTGCGCAGGCCTGCGTGCCCGGCCTGCTGGCGCCCCGCCTGCAGTCCACGGAAGTCGCCGCGGACCCTGCCGCGACCGCGCGTCTGACACGGCGCGCGCGCATGCGGCGTCATCTCGGTGACGCCTGGCGTGCGCTGCGCAGCAGCGCCACCGGCGGCTTCGCCTACGTGGAGGCGGTCGGCTGGGCCGCCGCGGCATCCCTGCTGCGCGACGGCTGGGCGCTGCGTGGGACGACGCCGGCCCGCACCGGCGCTGCGGCGCACGCCGGCGTGCGCCCGCGCCTGCTCGGCCTCGACCCGGCGGCGCGCGTGGACCTCGCTGCCCATGCGCTCGACGGCATGGGCCTGCACGGCGAGCTCGCCCCCGTGGTGTTGCTGGTGGGACACGGCAGCAGCAGCCGCAACAATCCGCACGCGGCCAGCCTCGCCTGCGGCGCCTGCGGCGGCCACAGCGGCGACGTCAACGCACGCCTCCTCGCCGATCTGCTCAATTCGCCCGAGGTGCGCGCCGGCCTGCACGCGCGCGGCCGCCGCATCGACGACGACACCCGCTTCGTTGCCGCCCTGCACGACACCACCACCGACACGGTGCGCCTGTTCGATGCCGATGCGCCCGGCCCAGTCCCGGCGGCAGGGCTGCTTGAACGCACCCGCGCCTGGCTGCAGCGCGCCACGGCACAGGCGCAGGCGGAACGCGCGGCGGCGCTTGGCCTGGGCCAGCAATCTGCGGCGGCACTGGACCGCGCCCTGCGCCGACGCGCCGTCGACTGGTCGGAGGTGCGTCCGGAATGGGGCCTGGCCAACAACGCCGGCTTCATTGCCGCACCGCGCCGTCGCACGCGCCACATCGATCTCGCCGGTCGCTGCTTCCTGCACGACTACGATTACCGTCACGATGCGCAGGGGGAACTGCTGGCGCAGATCCTGGCTGCCCCCATGGTGGTGGCGCACTGGATCAATCTGCAGTACTTCGCCTCCAGTGTCGACAATCACCGCTGGGGCAGCGGCGACAAGACGCTGCACAACGTGGTTGGTGGCGGCATCGGAGTCTTCGAGGGCAACGGCGGCGACCTGCGCATCGGCCTGCCCCTGCAGTCCCTGCACGACGGCCACGCCTGGCGCCATGCGCCGCAGCGCCTGTCGGTGTGGGTGGAGGCCCCGCCGGAGCGGCTGGCGCGCGCCATCGACGCCAATTCCACCGTGGCGCAGCTGGTTGACGGCGCCTGGCTGCACCTCTTCTGCATCGATCCGGAGCAGCAGCGCGTCCTGCGCTGCGTCTCCCGCGCAGGTACGCGCGCCTGGGTTGACGCTCGGGACCGGTCATGAGCGGCGCGGATCCCACGCCGGGCGCTGCCGCGCGCCTGCAGGAGGCCGCGGCGCGGCTGCGCGCCGGCGGCCTGGTGGCGTTTCCGACCGAGACCGTCTACGGACTCGGTGCGGATGCGCGCAACCCGGACGCCGTGGCCCGAATCTTCGCCGCGAAGGGGCGTCCCAGCGACCATCCACTGATCGTGCACCTGGCCCACGCCGGACAGATCGACGACTGGGCCCGGCAGGTGCCTGAGGAGGCGCGCAGACTCGCCGCGGCCTTCTGGCCCGGGCCGCTCACTCTGGTGCTGCCGCGCCGCCGGGATGTGCCGGCGGCGGTCACCGGTGGCGCGGACACCATCGCCCTGCGTGCGCCGGCGCATGCGCTGGCCCAGGCCCTGCTGGGAGCCTTCGGCGGCGGCATCGCGGCGCCCTCGGCCAATCGTTACGGCCGGGTGAGCCCCACCACCGCCCAGCATGTGCGCGAGGAACTCGGCGAGCGCGTCGACCTGGTCCTCGATGGCGGCCCCTGCCGCGTCGGCATCGAGTCCACGATCATCGATCTCAGCGGCGGCGCGGCGCGCCTGCTGCGTCCCGGCAGCATCACGCCGCGCTTGCTGCAGCGGGTGCTGGGGCGGACCGTGCAGGGCGCAGGCGGCAACGTGCCCAGCCCGGGCCGCAAGATCTCGCACTACGCACCGCGCGCGCGCGTGCTGTTGGCCGACGACCTCGACGACGCCCTTCGCGTCGCCGCGCCAAGTCGTGCCGACGGCCTGCGCGTGGGCCTGCTGGCCACCCTGCCGCCACCGCCAACGCATGCCGACCTCGTGTGGATCGCCCTGCCACGCTCGCCGCGCACGCAGGCGCGGGCACTCTACGCCTGCCTGCGCGAGGCGGACCTGCGCGCGCTGGACGTGCTGGTGGCGGTCAATCCGCCCGGCAGCGGCATTGCCGCCGCGCTGCGCGATCGCCTGCGTCGCGCCGCCGGACAGGGCGACGGCAGCGTCTGAGCCGGTCGCGGCGCGGCGGTGGCGCTCGCCGGCCCGTGTGCCCGTGGCCGGGACCCACTGGCGCGCCCCAGGTCCACGGGGTAGGCAGGCGGACGCCAGAACGGCGACGCCCCGCGCAGGGCGGGGCGTCGTTCGCGGTCAGCGGAGGCGGCAGCTCAGTCGCCCATCTGGCGTTGACGATGCTCCCAGCGCTCCTGCGCGTCCAGGCACAGGGTAGCGATCGGACGAGCCTCGAGGCGCTCGATGCCGATCTCCTCGTCGGTTTCCTCGCAGTAGCCGTAGCGCCCTTCCTCGATGCGCTTGAGCGCCTTGTCGATCTTGGCGATCAGCTTGCGGTAGCGGTCGCGCGTGCGCAGTTCCAGCGAGTTCTCGGTTTCGCGCGTGGCACGCTCGGCCTCGTCGCCGATGTCGCGCACTTCGTCGCGCAGATTGTCGATGGTCTGCTTGGACTCCTCCACGAGTTGCTCGCGCCAATCGCGCAGCTTCTGGCGGAAATAGGCCAGATGCGTCGGCCCCATGTACTCCTCGTCGTTGGAAGGACGGTAGCCCTTGGGCAGGTCGACGTGGGTGGTGGCGGCGAGTGCGTAGCGGCCGCCCTCCATGGTGATACCGGTTTCGGCGGACGCGGGGGCGATGACGCCCTTGCGGGCAGTGGCTTTCCTGGGGGCTTCTTCGACTTTCACTGTTTTCTGCGGCGGAGGACTGATCGGATTGCCGGCCTTCACGACCGCGGTGACGGGTCTGGCGAGGCTCGGCGCGGAGGGCTTGGGCTGTGGCTTGCCGGAGGGCGCGTGCTTGCCCGCGGGCGCCGACCTGGTGGCAGGTGCCGGCTTCACTGCCGATTTGGGGGCTTGCTTCGCAGCGGCCTTCGCCGGCACCTTGGCGACGGGTGTTGTGGCCTTCTTCGCCGCCGAGGCCTTCTTCGCGACCGGCTTCGGCTTCGGCTTGGCCACTGCCTGGCTGCGCGCGTCCCGTCGCTTGGCGACCGGCTTCGCGGCCTTGGCCGGCTTGCGCGGCAGTGCGGCCGGCTTCTTCGGCGCCGGCTTGGCGGCCTTCTTCGCTGGCTTCGCCACTGCCTTCTTGGCGGCCACGGGCTTCGGCTTGGCACCCTTGCCCGATGCGGACGGCTTCGCTCTCGCTACGCCCTTCTTGGCGGTAACAGCCTTGCTTTTCGCCATCTCGAGTTCACCGTTGTGGCTTGGCGGCCGCGTGTTATAGCCTAGTTCCCCCACAGCGGCAACCGCTGCAAACTGCGCCTATTCGCAGCCTGCGGACGCGCCGTGCGACCCGTCCAGTGACGAAGCTGATACTCCTTTTGCTGGCGCTCTACAAGCGAATCCTGAGCCCGCTGCTGGGCGCACGCTGCCGCTTCCATCCCAGCTGTTCCGACTACGCGCGCGTCGCCGTTGCGCGTTTCGGTCCGCTGCGTGGCGGCACGCTTGCGCTGTGGCGCCTGGCACGCTGCCAACCGCTGTGCCACGGGGGCGCCGATCCAGTGCCCCACCACTTCACCCTGCGCTGCTGCCGCGCCCCATCACCGGAGCAACTTCCATGAACTGGCTCATCCGCGACGCCGAATTGATCAACGAGGGCCAGCGCCGCGTCGCCGACCTGCGCATCCGCGGCGGACGCATCGAAGCCATCGGCAGCGGGCTGGCCGCACGCGCCGACGAGCGCGTACTCGACGCCGGCGGCCAGTGGCTGCTGCCCGGCGTCATCGACGCGCAGGTGCATTTCCGCGAGCCTGGCCTGGAGCACAAGGGCGATCTCGCCAGCGAATCGGCCGCGGCGGTCGCCGGCGGCGTGACGAGCTTCCTGGAAATGCCCAACACCAGGCCGCCCACGCTCGACGCAGCGGCGCTGGAAGACAAGTACCGCCGCGCCCAGGGGCGCGCGCGCGCCAACTTCGGCTTCTATTTCGGCGCCAGCAACGACAACCTCGAAGCGATCCGCCGCATCGACCCCGCCAGCACGCCCGGCTTGAAGGTGTTCATGGGCGCGTCTACCGGCAACATGCTGGTGGACGATCCGCAGGTGCTCGATGCGATCTTCCGCGACTGCCCGGTGCCGATCATCACGCACTGCGAGGACACCCCCAGCATCGAGGCCAATCACGCGGCGGCGCGCGCACGTCATGGCGAGGCCATTCCGGCGGAGATCCACGGCGAGATCCGCTCGCGCGAGGCCTGCCTGAAGTCGACGCAACTGGCGCTGGAGTTGGCGCGACGCCACGGCACCTCGCTGCACGTGCTGCACATTTCGACTGCGGACGAGTTGGCGCTGTTCGCGCCCGGACCGGTGGAAGGCAAACAGATCACGGCGGAGACCTGCGTGCACTTCCTGCATTTCGCCCGCGAGGACTATCGCGTGCTCGGGCACCTCATCAAGTGCAATCCGGCGATCAAGGAGGCGAGCGACCGTGACGCCCTCCTGCACGCCATCATCGAGGACCGCATCGACGTGCTGGCCACCGACCATGCGCCGCATACCTATGAGGAGAAGAAGCAGGTCTACGACAAGGCCCCCTCCGGTCTGCCCCTGGTGCAGGACTTCGTCATCTCGGCCCTCGAACTGGTGCACGAAGGCAAGCTCGACCTGACGCAATTCGTGCGCAAGGCCTGCCACGCCCCTGCCCTGCGCTTCGGCATCGTCGAGCGCGGCTTCCTGCGCGAGGGCTTCCACGCCGATCTCACGCTGGTCGATCCCCACGGCGGCACCGAGGTCACCGGCGGGCGGATCCTGGCCAAGTGCGGCTGGTCGCCGTTTCTCGGCCGCCGCTTCCGCGCGCGCATCGCTGCCACCTTCGTCAATGGTCGACTGGCCTTCGATGGTCAGCGTCTCGCCGATGGCATCCACGGCCAGCGACTGGCCTTCGCCCGATGAGCCCGGCGGTGGCCGCGCGCTCGCGGCCCCGGCACGGCGTCGATGCCGGTCTGCGCACGGGACTTGGGCGGCGCCGTCGCGACAGCACCTGGGCCGGCGCGCACGCCTCGGTTGTCGGCGCGGAGTCTCGCCGGGGCATCCTGCCCGCCGGCCTGGTTCTGCTGGCCACGATGGCGTGCCAGGCGGCGTCGGCCCGCAGCGCCCCGGTGGCGATCGACCTGCCGCGGGAGGTATCCCAGGGCGGCCTCGTCATCGGGCACGTGCCCGCGGGCACGCAGGCGCGCCTGGGGGATCGCGCGCTGCGCGTGGGTGACGACGGCACCCTCGTGTTCGGCGCGGGGCGGGACGAAAAAGGACCGCTCACCCTGCAACTGGCCCTGCCCGGCGGCAGGCACTCGCGCATCGCCGTCACCGTGCTGCCGCGCGACTGGCCGATCGAGCGCGTCGAAGGTGTGCCGCCCAAGACGGTGAATCCGCCGCCCGAGATCGCGGCCCGCATCGCGCGCGAACAGGCCGAGGTGGCCGCAGCGCGCGAGCGCGACGATGCGCGCGAGGATTTTGCCGGCGGCTTTGCCCTGCCCGTGGAAGGCCGCATCAGCGGCCGCTTCGGCAACCAGCGCGTCTACAACGGTGAGCCACGCGCGCCGCACTCGGGCATGGATCTCGCGGTGCCCGAGGGCACCCCGGTGAGAGCCCCGGCACCCGGACTCGTGACGTTCGCCAGGCCCGACCTGTATCTAACCGGCGGCACCGTGCTGATCGACCACGGCTTCGGCCTCAGCTCCAATTTCCTGCACCTGTCGCGCCTGGACGTGAAGCCGGGCGATCGGGTCTCGCGCGGCCAGGTGATCGGTGCAGCGGGCATGACCGGGCGGGCCACCGGGCCGCACCTGCACTGGGGCTTCAACTGGTTCGAGGTACGGCTGGATCCTCTCTTGCTGCCCAAGGCGCCAATGCCGTAGTGCGACGCAGGACGCCAAGGCCGCACGGAGTGCGGCATTGGCGCGATGTCAGCGATTGCACGACCCCGGAGTGACCGGATGGGCATCGATCGGGCACCCGCGTCGGTGATCGTTGCGGCCGCAGGCGCGCTTCCTTGCGCCTGCGAATCGATGCGCGGCAGGAGGGCGTCAGCGCGTCCGCAGCGGTGCGAAAGCGTCCGCGCCGCCGCTGTAGCCACCCGCAACGCCCTTGCTCGCCACGGCCACCGCGTTGTGCGGATGCAGGCTTTCGTAGTGAGAGGCGCGCAGCCAGAAGTCGGCGATGCGCTCATCGGCGTCCAGGGCCTGCTGCATGCGCCGCGCGGCGTCCTCGCAGAACATGAGGTTCTGGCCGTTGAGTTCGGCGAAGGCCTGTTCGTCCACGCGCTTCACCGCGGTCTGCACCGGGGTCTTGAGGGCGCCTTCGATACGATCGATGAGATCGACGATGGGGAAGTCGAAACCGGGAGCAAGCTTGACCCGCACCTCGGCGCTGCTGCGCTGGCTATGCGGCGTGGCACGGATGCCCTGTTCACTGCCCAGCCAGGCCATCACGGCATCGAAGTCGAGCGCATCCCTGCGGGAAAAATCCTCGGCGAACTGCTCCTGAATCAGCTGTCGCGCCAGGGCAGCCGAACAGGGACAGGTGCTGGAGTAGACGACCTCGACGCCGAGTTCCAGGCTGAATTGGCCGCGGTCCATCACCGCGGTGATTTCCACCGGGTAGGAGCGCCAGCCGCTGTTGTCGCTCTTGAGGGCACGCCGCCGCACCAGGTGGTCAAAGGCGATGCGCACCATGGCACGATCGGAGAGCTCGGCGTGGGACTCCAGGAAGTCCTTCAGCAGGCGGCGCAATGCGCAGGGCGTCAGCGGCTCGCTGCCGAGATGCTTGTCGACGTGAAGATACAGGCGCGACATGTGGATGCCGCGCACTTCGGGCCGGGAGAGGTTCACGTAGGCGGTGACGCGGGCCCCGGCCTGCATGGTCTGCCCCGCCGGCGTGAGCAGGCTGACCGGAATCTCGATGTCGCCCATGCCGACCCAGTCCAGGGCTCCGGCGACGCCGGGACGGGCTTCCTTGGCGATGTCGGGTAGGGCGCGCGCGGCGCTGTCGAACTGGCGCATGGGTCGATCCTCGGCGCCGCGGATGACGCCCTTGGTGTGTCGACGCTAGCTGAGGGCACGTCGACGCGGTGTCAATAGCTTAGCAGCGCCGTCCGACGTGCGACGGCTTCCGGCCGGAGCCCGCCCGCATCAGCCCGCCCCACGCGCGGCACGCCAGGCATGCCAGGCCGTGGCCAGGGGCAGAGGCGATGCGTCGCGCAGCACCTGCGAGGGTCGTGCCGACCGTCGCGCACGTGCGGCCAGCCGCCGATCCAGACGCAGGCGCAGGCGCAGCGGCAGTCCCAGGTCGGCGTCCGAGACCGCGGTGTGCAGTCGCCCCAAGGCCTCGAGCTGGTCGTGCACAAGGGCTTCGCGCGCCGGCGTGTCCTCCATCAGCGATTCGCGCCGCAACTGGTGTCGCGCCAGCAAGTGCAGCGGCACGCTGACGCGGTGCGGGGCCTGGCCCAGTGACAAGCGCCCGAGCTCGCGCAGCAGGAACGCAGCGGCACGTGCAGGGGCCGCCGCGCTGCCGCGCCCGAACAGCGCCGCCTCGATTTCCGCCAGCGGCATGTAGAAACGCCCGAGCAGCTCCATCTGGGCGGAAAAATCGGCCGCGGCGGGGGCGTCGTCGAGCAGGTGCAGGGCGGCCTCGCCCCAGCGCGGTGCAGCCGCGCGCAGGGTCGGGACCGCCCGCGCCGGCACCGGCAGGTGGTGCGACAGAGGATGGCGCGCGGCGCCCTGCGCGAGCAGGTTCCATTCCTCCGCCCACCACTGCAGCTTGAGCGCGGCCGCCTGCGGCTCGCGCATATGCCACAGGGCCTGCTCCAGTTCGAACACCACCGCCTCGAAGGCGAGCACGGCGTCGCGCTGCTCGCGCGGCAGGAACACGCGGACGACGGTCTGCTCGGGACGCGCCTGCAGCAGCTTGTCCAAGGGCACGGCGCTGCGGCCGGCGTCCGTGCCGCTCATGCCGGCAGGCGCAGGGCGCGCATGAGCACCTGCGGCGAGGCGGCCACCAGATCCGCCCCCCACTGCGCCGGGTCGTCGCCATCGAGGTAGCCCCAGGCCGCCGCCACGGTGAGCATCCCGGCGCCCCGGCCCGCCTCGATGTCGCGCAGATCGTCGCCGACGTAGGCGCAGCGCGCCGGATCCAGCGCCGCCAGCGTACAGGCGTGCAGCACCGGCGCCGGATCGGGCTTCTTCACCGGCAGACAGTCGCCGCTGACCAGGGCGGCGGGGCGCTGGCCCCAGCCAAGGCGCTGCACCAGGGGCCGCGCCAGCCAGCCGGGCTTGTTGGTGACGATACCCCAGCGCGCACCGCGCGCCTCGATCGCCGCCAGCAGCGGCTCGACGCCGGCGTAGGGCCGCGTGTGCGTGGCGAGGGAGTCGGCATACAGGTCGAGAAAGCGCGGCAGCAGGGTGTCAATGCGCGCCTCGTCCGCGTCGGGAAAGGCGCGTCGCAGCATGGCGCGCCCGCCCTTGGAGACAACCGCGGCGACGGAAGCTGGATCGAAGCCGCCGGCGCCGACTTCGGCCCGCAGTCGATGCATCGCGGCCACGAGGTCGGGGGCGCTGTCGACCAGGGTGCCATCCAGATCGAACAGCACCGCATCGAGTTCGCGCTCAAACAGGATCATGCGGGCTCGCGCGACGGCTTCATCGCGCACGCAAGATAGTTGACGGCCACGGACCGGGTGATGCGGGCGCGGCGCGTCAGCGCGTTGTAGGCCAGTCCGCTCAGGTCCTCGAGCTGCAGACCTGCGGCCCGCAGCGCCGCCGCCAGCTCGCTGGGACGGATGAACTGGGCATAGTCGTGGGTACCGCGCGGCAGCAGGCGCGCGAGGTATTCCGCGCCGATGATGCCCAGGGCGAAGGCCGCCGGCGTGCGATTGAGCGTGGACAGGAACAGGTGCCCGCCCGGCTTGAGCAGTTGGGCGCAGGCGGCGATCACGCTGCCCGGATCGGGCACGTGCTCAAGCATCTCCATGCAGGTCACCACGTCGAAGGAGCCGGGCCGCTCGGCGGCAAGGGCTTCCGCACTCGCTTCGCGGTAGTCGACCTCGAGCCGCGACTCGTGCAGGTGCAGCCGCGCCACCTCGATCACGTTCGGGGCCAGGTCGATCGCCGTGACCGCGGCGCCGGCCCGCGCCAGTCCCTCGCTCAACAGACCACCGCCGCAGCCCACATCGAGCGCCCGCGCGCCGCGCAACGGCACCCGGGCGGCAACATAGGCCAGGCGCACGGGATTCAGGTCGTGCAGCGGCCGTGCCTCGCCGTCGGGATCCCACCAGCGGCTGGCGAGCCGGTCGAACTTCGCGGTTTCGCGCGGATCGACGTTGAGCGCGGCGTGTGCGGCGCCCGTCGTGCGCAAGGACTCGGCTGCACCGCGACCGCTCATGCTCGGGGCCTCAATCAAAGTGGGCCAGGCGCTCGCGCCAGGCACGGGCCCGGCCGCGCAGATCGGCCACGTCCACGTCCACCAGCGCGCCGTCGCGCAGCTTGCGCACTCCGGCAATCCACACGTCGCTCACCTGGTGGCGCGCACAGGCGTACACCAACTGCGACACGACATGGAAAACCGGCTGTGTTTCCAGCGCATCCAGACGCACGGCGACGAGGTCCGCCTGCTTGCCCGGCTCGATCGAACCGATGCGCTCGCCCCAACCCAGGGCGCGTGCGCCGCCGAGCGTGGCCGCACGCAGCGTGGCGGTGGCATCCAGGGCGCTGGCATCGCCGCACACGCCCTTGGCCAGGAGGGCGGCCGTGCGCATTTCGCCGAACATGTCCAGATCGTTGTTGCTGGCGCACCCGTCAGTCCCGATGGCAAGGTTCACACCGGCGCGGCGCAGGGCTTCCGCCGGGCAGAAGCCCGACGCCAGCTTCAGGTTGGACTCGGCACAGTGCACCACCGATACCCCGGCCTCGGCGCATTGGGCGATCTCGGCCGCATCGAGCTGGGTCATGTGCACGGCGATGAGGTGGTCGTTGACCAGGCCCAGTCCGGTCAACCGGGCCAGCGGCCGCACGCCGTGCTCGCGGCGCGAATCGGCGATTTCCTGCGCCGTCTCGTGCAGATGGACATGCACCGGGATGTCGAGCTGGTCCGACAGCAACCGTACGCGCTCGAAACTGGCGTCGCTCACCGTGTAGGGTGCGTGCGGCGCGAAGGCGGTGCCGAGCAGGGCCTCGCCTAGGAATTCATCGTGCACCGCCAGCGCCTTGTCGAAATACTCGTCGCGGGAACGCGCCCACGCGCTGGCAAACTCGATCACCGGCAGTCCGACCATGGCGCGGAAACCGTGACGTCGGTAAGTGGCCGCCTGCACGTCGGGGAAGAAGTAATTCTCGTTGCAGCAGGTGGTGCCGCCGCGCAGCATCTCGGCGATGGCCAGTTCGACGCCGTCGCGCACGAAGTCCGCGCTCATGGCCTTGGCTTCCGCCGGCCAGATGTGCTGCTGCAGCCAGGTCATGAGCGGCAGGTCGTCCGCCAGACCGCGCATCAGCGTCATCGGGTTGTGCGTATGCGCGTTGACCAGGCCCGGGATCAGCGCGTGCTCGTCCAGGACAATGCGCTCTCGCGGGGCGTAGCGCGCGGCTGCCTCGGCGCTGGGCAGCAGGGCCTCGATGACGCCACCCCGCACGGCCACGGCGTGGTGTTCCAGCACCGTCCCGGCCGGTTCCACCGGCACCACCCAGCGTGCCTCGATCAGCAGGTCGACAGGGCGTGCGGTCTGGCTGGAATTCACGATGCTTCTACCTCACTGATCCCAGCAATGGCCGGAAGCCCATGGCGTGGTGACGACGTGGAACGCGGGATGGCGCGCGCGGCATCCGCGGGCATCGCCGCATCACTTGATGCGCGAGACGTATTCGCCGGTTCGCGTATCGACCTTGATCTTCTCACCCTGCTGCACAAACAGCGGCACGCGCACCACGGCACCGGTCTCCAGCGTGGCTGGCTTGCCGCCCGTGCCGGCGGTGTCGCCCTTCACACCCGGGTCGGTTTCCGTGATCACGAGTTCGACGAAGTTCGGTGCGGCCACGATCAGCGGCGCGCCGTTCCACAGCGTGACAACGCAGGTCTCGTTGCCTTTCAGCCACTTGGCCGCGTCGGCCATGGCCTTGTCGTCGGCCGCAACCTGCTCGTGGGTCTCGGTGTGCATGAAGTGCCAGAACTCGCCGTCGCTGTAGAGGTACTCCATGTCGGTATCCACCACGTCGGCCGGCTCAAGCGAATCGGTGGCCTTCATGGTCAGCTCCACCACGCGGCCGGACTTGATGTTGCGGTAGCGCACGCGGGTGAAGGCCTGACCCTTGCCTGGCTTGACGTACTCGGTGTCGGTGATCACGCACGGCTCGTTGTTGACGATGATCTTCATGCCGTTCTTGACATCGTTCATGCCGTAGCTGGCCATGGAACACTCCTGCCTGGTTTCGGAAAGCGGTGACGGCCCGGGGCCGCGGGGGCGTGGTGAGAGAACGCGCCGCGCTGGGCGGCTACAATAGGCGATTGCCCGGCCGCCACGGCCGGAATCGAGCCCGCGATGATAACCGCGAACCGAGCCCCCGCGCAGCCACCCCGCTGGCAACAGCTGTGGCGCGAGGCCCTGACCGACCCGCTGGAGTTGCTCGCCCACCTGGGGCTGTCCCATCGGGCGTCCGAACTGCTGCCGGCGGCAGACACCGGCTTCGCCCTGCGCGTGCCCCGCGGCTTCGTCGCGCGCATGCGCCACGGCGATGCCGACGATCCGCTGCTGCGTCAGGTATTGCCGACGGCGGCGGAGCTGGCCGAGGTGTCCGGGTTCGCCACCGACGCGGTCGGCGACATGGCAGCCCGCGCCGCGGCCGGCGTCCTGCACAAGTACGCCGGCCGTGCCCTGCTCATTGCCACC
>DAOOVM010000020.1:0-21389 GCA_035370085.1 Rhodanobacteraceae bacterium | reverse complement strand
CATCGGCCAGCAGGGCGCGGGCCAGCGCCTCTCGCGGGCGCGTGGCGCTGCCCTCCGGGGTAAGGCGATGCGCCGCGGCAGACACGAACACCGTCTGCAGGTCTTCCGGCAGGACATGGTCACGACCGCTCAGCAGGGCCACCGCGCGCGCCGCCTGCAGCAGGGCCAGGCCCGCGCGCGGCGACAGGCCGACGCGGATCTCCGGATGCACGCGGCTGGCGGCGAGCAGGGCCTGCAGGTAGTCGATCAGGGCCGGACTGGCCAGCACGCCGTGGGTGGCGGCGCGCAGCGCCTCGATCTGCGCGGCGTCCATGCACGGCTTCAGCGTGGCGATCAGGTCGCGCCGGTCGGCGCTGGTGAGCAGCTCGCGCTCCGCGTCGCGGCTGGGATAGTCCAGCGACAGGCGCAGCATGAAGCGGTCGAGCTGGGAATCGGGCAGCGGGTAGGTGCCGGCGAGATCCAGCGGGTTCTGCGTGGCGACCACGAAGAACGGCGTGGGCAGGGTGTGCGAGCGCCCATCCACGGTGACCTGTTGCTCGGCCATGGCCTCCAGCAGGGCGCTCTGCGTCTTGGGCGTGGCGCGGTTGATCTCGTCGGCGAGCACCAGCTGGGCGAACAGCGGGCCGGGGTGAAACTCGAAGCGCGCCGCCTCGCGCTGGTACACGCTGACGCCGATAATGTCGCTGGGCAGCAGATCGCTGGTGAACTGCACGCGCTGGAAGGACAGGGCCAAGGTCGCCGCCAGCGCGTGTGCCAGGGTGGTCTTGCCGACGCCGGGAAGGTCCTCGATCAGCAGATGGCCGCCGGCGAGCAGGCAGGCCAGGGCCAGCTTGACCTGCGCGCTCTTGCCCAGCAGCACGGCATTGACTTGCGCCTGGGCGCGGGACAGGGCATCGCGCAGGGCGGGGTCGAGCGGTGCGGGGCGGGAATCGGGCATCGGTAGGAGGGCGGAGTGGACGGAGGGAAGTCGGCGATGCGACAGCTCGCAAATATGAATCTGCGCCGTGGGCAGTGAAGCCAGTGTAGCCACGCCCGCGGCGTCGCGGCGAGCTTGGCGGTTATTCCTTGGCGTGTGGGCGCTGGTGCAAGTGTTCAAGCTTGGCCTGGCGTCCCAGCTGGCGCCCTTCGGTGACGAGGCGTTCTATTGGCAGGAGAGCCGCCGCCTGGACTGGGGCTACAGCGATCTGCCTCCGCTGACCGCTTGGCTGATCCGTGCCGGCGAGGTGTTGTGCGGCCACGGCGAAATCGGCCTGCGCGCCGTGTTCCTGCTGCTCGGCTCCGTGCTGCCCCTGCAGATCGCCCGACTGGGCACGCGCCTCTTCGGCGCGCGCGCCGGCGCCTGTGCCGGACTGCTGTGGCTGACCTTGCCCCTGGGCGGCTCGCTGGGCCTGCTCGCTCTGCCGGATGTGCCGCTGCTGTGCGCCAGCGTTGCCGCCCTGTCCGCCGTGGAGGCGGCCGCACGCACGGGGCAGCTGCGCCACTGGCTGGTTCTCGGCCTGGCGCTCGCCGTGGCCTGGCTCACGCACTACCGCGCCGCCGTGCTGCTGCTGTCCGGGTTGGTCTTCCTCGCGCTCACACCGCGCGGCCGCCGGCTGTGGCGCGCGTCCGGCCTGTGGGTCGCCCTGGGTGTGATGGGTCTGGGATTCGTGCCGCTGCTGCTGTTCAACGCGCGCCACGCCTGGGAGGGTGTGGCGTTCCAGCTGGTCGAGCGCCACCCCTGGGCGTTCCATGCCGACGCCCTGGTGCAACCGCTGGAGCAGGCGCTGGCCTGCACCCCGCTGCTCTACGCCCTGCTGCTGTGGGCGCTGTGGCGCTGCTGGCGCCGCCGCGGCGAGGGGGGTCCCTGGGACCTGCTGGCCGCGAGTGGCGGCAGCGTGGTGCTCGGCTACTTCGTCCTGGGGCTGTTTGCCGACGACCTGCGTTTCCGCGCCCACTGGCCGCTGCCGGGCTACGTGCCCGCCCTGCTGGCCCTGCCGGTGCTGCTCGGTCCGGGCGCGACGCCCTGGCGCCGGCCGGTCGCGCGCGCCGCGTTCGCCCTGGCGGCGCTGGGCAGTGCCGCCACGTTCGGCTACCTCGCCCTCGCCGCCTGGCCGGCGCAGACCGCGCGGCTGGCGCCCTACAAGCTGTTTCCGGAGAGCTTTGTGGGTTGGCGCGAGGCGGCGGCACACGCCCGCACCTTGCTCGACTCCGCCGCGCCCGCGTCGGCGGACACGATCCTCGTGGCCGACCACTTCCTGCTCGCCGCCGAACTGGACTTCCAGTTCGGCGGCACGCGCCGCGTCTACGCACTGGACCATCCGCTCAACACCAAGCACGGCCGCGCACCGCAGCTGGCGCAGTGGCAGCTGGACGAAACCGCGCTGCGCGCCCACGCCGGGGCGCCTGTGCTGCTGGTGGTGCAGGACACGGGCGGGCGCGAGCGCGATCGGGCCGAGTGGCAGCGCAGCCTGCCATCGCGCATCGACGGCCTGCAGCGCGTGGACGGTCTGGCGCTGTTCGCCGGCCGCCAGCGCTTCTCCTTCTGGCGCGGCCGTGTTCCGGCCGCGACGCCGCCTACGGCACGCTGACGCCGGCAGCGCGCAGCAGCCGGCACAGGGCGATCAGCGGCAGGCCGACGAGGGCGCTGGGATCGCTGCTGTCCACGCGCTCGAACAGGCTGATGCCGAGTCCTTCCACCTTGAAACTGCCAGCGCAGTCCAGCGGCTGTTCGCGCGCCACGTAGCGGGCGATCTCCGCCGCGTCGAGCGAGCGGAAGCGCACGCGCGTGATGTCGAGCGCGGTCGCCGTACACCACGGCACCGTGCGGGTATCCACCAGCGCCAGGGCGGTGAGGAAGCGCACCTCGCGCCCGCTGCACGCGGTGAGCTGGGCGTGGGCCGCTGCGGCGCTGCCGGGCTTGCCGAGCACGCTGGTGCCTTCGGCCGCCACCTGGTCCGAACCGATGACCAGGGCGTGCGGGGTCGTCGCGGCGACCGCCTCGGCCTTGGCCAGTGCCAGGCGCGCGGCCAGGGCTTCGGGTGCTTCGTCCCCGTGCCGGCCTTCGTCCACCAACGGCGCGATCTGGCGGAAGGTGGGCGTCAGGCGGCGCAGCAGCTCGGCGCGGTAACGCGACGTGGAGGCCAGCACCAGATCGATATTCAGCACCAGATCGACACCGGGCAGTGCTGCGGGCATCAGCGCGCCTGCGCGGCCCGCAGTTCGTCGGCCACGTTCGCCAGCCGCTCCAGCTGTTGCGCCATGGAAAGGCGCGACTGCGCCAGCGCCTGCACGGCCGTGTCCAGCTCCGCTTGCGGCGCATCGGCCGCGTGCTGCTTGATCCACAGCCGGTGCTGCAGCAGGTCGCGCAGCGCCGCCTGCACCTTGTGGTCCGCCGCGAGGGCGAAATCGGCGTCGGCGCTCATTTCTTCGGGCAGGTCCACCAGCATGGCGCGCAGCTCCTGCATGCGCAGGCGGCACTGCTGCAGCTGGCGCTCCAGCTCGTCGGCGCCGTCAAGCAGGCCGCGGATGGCCGCTTCGCGCCGGCGCCAGCGCTGCTCACGCAGCAATTGGCGCACCAGCCAGGCCAGGGCCGCGGCGGCGAACAGAGCGAGGGCGACGAGGACGGGCAGCGGAGGCGAATTCACGCAGGCGGAAAAATTCCAGGCGGGCCGGCAGTCTGCCGCAGATGCGGGGGCAGGTAAACGCCGGCGCCCGGGCCCGCTCAGCGCGCAAGTTGCCGCGCCTGCGCGGGTTTTGCCTTGACTTCGGCGCCCCCCGTAACTATTCTCGCGCGCCCATGTCCGCATCCCTGCCCGAGACCGTGGACGCTTGGCGCATGGTCACGGCGCGGCGCTCCTTCGCCGGTACGCTGCCGCTGGCCAGCCTGCGGCGGCTGGTGCCGAGTCTGGCAGCAGCGCAGGGTGACGTGCGTTATGCATTGCAGTTCGACCGCGATGCGCTGGGGACCGCTTTCATCGGGGTGCAGGCGGAGGCAGCCTTGCCGCTGACCTGCCAGCGCACCCTGGAGCCGTTCGATCTGCCGGTGCGCATCGACACGCGCCTGGGGTTGATCACGCGGGAGGAAGACGAGGCGGCGCTGCCGCCGGGTTACGAGCCGCTGTTGAGTGCCGACGGGCAAGTGAGTCCGGCCGAGGTGATCGAGGACGAATTGATCCTCGCCTTGCCGGTGGTGCCGCTCAGCCCTGGCGGGGTGGGGAAGGACGAAACCGTGTGGTCGTCCGCAGCGGAGGACGCGGTCGGCGAGGTGCCGGCAAATCCCTTCGCCGCGCTGGCCCGGTTGAAGAAGTAGGGCGGCAGGCGTTTCTGCCGCCGCGTTCGCGCGGCGCGGAGCCGGCGGCGCCACGAGGCGGTGACGGACACGTCGTCGCGGTTTTCGCAATTCGCCGTTGCGGCTGTCCGGCCGCAGCGGCTCCATCGTACGTTTCGGAGATTCGCCATGGCAGTCCAGAAGTCCCGCAAGACCCCGTCCCGGCGCGGCATGCGTCGTTCGCACGACGCGCTCACCGCCAAGCAGCTGGCCACCGACCCGACCTCGGGCGAGGTGCACCTGCGTCACCACGTGACCAAGGACGGCTACTACCGCGGCAAGAAGGTGATCGACACCAAGACCGCGGTGCGCGACGAGGATTGATCGCCGCGGGGTCCGTCGACCCCGCGCCAGCGGTCCCTGGAAGTCCGGCGCGCTCGCGCCGGATTTCGTTTTCGGCCGACGCTGACCGCCGCGGCCGCCAGCCGAGGACACTGCCCTGATCCACGCCCGCATTGCCGGAACCGGCAGCTACCTGCCGGAGAAGGTCCTGACCAACGCCGATCTGGAAAAACTCGTCGAAACCAGCGACGAGTGGATCGCCTCGCGCACCGGCATCCGCCAGCGCCATATCGCCGCCGAGGGCCAGACTACCGGCGATCTCGCCGAACAGGCGGCGCGGCGCGCCCTCGATGCCGCCGGCGTCAAACCCGGTGAGATCGACCTGCTGGTGCTCGGCACTACCACTCCGGACCTCATCTTCCCGTCCACCGCCTGCCTGCTGCAGCACCGCCTGGGCGCCAACGGCTGCGCCGCCTTCGACGTCAACGCGGCCTGTTCCGGTTTCATCTACGCCCTGGGCGTGGCGGACAAGTTCATCCGCAGCGGCGCAGCCAGGAAAGCCCTGGTGGTTGGAGCGGAGACCCTCACGCGCATGCTCGACTGGTCCGACCGCAGCACCTGCGTGCTGTTCGGCGACGGCGCGGGCGCGGTGGTGCTCACCGCCGACAGCGCGCCGGGCATCGTCTCCACACACCTGCACGCCGACGGCGGCTACAAGGAGCTGCTGTGGAATCCGGTGGGCGTGTCCGCCGGCTTCAAGCCGCAGGAGAAGAACGCCGGCGTGCGCGTCATGATGACCGGCAACGAAGTGTTCAAGGTGGCGGTCAAGACCCTCGATGCGGTCGTGGAGGAGACCCTCGCCGCCAACGGCCTGGACAAGCACGCCATCGACTGGCTGATCCCGCACCAGGCCAATCTGCGCATCATCCAGGCCACCGCCAAGCGACTGGACATGCCCATGGAGCGCGTGATCGTCACCGTGGACAAGCACGGCAACACCTCGTCGGGCTCGGTGCCGCTGGCGCTGGACCACGCCGTGCGCACCGGCAAGGTGCAGCGCGGCCAACTGCTGCTGATGGAAGCCTTCGGCGGCGGCTTCACCTGGGGCTCCGCGCTCGTTCGTTATTGACCTTCGCGGCACGGAACGCAGCCATGCAGAATCTCGCCTTCGTTTTCCCCGGCCAGGGCTCGCAGTCGGTCGGCATGCTCGCCGAACTCGCCGCCGCCGAGCCGCTGGTGCAGCAGACGTTCGATGAAGCCTCGGCGGGCGTCGGCAAGGACCTGTGGGCGCTGGCCCAGCAGGGTCCGGAAGACGCGCTCAACCGCACCGAGAACACCCAGCCGGCCCTGCTGACCGCCAGTGTGGCCGTGTGGCGCGTATGGCGCGCGCGTGGCGGCGCGCGGCCGGCCCTGCTGGCTGGCCACAGCCTTGGCGAGTATTCGGCCCTGGTTTGCGCGCAGGCCCTGTCGCTGGCCGATGCCGCGGCCCTGGTGGCCGAACGCGGTCGCCTGATGCAGGCGGCGGTGCCCGCGGGCGTCGGCGCGATGGCCGCGATCCTCGGCGGCGACGATGCACAGATCGCCCAGGTCTGTGCCGAAGTGGCTGGCAACGAGGTGGTGGCGCCCGCCAACTTCAATTCACCCGGTCAGCTCGTCATCGCCGGACACGCTGCAGCTGTGGACCGCGCCCTCGCGCGACTGGCCGAACTCGGCGTGAAGAAGGCGGTGAAGCTGCCGGTCTCGGTGCCCTCGCACTGTGCCCTGATGCGCGAGGCGGCGGACAGGCTCGGCGAGCGCATGGCCGCCCTGGCCTGGTCCGCGCCGACCATTCCCGTGGTGCAGAACGCCGAAGCGCGCCCGTACACCGAAGTTGCCGAGATCCGCGCCGCGCTGCAGCGCCAGCTCTACCTGCCGGTGCGCTGGACCGAGTGCGTGCAGTCGCTCGCGGCGGCAGGCATCACGCGCCTGGCCGAATGCGGTCCGGGCAAGGTGCTGGCCGGACTGACCAAACGCATCGACAAGTCGCTGGAGGCACGCGCCATCGGCGCGCCGGCCGATCTCGCCGCCGCCCTGACCGATTGGCGCGCCGACTGATCCCTAGCTTCGGACCGGGCCATCGGTCCGCCCGCCCACCGTCCGCGGCCCGGGATGGCCGCCCACGCCAAGGAACCCAAGCATGAGCAAGACCCTGGAAGGCGACATCGCCCTCGTCACCGGCGCCAGCCGCGGCATCGGCGCGGCCATCGCGGCGGAACTGGCCGCGCAGGGCGCCACGGTGATCGGTACGGCCACTACCGAAGCGGGCGCGGCGGCGATCTCCGCGGCGCTCGCGGCGCACGGCGGCGCGGGGCGCGTGCTGAACGTGACCGACGGCGCGGCCGTCGACGCACTGATCGACGCCATCGCCAAGGAGTTCGGGCCGGTGTCGATCCTGGTGAACAATGCCGGTATCACGCGCGATCAGCTGCTGCTGCGCATGAAGGACGAGGACTGGCAGGCCATCCTCGACACCAACCTCACCAGCGTGTACCGCACCTCCAAGGCGGTCATGCGCGGCATGATGAAGGCGCGCTTCGGCCGCATCGTCAACATCGCCTCGGTGATCGGACTCACGGGCAATCCGGGCCAGGCCAACTACGCCGCGGCCAAGGCCGGCATCATCGCCTTCTCCAAGTCGCTGGCGCGCGAGATTGGTTCGCGCGGCGTGACGGTGAACGTGGTGGCCCCCGGATTCATCGACACCGACATGACGCGCGCGCTGCCCGAGGACGCGAAGAACGCCATGCTCGGGCAGATCGCTCTCGGCCGCTTTGGCGAGCCGGTCGACATCGCCCGCGCGGTGGCGTTCCTGGCGTCGCCGGCGGCGGCCTACATCACCGGCGAAACCCTGCATGTGAACGGCGGCATGTACATGCCGTAGAATCCGCGCTTCCGCGCCGTCGATTCAGGCGCTTGCACCACAGCATTCAAGGACATTCCACGCCCGTGCCGCTCCAGTCCGCAGCCCGGGCGCACGGCCCGGCCCGCACGCGCGGCGGCGTCGGTAGCAGGGCAGGATGCGTTCCACTACAATCCGCGCGCTTTTTTCCCTCCGGGAGGTTACCGAACTCATGAGCAGCATCGAAGAACGCGTCAAGAAGATCGTCGTCGAACAACTCGGCGTGAAGGAAGACGAGGTCACGGCGAACGCCTCGTTCGTGGACGATCTGGGCGCCGACTCGCTCGATACCGTGGAGCTGGTGATGGCTCTGGAAGAAGAGTTCGAGTGCGAGATCCCGGACGAGGAAGCCGAGAAGATCACCACCGTGCAGCAGGCGGTCGACTACATCAAGGCCCACGTCAAGGGCTGAGTTTCCGCCGTCATGGGGTCACCACGCTGCGCCTTCAGGGCGCAGCGCGCGTTTTGGGAGTTCGCAGCACACGCCGGCGTACGTCGGCGGCGTGCCAGGCGCCCGCGCGGGCCGCGGGCGGGATCAAGGCAAGGCAGGACAGCATGAGCAAGCGTCGCGTCGTCATCACTGGCCTGGGCATCCTTTCGCCCGTCGGCAACGATATCGCCACCGCCTGGAAGAACATCGTCGAGGGCAGGAGTGGCATTGGTCCAATTACTCACTTCGACGCCAGCGCCTATGCCACGCGCATCGCCGGCGAGGTGCGCGACTTCGATCCGACGCGCTGGATCGCGCCGAAGGACGTCAAGAAGATGGACGCCTTCATCCACTACGGCGTGGCGGCATCGCTTGAGGCGATGAAGGACGCCGGCCTGGAGGTGACCGAGGCCAACGCCGAACGCATCGGCGTATCGGTCGGTGCGGGTATCGGCGGCATCACCACCATCGAGAAGACGGCGCAGATCCTCGCCGAGGGCGGTCCGCGCAAGATCTCGCCCTTCTTCGTGCCCTCCACCATCATCAACATGATCTCGGGCAACGTGTCCATCATGACCGGTGCCAAGGGCCCGAATCTGGCGACCGTCACCGCCTGCACCACGGCCACGCACAACATCGGCCTCGCCGCGCGCCTGATCGCCTACGGCGACGCCGATGCCATGGTGGCCGGCGGCGCGGAATACTCCACCACCGGAACGGCCATCGGCGGCTTCTGTTCGGCGCGCGCCCTGTCCACACGCAACGAGGAGCCGGCCCGCGCTAGCCGCCCCTGGGACAAGGACCGCGACGGCTTCGTGCTGTCCGACGGCGCCGGCGTGCTGGTGCTGGAGGAGTACGAGCATGCCCGCGCGCGCGGTGCGCGCATCTACGCCGAACTGTCCGGCTTCGGCATGAGCGGTGATGCCTACCACATGACCGCGCCCAGCGAGAACGGCGAGGGCGGCGGGCGCTGCATGGTGAACGCCCTGCGCGACGCCAGGCTCGACACCAGCGCGGTGCAGTACATCAACGCCCACGGCACCTCCACGCCGGCCGGCGACGTGGCCGAGGTACAGGGCATCAAGGGCGTGTTTGGTGCGCATGCGCAGCGGCTGATGGTGTCCTCGACCAAGTCGATGACGGGCCACCTGCTCGGTGCGGCCGGCGGCGTTGAGGCGATCTTCTCCGTGCTCGCCCTGCACCACGGCATCGTCCCGCCGACCATCAATCTCGATGCGCCGGGCGAAGGCTGCGATCTCGACTTCGTGCCGCACAGCGCGCGCGAATTCCAGCTCGACGTGGTCCTGTCCAACTCCTTCGGCTTCGGCGGCACCAACGGCACGCTGGTGTTCCGCCGCGTGTGAGCGGCGCGCGCGGCGTGGCCTGCGTCACGCGCGAGCTGCCCGGTCGGCGCGATCTGCTCGCGCTGGCCGCGGCCGATCCGCTGCGCTACCCGTGTCTGTTGGAGAGCGTGGCCCACGGGCCGGCGCAGGCACGCTACGACCTGCTGCTGGCGTTCCCGCAGGCGCGGTTGGTGCAGGGGAGCGACGGCGTGGTGCGCGATGGGCAGGGGCGCGAACTCGGCTCGGCCTTCCTGCCGGTCCTCGATGCCGCCTGGCAGGCCGAGTGCAGCGCGCGCGGGGACGGCGCCGCGGCGGTCGATCTGCCGTTCCGCGGCGGCTGGGCGCTGTTCCTCGCCTATGAACTCGCCGCGGAGATCGAGCCGCGACTGCACGCGCCGCCGGCGCCGGACGCGGCGCTGCCGCGCGCCGTGGCGCTGCGCTGCCCCGCGGCCGTGGTGGTCGATCGCGCCGCCGCGCGCACGGTGCTGGTCGCCGAGGCCGGGCACGCCGACCTGCTGGACGCGCTCGCCGCCGACCTGGCGTCGGGGCGGGCCACGCCTGCGGCCGCCGCGCCCTGCCTGGCCACTCTGGAGGAGGACGAGCCGCAGCGCTTCCTCGACGGCGTGGCGCAGGTGCATGCCCACTTGCGCGCTGGCGATGTGTTCCAGGTGAACCTATCGCGCGAGTGGCGCGCGCGTCTGCGCGCGCCGATAGCGCCGGCGGCGCTCTACGCCAGCCTGCGCGCCGCCAACCCGGCGCCCTTTGCCGGCCTGTGGCAGGACAAGGACTGGGCCGTGGTCAGTTCCTCGCCCGAGCGGCTGGTCGAGGTGCGCGGGCGCCGCGTGCAGACGCGCCCCATCGCCGGCACGCGTCCACGCCTCGCCGGGGATGACGAGGCGGCGCGGGTGCGCGAACTGATCGGCCATCCCAAGGAGCGGGCCGAGCACGTCATGCTGCTCGACCTGGAGCGCAACGACCTCGGCCGCGTGTGCGTGCCCGGGTCGGTCGCGGTGGACGAACTCATGACGGTGGAGAGCTACGCCCACGTGCACCACATCGTGTCCAATGTGAGCGGCCGCCTGCGTGAGGGTGTGACGCCCGGCGAGGTGATCGGCGCGGTCTTTCCTGGCGGCACCATCACCGGCTGCCCCAAGCTGCGCTGCATGCAGATCATCGCGGCGCTGGAGCGCACCGGCCGCGGTGCCTACACCGGCGCCATGGGCTACCTCAACCGCGACGGCGACATGGACCTCAACATCCTTATTCGCAGTATCACCCAGGCGGGCGAGCAGCTGCGCTTGCGCGCCGGAGCCGGCATCGTGGTCGATTCCGACGCGGCGCGCGAACTGGAGGAAACGCGGCACAAGGCGCGCGGCCTGCTGCGCGCCCTGGGCGTGCCGGCCTGAGCGATGCCGAACGCGCGCGCCAGCGCAGGGACGTCCGAGACCGTGCTGGTGGACGGCATGCCGGCCGCGCAGGTCGCGAGCGACGACCGCGGCCTGCTGTACGGCGATGGCCTGTTCGAGACGGTGCTGTTCGTGGACGGCGCGGCGCCGCTGTGGCCACGTCACCTGCAGCGCCTGACCCTGGGCTGCGCGCGGCTGCGCCTGCCGCCGCCGGACGTCGCGGAGCTGGCGCGCGAGAGCGTGCTGGTCGCTGCCGGTCACGCGCGCGCCGTCGTGCGCATTACGCTCACGCGCGGCAGCGGCCCGCGCGGCTATGCGCCACCCATCGCACCGCAGCCGCGTCGCATCGTCGCCGCGCACGCTGCGCCCGCTCCGCGGCTGGATTGGTTGCGTGCGGGAATCCGGGTAGGCTTCTGCGCCACGCGACTCGCGTCGCAGCCGCTGCTGGCGGGCCTCAAGCACCTCAATCGTCTGGAGCAGGTGCTGGCCCGCGCGGAGTGGGACGATCCCGCCATCGCCGAAGGTCTCATGTTCGATTCCGCCGATCACCCTGTGTGCGCGACTGCAGCCAATCTTTTCGCCGTGGTGGATGGCGTGTTGCGCACGCCGGCACTGGACCACTGCGGCGTGGCCGGCGTCGCGCGCGCCGAAGTGCTGGCGCGGTGCGACGGGGCCGTGGTTGCGCCGCTCACGCGTGGCGAGCTGATGCGCGCCGACGAGGTGTTTCTCAGCTCCAGCGTACGCGGCATCGTGCCGGTGGCGCAGACGCCGGATCGGTCCTACGGCGTCGGCGCGACCACGCGCGCGCTGCAGGCGGCCTGGTTCGATCTGGGCCTGTCGCCACGGGTGGCGGGCTGATGGCGCATCCGGCGCGACGCCGTGTGAGCCTGCGCGGACTCCTCAGCGCACTGGCGACGCTGCTGTTCGTTGCCGCGCTCGCAGCGGGCGGCTGGGTCTGGTTCGACTACCGCAACTTCAGCGATGCGCCGCTGCACATCGCCAGCGCGGACGCGACGCTCGACATTCCGCCCGGCACCGCTTTCCTCGGCATCGTGCGGCGCGTGCGCGAGGGCGGCTACAGCGCCGCGCCGGAGCTGTACTGGCGCGCGCTGGCCTGGGAGTCGAAGAACGCCCAGTCCCTGCACGCGGGAGAGTACGCCCTGACGGCGGGCCTCACGCCGCGCGGCCTGCTGCGCAAGATGGCCGCGGGCGAGGTGATCCAGCACCGCTTCACCATCGTCGAGGGCTGGACCTTCCGTCAGTTGCGCGCTGCGCTGGCGGCCGAAGCGGGCGTGCAGCAGACCCTCACCACCCTCACCGACGCCGAGGTCATGGCGCGCCTGGGTGCGGCCGATGTGCCCGCCGAGGGGCGCTTCCTGCCGGAGACCTACAGCTGGGTGCGCGGCAACAGCGACCTCGACCTGCTGCGCCAGGCGCACGCCGCGCTGGGCAAGGCGCTCGCCGCCGCCTGGGACGGGCGCGATGCCGGCCTGCCGCTGCAGTCGGCCGACGAGGCCCTGGTGCTGGCGTCGATCGTGGAGAAGGAGACCGGCAAGGCGGAGGAGCGGCCGCAGATCGCCGGCGTATTCCTGCGCCGCCTCGGACTCGGCATGAAACTGCAGACCGACCCGACCGTGATCTACGGCCTGGGCAGCGCTTTCGACGGCAACCTGCGCCGGCGCGACCTCGAGGCAGACACGCCCTGGAACACCTACACGCGCGGCGGCCTGCCGCCCACGCCGATCGCTCTGCCGGGACGGGCGGCGATCGAGGCGGCCGTGCACCCGGCGCCGGGCAAGGCGCTCTACTTCGTCGCGCGCGGAGACGGCAGCCATGAATTCTCCGACTCGCTCGAGGCGCACAATCGCGCCGTGGCCCGCTACCAATTGCACCGATGAGCCAGCGCGGACGTTTCATCACCCTGGAAGGCAGTGAAGGTGCGGGCAAGAGCACCGTGCTCGGCGCCGTGCGCGAACAGCTGGCGGCGCAGGGGCACGATGTGCTGGTCACGCGCGAACCCGGCGGCACGCCCGCCGGCGAGGCCATCCGCACGGTGCTGCTCGATGCCCAGTTCAAGGGGCTCGCCGCCGAGACCGAGCTGCTGCTCATGTTCGCCTCGCGCGCCGAGCTGGTGCGCCGTACCGTCCGTCCCGCGCTGGCGGCGGGACGCTGGGTCTTGTCCGACCGCTTCACCGACGCCAGCTACGCCTACCAGGGCGGTGGCCGCGGCCAGCCGCTCGAGCGCATCGCCGAACTGGAGCGCTGGGCCGCCGATGGCCTCGTCCCTGACCTCACCCTGCTGCTCGACCTGCCGGTGCAGCAGGGCCTGGCGCGCGCCGGCGGTCGCGGCGCGGCGGATCGCATCGAAATGGAAAGTGCGGAATTCTTCGAGCGCGTGCGCGCCGCCTACCGCGCCCGTGCCGCGTCCGAGCCGCGGCGCTTCCGCGTGATCGACGCCAGCCGGCCGCTGCATGCCGTGCTGGCCGAAGTGCGCTCAGTGCTGGACGCCTGGCTGGGCGGCGTGGGGTCGGCGGCATGAGTCTTGCGCCCTGGCACAGCGAAGCCTGGACCTCGTTGCGGGCGCGGCTGTCGCGCGGGGCATTGCCCCACGCGCTGCTGCTGTGCGGCCCGGAAGGTCTGGGCAAACGCGCCTTCGCCGAGGCTTTTGTCGCCCTGGCGTTGTGCGAACAGCGCGGGGACGTCGCCTGCGGCCGCTGTCGCGCCTGCCAGCTGCTGGCCGCTGGCAGCCATCCCGACCGCGTGCGCGTGGGCCTGGAGGAGCGCGACGACGGCAAGCTGCGCAGCGAAATCGTGGTGGAGCAGATCCGCCGCCTGTCCGAGCGTCTGGCCATGACGCCGCAATTCGGCGGCCTGCAGTTGGTGCTGATCGATCCCGCCGAGGCGATGAATGCCGCCGCCGCCAATGCCCTGCTCAAGACCCTGGAGGAGCCCACGCGCGGCACGGTCATCGTGCTGGTCAGCGACGCGCCGGGCCGCCTGGTGGCCACCATCCGCTCGCGCTGCCAGCGCATCGAGTTCAAGCCGCCTTCGCGCGAGCAGGCTCTGGCGTGGCTGGCCGCCCAGGGGGTGGCCGAGGGCGCGGCATCCCTGGATGCCGCGAGCGGCAATCCCGGGCGCGCCCTGGCCCTGGCGCGATCGGGCGGCCTCGCCCTGCGCGCGGAGGTGGCGCGCGACCTGGCGGCGCTGTGGTCGGGTCAGTGCCCCGCCGGCGAAGCGGCCAACCGCTGGGCCGGGTCCGAGGGAGAGCTGCGCCTGTGGTTCGCCGCCCAGCTCGCCGTGGACGAGGCAGCCGCCGCGGCGCGTGGCGCGCGCGGTCCGCTCGCCTTGACCCTTGCCCCCGATTTCCACAAGCTAGCCGCATGGCTGCGGGAGGCCGGGCGCGTGCGCGAACAACTGCGCACGCCGCTGCGGCCGGAACTGGCGATCCTGGATCTGTTGCTGGCCTGGCGCGAGATGGCGCCGCGGCCGCGGAGGGCGTGAGGCATGGGAGTTCCCAATTTCGGTGGCGGCATGCCGCGCCAGGGCATCCTTTCCCTGGCCATCAAGGACAAGGGCGCCCTCTACAACGCCTACATGTCCTACGTGAAGGGCGGCGGTCTGTTCGTGCCCACGGCAAAGAAGTACAACCTCGGCGACGAGGTGTTCATCCTGCTCACCCTGATGGACGAGAAGGATCGCCTGCCCGTGGCGGGCAAGGTGGTCTGGATCACGCCGGCCGGCGCCCAGGGCAACCGCACGGCCGGTATCGGCGTGCAGTTCAACGACTCCGCCGACGGCGAGGCTGCGCGCACCAAGATCGAGTCGATACTCGCCGGCATCCTCAGCGCGGATCGGCCCACGCACACGATGTGAACGGAGTTCGGCATGGGGCGTAGCCAGGAACGCGCAAGGACGGGGCGCCCGGCGCCCGTTCCGCGCGAGTCGACGCATGCCGGGGCGCTCGCGGCGGCACTTGGGTTTATCAGGCGTGTCGACCGCGGTCCGGCCAGGCGCGCATGCGCCTGCTGATTCTCGGTGCCGGCGGCATCGGCGCCTACTACGGCGCCCGCGCCATCGAAGCCGGCCACGAGGTGGATTTCCTGGTGCGGCCGGCGCGGGCCGAGCGCCTGCGCGCCGATGGGCTGCGTCTGTACAGCGACGTGGGCGATTTTGCCGCGCCAGTGTCCGCGCTGACCCACGTGCCGCACGGCTACGCCTGCGACCTGGTGCTGCTGTCGTGCAAGGCCTGGGACCTGGACAGCGCCATCGCCGCCATTGCCCCCGCCGTGGGGCCCGACACCCGCGTGCTGCCGCTTCTCAACGGCTTGCGCCACCTCGACCTGCTCGACCTGGCCTTCGGCCGCGGGCGGGTGTGGGGCGGCGTGGCGCATATTTCGGTCACGCTGCAGGACGATGGCAGCGTGCGCCACTTCGGCAGCGTCGCGCGGCTGGCCTTCGGCGCGCGCGGCGCTGACCCGCGTTGCGATGCGCTGGCGCCGGGCCTGCTGGCCCTGCGCGCCGAGGTGCGCCGGCGCGAGGACATCCTCACGGCGATGTGGGAAAAGCACGCCTTCATTGCCACGCTGGCCGGCATGACCTGCCTGCTGCGCGGCAGCGTGGGCGAGATCGTCGCCACGGCCGACGGCACCGCCCTGATGCAGCGCGCCTACGCCGAAGCGGTGGCGATCGCCTCGGCCCACGGCCACGCGCCGTCCGCCGCCGCGCGTGAGGACGCCCTGCGCATCCTCACCGCAGCAGACTCGCCCCTGAAGGCGTCGATGCTGCGCGATCTGGAGCGCGGTGCGCGCACCGAGGGCGAGCACATCCTGGGCGATCTGCTCGCCCGCGGCCGCGGCGCCGACATCGACATGCCCCTCTTGGGTGCCGCCTGCGCGCATCTGCGCGTGGTCGAGGCGGCCCGCAGCGCCTCGACCTGAGTGCGGGCCGAGTGGCCTCACTCGTGGCGCAGCGCCTCGATCGGGTCCATGCGCGCGGCGCGACGCGCCGGAAAGTAGCCGAACACCACGCCAATGGCCGCCGAGAACAGGAAGGCCAGCAGGTTGATGCGCAGGTCGAACAGGTAGGGCAACTGCAAAGCACGCGCCAGCCCGGCGCTGGCCAGCGCTGCGGTGGCCATGCCGATCAGGCCGCCGAGGGCGGACAGCGCCATGGCCTCGATGAGGAACTGCAGCAGCACCTCGCGCTCCAGCGCGCCGACGGCCAGGCGGATGCCGATCTCGCGCGTGCGCTCGGTCACCGACACCAGCATGATGTTCATGATGCCGATGCCGCCCACCAGCAGACTCACCGCCGCGACGGCACCGAGCAGCGTAGTCATCACGCCGATGGTGCCGGACAGGGTCTGCGCGATCTGGCGCGGATCGAGCACGTTGAAGTCGTCCTGCTCGCCCGCGCCGATCTTGCGCCGTTCGCGCAGCAACGCCTCGACGCGCGCGATCACGGCGTCGGTGTCGGCACCGCTCGCGGCTGAGAGCATGATGCCGCCGATGTCCGTCGTGCCGGTCACGCGGCGCTGCAGGGTACGCAGCGGCAGCACGATCAGGTCGTCCTGGTCGTTGCCCATCGCCCCTTGGCCCTTGCCGCGCAGCAGGCCGATCACGCTGCAGCTGAAGTCCTTGATCCGCACGTCGGCGCCGACTGGATCCTGCTGGCCGAACAGTTCGCGCCGCACGCGCTCACCGACCACGCACACCGCCTTGCCGGCGCGCAGCTCGGTGTCGCTGAACGGGCGGCCTGCGGCGAGGCTCCAGCGCGCAATATCGAAGTAGGCGTTGCTCGTGCCGACGGCGCTGGTGCTCCAGTTCTTCGCTCCGGCCACGGCGGTGACGGCGCGGTTCAGGGTCGGCGCCACGGCCACCACGCCGTTGACCTGATTGGCGAGAGCGTCGACGTCGGCCGACTTGAAGGGAGGGGCCGCGCTCGCGCCCATGCCCATGCGCTGGCCGGGTCGAACCATCAGCAGGTTGCTGCCGAGGCTGCTGATCTGCTCCGCCACGGCAGCCGTGGCGCCGTGGCCCAGGGTGACCATGGTGATGACCGCCGCCACGCCGATGACCACGCCCAGGATGGTGAGGAAGGAGCGCAGCAGGTTGCGGCGGATCTCGCGCAGCGACAGCAGCAGGGTGTTCCACAGCATCAGCGCGCCTCCGTGGCGGAGCGGTCCGCGCCGCTGGGCCGGTCGCTCTCCACGCGGCCGTCGAGGAAGCGCACACAGCGCCGTGCGTAGGCGGCCATGTCGGACTCGTGCGTCACCATGAGCACGGTGATGCCGCGATCGCGATTGAGCGTGGTCAGCAGGTCCATGATTTCCCGGCTGCGCTGTGTGTCGAGGTTGCCGGTGGGTTCGTCCGCGAGCAGCACGGCCGGGCGCGTGACGATGGCGCGGGCGATGGCCACGCGCTGCTGCTGGCCGCCCGACAACTCGGTCGGCGTGTGGTGGCCGAAGCCGTCCAGCCCCACCTGCGCCAACGCCTCGGCGGCGAGGCGGTGGCGCGCGGCGGCGCTCTCGCCGCGATAGAGCAGCGGCAGCTCCACGTTGTCCTGCGCCGAGGTGCGGCCAAGCAGGTTGAAGCCCTGGAACACGAAGCCGAGGTAGTGGCGGCGCAGGCGCGCGCGCTGGTTGCGGTCGAGCGTCTCCACTGCGGCGCCCATGAAGCGGTAGCTGCCGCTGCTCGCCGTGTCGAGGCAGCCGATGATGTTCATCGCGGTGGACTTGCCCGAACCGCTGGGGCCCATGATGGCAACAAACTCGCCCGCGGCGATGCGCAGGTCGACGCCGCGCAGGGCCTGGAAGGCGCTGCGACCGCTGCCGTAGGTCTTGGTGACCTGATCGAGCGCGATCAGCGGCGCCGCCTCCGCGGTGTTCACGGCGGGGCTTCCGTGCTGTCCACGATGACTGCCTGGCCGACGCGCAGCTCGTCGGTGCTAATCTCGGTCATGCGCCCGTCGGACGCACCGACGGTGACTTCCAGCGCCTGCGGCTTGCCGTCGCCGCCCAGCAGCCACAGCGTGCGCGTGGCGCCGGCGCGCGGCGCCGTCGTGCCGCCCCGGCGCGCCGTCTGGGGAAGGCGCGGCACCAGGCTGCCGACGATGCTGCGCGAGGCGGGCTTGCCCGCCGTATCGGGCGGGCTCCAGCGCAGCGCGGCGTTGGGCACCAGCCGCACCTGCTCGCGTTGCAGGGTGGTGATCTCCGCGGTCGCGGTCATGCCCGGCCGCAGGCTGAGGTCGCGGTTGTCGACTTCCAGCACGGTGAGGTAGGTGACCACGCCGTTGCTCGTCTGCGCACCGAAGCCGACGCGCGAGATCGTCGCCGGGTAGCGCCGGTCGGGATAGGCATCGACGCTGAAACTGGCCTCCTGTCCCACCTTCACCTGGCCCACGTCGGCCTCGTCCACGTTCACCTGCAGCTGCATCTGCGACAGGCTCTCGGCCAGAGTGAACAGCACCGGCGCCTGCAGCGCGGCCGCCACGGTCTGCCCCGGCTCGACGCGCCGCAGCAGCACCACGCCGTCGACCGGCGAGCGGATGGAGGCCTTGTCCACGTTGGTGCGGTCCGAGCGCAGCGCGGCGCGCGCTTGGCGCACGCCGGCGTTCGCAGCGGCCTCGTTGGCCTCGGCGCGGGCCAGCGCGGCCTCGGCCGCGCTGAGGTCGGCCTCTGCCGGGAAGCCGCCCTGCGAGCGCTGCTGCAGGCCGCGCAGACGCTGCAGGGCGAGCTGCGCCTCGCGCGTGCTGGCGCGGGTCTGCGCCACCTGCGCCTCAGCCTGCGCCAGGGCGGCCTCCGAGCGCGCCACCTGGTCCTGCAGGCGCGACAGATCGAGCTGGGCCAGCACCTGGCCGCGCGTCACCCGGTCGTTGTCGTCGACGAAGACGCGCTCCACCGTGCCGGACAATTCGCTGCCCACGTCGACCTGGTTGGTCGGCTGCAGGTTTCCGGTGGCGGATACCTTCACGATGAGGTTGCCCAGTTGGACCGCCGCGGTCTGGTAGCGCTGCGCGGGCGCCTGGCGCGCCGCGTACAGCAGCCACAGCGCGAAGCCTGCCGCGACCAGGGCCGCCACGGCGAGCCACCAGGGCCAGCGCCGCCCGCGACGACGGCTCCCGCCGATGACCGCAGCGACCGCGCCTTGCGGGGGATGCTGGGGTTCGCTCATGGGCGCTCCGGACGCCGGTTTGGCTCGGCAAGGTCAGGCGGCAACAGGCAGGCCCGCCATCGCGCGAGCATGGCAGCAGGGGCGGAAGGCCGGCAAGCCGGCGCGACGTCGTGCCGCCGTTCAGGCGCTGGCGGCCGCCACCTGCCGCTGCCGCGCCAGTCGCGCTTCGCGCTGGGCGATGTAGACGTTGCTGGCGATGATGATGGCGGCGCCGAGGACGGTGTAGCGATCGAGCGTTTCGTCGAACAGCGCCCAGCCGGCCAGCGCCACCACCGGCAACTGCAGGTAGCTGATCGGCGTGAGCATGGACACGTCGCCGCGCTGCAGTGCGCGCGTCCAGAACATGTGGCCGCTGGTGCCGAACAGTCCGGCCAGGCCGACCCACAGCCAGGTCATGGGCTGCGGCCATTGCCACACCCACAGCGCGGTGGGTAGGGACAGCGGCACCCACAGCAGGGTGGTCATCAGCACGATGGCGTCCGCGCGTTCGGTGCGCGAGAGGTACTTGATGCTGATGGCGGTGGTGGCCGACAGCGCCGCGGCGAACAGCGGCACGAGGCTGGCCGTGGTGAAGCTCGCCGCGCCCGGCCGCACGATCACCAGCACGCCCACGAAGCCCACCAGCACCGCGCTCCAGCGCCGCACGCGCACCACCTCGCCGAGGAAGATCACGGCGCCGATGGTGACGAACAGCGGGGTGGAGTAGGACAGCGAGATCGCCTGCGCCAGCGGCAGGTGCACGATGGCCCAGAAGCCGGCCAGCATCGAGCCGATGCCGATGACGCAGCGCGCGAGGTAGAAGCCGAACTTGTCCGTGCGCAGCAGGCCCAGACCGTGGCGCCACAGCAGCGGGGAGGCGAACAGCGCGCCGAAGAGATTGCGGAAGAAGGCGATCTCGAAGGCGTGCAGCTGCCTGGAGGCCAGGCGGATGGTCACGGCCATGGCGCCGAAGAACACCGCGCTGACGGCCATCAGCAGCGCAGCGCGCAGCGGCGGATGGGCAACGGAGGCGGGCGCGGGTTCCGCCAGGCCGCTGGGGGCGGGGGAGGGCATGGAGGGGCGCAGGATAGCCGCGCCCGCGGCGGCCCGAAAGCGCCAATTCGGGCGGAACGTCCGATGCCGCCGCGCGCGCAACCGTGACGGCCGCGGCGCCAGGGCGGCGCGCGGTGCGGACTTGTCCTGTAGCGGCGCGCTTGCGTAGGCTCGCGGCGCACGCCACCAGGCTCCCCCGCATGAACACTCCGCCCGCCTTCATCGTCGCCATTCCCGCGCGCTACGGCTCCACGCGCCTGCCCGGCAAGCCGCTGCTGCCGCTGGCGGGCGAGGCGATGATCTTGCACGTGGCGCGCCGCGCGCAGCAGGCGGGTGCGGCCCAGGTGGTGGTGGCCACCGACGACGCGCGCATCGCGGACGCCCTGGCGGGACTGCCGCTCACGGTGTGCCTGACCCGCGCCGACCACGCCTCCGGCAGCGACCGTCTGGCCGAATGCGCCGCGCAGCTCGGCTGGGCCGACGACACCATCGTGGTCAATCTGCAGGGCGACGAGCCGTTGGCGCCGCCGTCGGGCATTCGCGCGGTGGCGCAGGCCCTGGCCGAGTCGGCGGCCCCCATGGCCACCCTGGTGACGCCGCTCGGCGGCATCGAGGAGCTGTTCAGTCCCCACTGCGTCAAGGTCGTATGCGACGGCAGCGGCCACGCGCTGTACTTCAGCCGCGCGCCCTTGCCCTGGGCACGCGATGCCCTCGCCGCCTCGCGGCATGTGCTGCCCGCCGGCGTGCCCTTCCTGCGTCACATCGGCATCTATGCCTACCGTGCCGGCTTTCTGCGCCGCTTCGCCGCCCTGCCGCGCACGCCGCTGGAAGCGGCCGAGTCGCTGGAGCAGTTGCGCGCGCTGGAGCACGGCCACCGCATCGCCGTGCGCCTGGCGCCGGAGGTCTTCCCCGCCGGAGTGGACACGCCCGAGGACCTGGCCCGCGTCGACGCCCTGCTGCGCAGTGCCGCGCCGTGAGGATCCTGTTCGTGTGCCTGGGCAACATCTGCCGCTCGCCCCTGCTCGAAGCGGTGGCGCGCGCGCGCTTCGCCCGCGCCGGTCGCGACTGGCACGTGGCCTCGTGCGGCACCGGGGGCTGGCATGCTGGCGAGGGCGCCGACCCGCGCGCCGTGCGCATCGGTCAGGAGCGCGGCTACGCGCTGCAGGCGCACCGTGCGCGCCAGCTCGCCGCGGCGGACTACCAGCGTTTCGACCTGCTCCTTGCCGCCGATGCCGACAACCTGGCCGAGCTGCAGCGCCGCGCCCCGCGCGGCTCCGCCGCGCGCCTGGATCTGGCCCTGCGCCGGGCGGGCCTGGCCGCGCCGCACGAGGTGCCCGATCCCTACTACGGCGGCGCGCGCGACTTCGCCCGGGTGGTGGATCTGGCCGAGCAGGCGGCCGACGGCCTGCTGCGGCACCTCGCCAGCGGGCATACTGCCGCGTCGGAACGCGACGAGGAGGGCAGGCGGCCATGATGGACAC
>DAOOVM010000019.1:0-21389 GCA_035370085.1 Rhodanobacteraceae bacterium | reverse complement strand
CAGGGCCTGCACATAGGCCAGACGCGGCGTCAGCTCGGCATCACCCAGCAGCGCGTCGGCCTGGACGCGCTCATCGCAGCGCGCCAGGCAGGCCACGGCATGCACGTCGTGCAACACTTGCCAGGCCCCCTTGGGAGGCGCCTGGTAGGCCAGGTAGGCCTTGGTCAGCACGGCCGCACCGTGCTGCAGCGCACGCAGTGCCGCGAGGGTCACGGCGCGAGTCTTGAGGAAGGGAATCTTGCCCTGCGCGCCGAGGAAGTCGCGCAGCGCCTGCACGTAGCCCAGCCGCAGCGCCGCCTCGAAGTCCTGCGCCTGGCGCACCAGCTGCAGCTTGGCCGGCGGCAGCGGCAGCGACTCCACCGCGAGCTGGCGCTCCAGGCCGCCGACCACCTGCGCCACGTGCGGCCGCAGGAATTCCAGGGCGTCCAGGCGCAACTGCGGGTCGAGCAGCAGGCGGTTCATGGCCGCCAGGGCGTCGAACAACTGACGCGCGGTGGCCACCACGTTGGCCATGGGCAGGTGCGCGACCCAGTCGCGCAGGCTGCGCGCATCGAAGGCCATATCGGCCTTCTCCGGTGGGTAACGCTCCGGCCAGTCCGCAGTCAGGCGCTGCATTGCTTCGATCATGGCTAGCCCCCTGTTTCGGGCATCCGGTCCCGCGTCGACGAGTCTAACCGCCGCTGCCGTCCCGGCCCAAGCCGCTCCGGGTGAACTATCGCGTCGCCGCGAGGGCCAGACGAACCAGGCGCTGCAGCAGGTGCTCGCGCCATCCGCGCGGTCGCGCCAGGTCGAGCCGGGCCAGCGCGGCGCCGCCGGCCTCATCCACCGAGGGTGCCAGCACGCAGCGTGCCAGCAGACTCAGCCGCCCGCCCGCCGTCGCGTTCGCCCGCTTGAGCCACTGCAGCGCCGGCAGCAGGCGCTGCTCGGTGGCATCAAAGTCACTGCCGAAGGGGAAGTCGGGAAACAGCCCACGCGCGCGCCAGGGGGCGAGGCGCTGCGCCAAAGCGTGGGGCGTGTTCTGGCGCCAGCGCTCGGGCACGGTGAAGTCGGCGGGTAGCTTGCCGGCGCGTCTGGCCTGCGCCGCCAACTCGTCGATGAAGCGCGCGTCGCTGATGGCGAGCATGGCCTGCACGCAGTCCTGGTCCGACTTGCCGCGCAGGTCGGCGATGCCGTACTCGGTGACAAAGACGTCGCGCAAGTGACGCGGAATGGTCGTGTGACCGTAATTCCACAGGATGTTCGAGGAGGCCGCGGCACCTTCGCCGCGGCTTGCCCGAAGCATCAGCACCGAGCGCCCGTCGCGCAGGGCGTGCGCCATGGCCACGAAGTTGTACTGTCCGCCGACGCCGCTGACGACGCGCCCATCGGCCAGAGCGTCGGACACGGCCGCCCCCAGGGCGGT
This sequence comes from Rhodanobacteraceae bacterium, assembly GCA_035370085.1. Classification (GTDB taxonomy): domain Bacteria; phylum Pseudomonadota; class Gammaproteobacteria; order Xanthomonadales; family Rhodanobacteraceae; genus Tahibacter. The sequence goes on along the minus strand of DAOOVM010000019.1, from coordinate 19,987 downwards.
GGCCATCATGCAGATGTTGAAGAAGCGCGCGTCGCGCCGCTGCAGCGCGTCGAGCGTCTCGCGTCCGCCGTAGAGCTGGTTGATGTCGGAGACGCGCGTCATCGACAGACCGTCGAAGGCCTCCCCGGCGAGCCCGCGCAGCCACGCATAGAAGTCGTGCGAGCCGAGGAAGAAGGCGCCGCGCAGGTAACGGCCGTCGCGCAGGCGGCGCCCGCTGACGGCGCGGCCCAGCGCTGCCCGCGCCGCCGGCCGGGTCAGGTCGACGTCCAGGCGGGAGCCGTCCAGCAGGACCAGCTGCTCGCCTTCGCCAACGGTTCCGGGCGGCAGCAGTCCGAAGCGCAGCAGGCGGCTCAGTTCACGCCGGTCCACGCGCGCCGGCAGGGCGCCGCAGGCGTACAGCCGTTCCACCGCCCCGGCGTCCAGGCAATCCTCGATCACGCCTTCGGCCAGGGCCTGCTCGAGGGCAAAGTCGTCGTAGACGCGCCGTGTGAGCACCCCGCCGCGAGCCAGGTGCATGAAGCCGTCCATGACCATCTCGCTGGCGCCGTACAGGCCGCGCGCCAGGGGCGCGAGCCCGCCCACCCGCGCGGCCAGCGGGTGGGCGCCGCCCAGGGCGTCCAGCGCCGCGCAGTAGTCTGCATTGTGGTGCTGGCGCAGCAACAGGGCGTGCACCAGGGCGTCGGACAGCGTTCCGATGCCGATCTGCAGCGTGCCGCCGTCACGTACCAGGGTGCTGGCGTGCAGGCCGAGGGCGAACTCGGCCACCCCCACCGGCTCGCGCGGCAGAGCGAACAGGGGGTGGCGGCAGGCCGCGTCGTCGAGCAGCAGGTCGAAGAAGTCGGCCGCGACCTCGGCGTCGTTGCCAACATAGGGCAGGTCCGGGTGCACCACGCCGACCACCAGCGGCCGCGGCAGGCCGGCGCTGGCCATGGCGTCGAGCAGGTCCTGCGTCACATCGGGGTTGCAAGCCAGGCTGAGGCGCTCGCGCCCGGACTCCTCACGCCGCGCCACGAGTTGCATCACCACGTTGATGCCGATGGCGGCGAGGTCACGCGCTACGTGGGTGTAATTGAGGCTGGCGTACTCGCACTGGGCGGCATCGTTGTGCAGCAGCGATCCCGACTGCAGATAGAACTCGCTGACCTTGACGTTGGGCGGCAGCCGGCCGCGGCGGCGCGCCTCGACGTAGTCGAGGTCCGGATAGTCCGGGCCGAAATGGCGCCGCGAGAAGGGGCCGACGAAGCGTTGCTCCAGCGCACTGGCAGGCGCTGGCCGCGCCAGTGACAGCGCCGTGTACAAGTGCAGGTGCAGGCCGGGATCGGCTTCCACCGTCCGGTAGAGGGCGTTCAGCAGCACGTTCGGCTTGCCCAGACCCAGAGGCGCGGCCACGCGCAGGTTCACGCCCGCATGGGCGCCGATCCGCGCCACCGCCTCCGCCACCGAGCCCACCCGCTGCACGCCTTCCATCCACGCTCCCTCGATCCGCCGTCCACCGTCATGGCGTGATCTGTGTCACGCCGCCCCTGTGCGCCACCCGCAGGCACGCGCGGCATCGTGGCCGAGTATGATCGGCGCGGGGACGAGGAGGAAGCTGGGCATGGCAGAGCGGTTCCGGATCGCCATCGTCGGGTCGGGCCCGGGGGGCATTTCCGCGGCGGCGCGCGCTGCCGAACGCGGCGAACCGCACGTGCTGCTGGAGGCCGAGCCGCATCTGTCCAACACGATCTTCCGCTACCAGAAGGGCAAGTTCGTGATGGACGAACCGGGCATCCTGCCCCTGCGTTCGCCCGTCCCCTTCAAGGCCGGATCGCGCGAGTCCATTCTCGATGCCTGGAACGAGGCGGCACAGCGCCTCAAGGTGAACGTCAAGTTCGGCCACGAGGTCAGCGCCATCAAGCGGCGCGACGATGGCCTGTTCGAGCTCAAGTGCGCCAATGGCGCGGCCTTCGAGGCGCAGTTCGTTATCCTGGGCATCGGCCTGCAGGGCAACATCCGCAAGCTCGGCGTGCAGGGCGAGGATCTGCCCTTCGTGCAGTACCAGCTCGACGACCCGGACGAATACAGCGGCGAGACCATCGTCGTGGTCGGCGCCGGCGATGCGGCGATCGAGAACGCGGTGGCGCTGGCGCGGCAGAACAACGTGGTCATCGTCAACCGCCGCGACGAGTTCGCCCGCGCCAAGAAGGGCAATGAGGCGGCTATCCTCAAGGCCATCGACGATGGCCTGATCGAGTGCTACTACAACGCCGCGCCCGAGCGCGTGGACGCGCTGACGGTCGGCCGCAAGAAGGGGCGCCTGCTGCTGCAGACGCCCAAGGGCCAGGCGCAGATCCTGGTCGACCGCATCATCGCCCGCCTCGGCGCCACCGCGCCGCGCGCCTTCGTCGAAGCCTGCGGCGTGACCTTTCCCTCCAAGGACCCGGCCGCGGTACCGGCCATCAGCCCGCAGTACGAGTCCAACGTCAAGGGCCTGTACATCGTCGGCGCGCTCGGCGGCTACCCGCTGATCAAGCAGGCGATGAACCAGGGCTACGAGGTGGTGGAGTACATCCGCGGCGACAAGGTGGAACCGGCCGACGAACCCTTGCTCAAGGCCAAGTTCGCCCCCCTGCCCGGCTTCCGCAGCGTCAATGAGGCACTGGCGCGCGTGCAGCAGAACGTCAAGCTGCTGTCGCACATCACGCCGCTGCAGTTGCGCGAGTTCATGCTGAATTCGGACATCCGCACGCCGGCTGCCGGCGAAGCCATCTTCCAGCGCAACGACTACACCAACACGTTCTATTCCATCGTCGAGGGCGAGGTGCAGGTGCGGATCGAGGGCTCCGCCCCGCTGGTCCTGCGCCGGGGCGAGTTCTTCGGCGAGATGAGCCTGATCTCGGGGCGCCGCCGCAGCGCCACCGTGGTGGCAGGGCCGGGTTGCGTGCTGATCGAGACGCCGCGCCGCTCGATGAACCGCCTGATCAATTCGGTCGCGGCCGTCAAGCGCGAGATCGACAAGGTGTTCATCCTGCGCGCCGTGCAGTCGCGCTTCGCGCCGGAGGCCTCGACGGCGCAGCTCGCCGACCTGGTCGAGGGCGCCAGCATTCAGCGCTACGCCGCCGGCGACGTGGTGTTCAACGAGGGCGAGGTGGGCGACTGCCTGCACCTGGTGCGCATCGGCTCGCTCACCATTTCGCGCAATATTGGCGGCAAGGACGTGGTGCTCTCCTACGTGCCCGCGGGCAACTACGTCGGGGAGATGGCGCTGCTGGGCGAGTCGCGCCGCTCGGCGACTGCGCGCGCCGCCATCGCCACAGAAACCATTCGTCTGGACGGCGACAGCTTCAAGCGCCTGGTGGCGAAGATTCCCGTGCTCAAGCTGCGCCTGCAGTCCGAGTACCGCCAGCGCGCCGCGGCCAACCTGGCCATGCAGGCGCTGCCTGCGGGCGGCGACGTCATCCAGTTCCTGCTGGCCCAGGGTGCGGGTGAGGCGACCGACATTCTGCTCATCGACGAGTCCCTGTGCGTGCGCTGCGACAACTGCGAGAAGGCCTGCGCCGAGACGCATGGTGGCACCTCGCGCCTGGACCGGGAGGCCGGCCCGACCTTCGCCAACGTGCACGTGCCCACCTCGTGCCGGCACTGCGAGCACCCGCACTGCATGAAGGACTGTCCGCCCGATGCGATCCGCCGCGCGCCGAACGGCGAGGTATTCATTGCCGACAACTGCATCGGCTGCGGCAACTGCGAGCGCAACTGCCCCTACGGCGTGATCCACATGGCGGCCAAGCCGCCGAAGAAACCCGGTCTGCTCGCCTGGCTGCTGCTCGGCCTTGGCAGCGGACCGGGCGAGGCGCCCTACGATGCCAAGGCGGCCAAGACCTCCAGCGGCAAGAAGGCGGTGAAGTGCGATATGTGCAAGGACCTCACGGGCGGCGCCGCCTGCGTGCGCGCCTGTCCGACCGGCGCGGCGATCCGCATCAGTCCGGAAGAGTTTCCGGCCTACGCGCAGTCGCGCCGCTAGGGGCGGCAAGCAGAGGCCGTGGCCACCCATCGGACATCGAGATGAAGCAGATGCAGTGCAGTGCGACGTGGGCAAGACTTGACCGCTTCAAGTGTACGCTCCGGCGGCAAGATCGCCGGATCTACCCCTGAGCCGCTGCGAGCGCTGCCACCACCCCCATGCGCGCCCACGAATCCATTCTCACCCATGCCCGCAGCCGCTACCTGTGGGTCGCCCTCGGGCTGTCGCTGGTGTCCATCGTGTTGTATGCCTGGCACACGCCGGGCGTGGCACCGAACGGCGGCACCTGGCTGGGCTACACCCTCGGCACCGTCGGCGCCCTGCTCATCGTCTGGCTCATGCTGTTCGGCGTGCGCAAGCGACGCTACGCGGGAGGCCGCAACGTGCTGCGTGGCTGGCTTTCCGCCCACGTCTACCTCGGCACCGCGCTGATACTCGTCGCCCTGCTCCACTGCGGCTTCCAGTTTGGCTGGAACCTGCACACTGTCGCCCTGGCGCTGATGCTGGCGGTGATCCTCTCCGGCTTCTTCGGCGTCTATGCCTACCTGCGCTACCCGGCGCTGATGACGCGCAACCGCGAGAACGCCACGCGCGAGGCAATGCTGGAAGAAATCGAGGAGCTGGACCAGAACGCCCTGGCCCTGGCCGACGGCATAGACCCGAAGATCCATGCGGTCGTGCTGCGTTCCATCCAGAACACCCGCCTCGGCGGCGGCGTGTGGCGCCAGCTGCACGCACGCGACGATTCCGACGCGGCCCTGGCCAAGGTGCGCGAGGCCATCGACCATCGCGCCACGAACGCCAAGGCGGCCGCGCCGCAGGCAGGCCAGACGATTTTCGCCATGGTGGACTTCCTCTCCGCCGGTGCCGGCGACCGCGAGCTGGAAGCCCTGCGCAAGCTTATCGACCTGTTGTCGCGCAAGAAGGCCCTCGCCTCTCGCGTGGCGCGCGACATCCAGTACCAGGCGCTCATGGAAATCTGGCTCTATGTCCACGTCCCGCTGTCGTTCGCGCTGCTGGCGGCCCTGATCGGGCACGTGGTGTCCGTGTTCTTCTACTGGTGACCCGGATGCGCGCCACGAGCTGGGCCTCAACGCACGCTTGCGCCAGCAGGCGCCCGCAGCGGCACCTGCGCGGCAAGCCGCAACAACCCCACGCCCACGACGACGAGACACCGTCGGGGAATGCAGCGGCCGGCCGGCGCGGCGCCGGAAGGCACACGGCGCCGCGGGCGCCCGGGAGACCCTGAGTGCGCTGGCTGGTCAGACGAGTCCTCAAGCAAGGCAAGGGAGCGGTCTCCTACGAGGAGGACGTGCACTATGGCGACGTGCTGTCGATCGGCCGCGCCGCCGACCAGGCGATTTTCCTTTCCGACCTGCGCGCGGCGCTGTACCACGCCCGCGTCACGGCGCTGTCTCCCGGCAAGTACAAGATCGAATCGCTGATCCTGGCCGGGATCCGCGTCAACGGGCAGATTGCCTACGGCACTACCGGCGCGGCCGGCACCACCATCGAGATCGGCCCCACACGCATCACCCTGCTCGATCCGCCGCGCGACTTCGACGCGGCGGTGGAGGTGGCCACGCTGGACAAGGCCGAGACGGCCACGGCGCAGATGCGCCGCGCCCAGCCCACGCGCCTGAGCCAGACCTGGCTGAGCAAGCGCCGCCCCTCGTGGTTTCTGTTCGCGGGCGTGCTCGTGCTCGGCGTGGTGCTGCCGGCGGCGTCGCACTGGAGCACGGGCCTGGGCAAGCTGCTGGCCCATTCCCCGCTACCGACGACGGCCTCCTGGAACCCGGGACCGTTGGATCCGGCGCACCGCTATTTCGGTTCGGAGTGCAAGCAGTGCCACCCGCGCGCCTTCCTCACGGTTCGCGACGATGCCTGCCTGAGCTGCCACAAGACCATCGCGGCGCATGCCGATCCCGCGCACTTCAATTTGCCCGCGCTGGGCGAGGCGCGCTGCGCCAGTTGCCACCAGGACCACCAGGGCCTGGTCGGCCTGGTGCGCACCGACCAGCGCCTGTGCGGCGACTGCCACGGCGACCTGCCGGCCCGCACGGGCGGCGCCAGCCAACTCGCCGCCGTGCGCGACTTCGGCAGCGCCCACCCCGAATTCCGCGTGCGCCTGCCGGTCTGGGACGCCAGCGGCGCGTTCACGCCGCAGCTGACCACGCAGGGTGCCGGGCTGCAGGAGAACTCCGGTCTCAAGTTCAACCACGCCAAGCACCTCAAGCCGGACCTCAATGCGCCCAAGGGCAAGCGCACCCTCACCTGCGCCAGCTGCCACCGGCCCGACGCCGGCGGCCTGCGCATGCAGCCGATCGCCTTCGAGGCCCTGTGCCACGACTGCCACACCCTGGGTTTCGACACCTTTGCGCCGGGGCGCGAAGTGCCGCACGCCCGCGTCGCGGAGGTCAGCTTCATGCTGCAGGACTACTACGCCAAGCTCGCCCTCGAGGGCGGCTACAACGATGCGGCCGCGCCCGGTTTCGTGCAGCAGCGTCGCCGGCCAGGCGATCCCGAGCTCAGCCGGCAACAGCAGATCGAAGGGCTGGCCTGGGCGCGCGAGAAGGCGGCCAGGGTGGCCGACAGCGTCTTCACCGGGCGCGCCTGCGTGACCTGCCATACCGTGACCCGTCCGGCCGCGGGCGCCGACTGGAAGATCGCCCCCGTGCGCGTCGCCGGGCAGTGGTACGGCGCCGCGAAGTTCACCCACGCCAAGCACGCGACGATGGGCTGCGCCGATTGCCACAAGGCGGAAAGCTCCACCCGTGCCAGCGATCTGCTCATCCCGGACATTGCCAACTGCCGCCAGTGCCACGCCGGCGAGCGGGGAACGGGCAAAGTGGCCAGCACCTGCATCGACTGCCACGGCTACCACCAGTCGCCGAGCCTGAAGCTCAAGGACCTGTAACGGCCGTGCGGCGCGTCCGCCGCCTACGTCGCGGATGGCGGGGGCGTCCCGCGGCAATCCGCCCTATTCCGCCCGGAGCATGCGCTATGATCCGGGCGGGAGCACGCGGTCTGCCTGCGCACCCGTTGCGACGGGGCGGGCCCGGCGAAGGGAACCAGATCGGCGGGCGCTTGGCGTCCGCCTGCAGTGGGGAGGATGCGATGGGAAGGTCGCAGTTGCGCTGGCTCGCCATGGCGCTGAGCCTGGCTTTGTCCGCCTGTGGCGGCGGCAGCAATTCCGTCAGCAGTAGCGGCACCGCGCCGCCACCGCCACAGCCCACGCCAGACTCTGGCTGCAGCGGCTTTTGCGGCAATGCGCAGTCCTTCCTCAGCGAGGATGACGTGCGCAAGGTGATCGCCCAGGCTGTGGCCGAAGGTCGCGCGCAGGGCAAGCCAGGCGTCGTCGTGGTGGTCGATCGTGTCGGCAACGTGCTGGCCGCCTACCGCATGGCGGGCGCCCCCGGCACGGTGCGCGTCAGTTCCAACCGCGGCGTCAGCGGCGGATTGGAAGGGCTGGACGTGCCGGCCGAGTTTGCCGCCATCGCCAAGGCCCTCACCGCCGTCTACTTCTCCTCCGAGGGCAATGCCTTCACCTCGCGCACAGCGGGGCAGATCGTGCAGGAACATTTCAATCCGGGCGACCGCACCGCCCCCTCCGGTCCGCTGTTCGGCGTGCAGTTCTCGCAGCTGCCCTGCTCGGACATCAGCGCGCGCTTCAGCGGCAACGGCACCAATGCCGGACCGCACCGCTCACCCATCGGCCTCGCCGCCGACCCCGGCGGCATCCCGCTGTACAAGGCCGGCGTGCCGGTCGGTGCGGTGGCCGTGGCCGGTGCCGACGACACCTACGGCCTCGATGCCAACGTGCTCGACCGCGACCGCAACCTGGATGAACTGGTCGCCCTGGCGGGCACCTTCGGGTTCGCCGCACCGACCGATCGCCGCGCCGACAGCATCACCGCCGGCGGCTTGAGCCTGCGCTTCACCGACGTGGAGTTCTCCGACCTGGCGCGCGATCCGGCCACGGCCCCGCCCTACGCCTCGCTGGGCGCCGCCGATGGTGCCCTGCAGGCGGTACCGGGCTACGCCAACGCCGTGATCCTGCGCGGCCTCGCCCTGGGCACCGTGGAGTCCGGCATCCGCCCCGACACCAGCGACTACCCCGGCCTCGATGCCTTCGTGCTGGACGATGGCACCGGCACCAACCGCTACCCGCCGCGCGACGGCACCGATGGCGCCGCGTCGCTGAAGGCCAACGAGGTGCGCAGCATCGTGCAGGAGGCGCTGAAGGTGGCCGCACGGACTCGCGCCCAGGTGCGCAAGCCGCTGGGTTCACGTGCCGGCGAGACCGTGGTGGTGGTGGACAGCAAGGGCGTGGTGCTGGCGCTCGCCCGCTCACGCGATGCACTGGTCGATGCCGTCGACGTCACCACGCAGAAGGCCCGCTCGGCCGCCTTCTTCTCCGGCACCTTCACCGCTGCCGATCTGCAGGGCGCCGCTCCGGCGCGCTTCTTCAGGGCGGCCGTGGGCACCGACAGCGTGGCCTTCACCACGCAGGGGCAGAGCAGCGCCGCCAGCTACGTGCCGCGCCTGCGCAGTTTCCTGGGCCTGCCCAATGCCTGGGCCGACGGCCAGGTGGCCTATTCCCAGCGCACGATCGGCAACCTCTCGCGTCCGTTCTATCCGGACGGCGTGCCCGACGCGCCGCCGGGGCCGCTCAGCCTGCCCTATGCGCAGTGGAGCCTGTTCCAGGACGGCCTGGAACTGGACCTCGTGTACAACGGCATCGCCGGCCACGTCGCCTACTACCTCAACCAGCGCGGCCTCACCGTCAACATCGACGGCAGTACCGTGGCGCCGGCGCCGACGCCGGGCAACCCCACGCCCCTGCCCGATGTGGGCGCAAACTGCACCGGCATTCCGCGCCTTCCCAACGGCATCACCCTGTTCGGCGGCGCCTTCCCGATCTATCGCGGCAACACGCTCATCGGCGCGGTCGGCGCCTCGGGCGACGGCACCGACCAGAGCGACCTCGTGGCCTTCCTCGGCCTGTACAACGCCGGCCAGGTGCTAGGCACCGGCGTGGGCCACGCGCCGACGACGATTCGCGCCGACCGGCTCACGCCCGGCGGCGCGCGCCTGTCCTACGTCGGCTGTCCGCAGTCGCCCTTCCTGGATTCCAACGAACAGAACGTCTGCGAGGGCAAGTGAGATGCGCGCCTCCTGCCTGATTCGCCCCGCGTCCCCGCGTGTGCTGTCGGTCCTGATCGCCGCGGCTGCCCTGCCCGCCGCCGCGCTGGCCCAGTCGCCGGCCGGCGCAAGTCTGCACTGGCTGGAGCTGGTGGGCCTGCTGCCCGCTCCCACCTACGATCCTGCCGCCTCGCAGATTCCACGCCGGCGCCCGGGTCATCCCTATGAGCCGCTCGTCGACGCGCCGCTGCAGAATCCCGACGCGGTCAATCCCGCGCCGGTGGACCAGGCCGGCGAATTCATTCCCGTGCCGGACCGCTGGCGCATCATGGAGGCACTGGGCTTCCAGCATCCCTGGTACGACCCCTACAACCAGAACCGGCTCAAGGGCGACAAGCCCATCGACGGCAAGGACCATTTCCTGGTGCTCGCCGGCATCTCCGACACCCTGGTGGAGCCGCGCAGCATTCCCACGCCGATCGCACCGCAGTCGCCGAGCCAGCCCGGCTCGAACGACACGCTGGGCGACATCCACCAGCTGATACTTGCCCAGACCTTCATCACCAGCGCGCTGTATTACAAGGGCGACACGACGTTCAAGCCGCCCGATGTCGAATACAAGGCGACTGTGGCCTTCAACTACAACCGCGTGCGCACGCAGGAGACGCGCGCCCTGCAGATCGACCCCAGGCTCGGCGAGACGCGCGACGACGGCTTCGTCGGCGTGCAGGAACTGTTCGCCACCTGGGATCTGCGCAACCCCGGCACGCGCTACGACTTCGACGACCTGCGCATCGGCATCCAGCCGTTCTCGAGCGATTTCCGCGGCTTCCTGTTCCAGGACAACCAGCCCGGCGTGCGCCTGTTCGGCACGCGCGACAACAACCGCTGGCAATACAACCTCGCCGTGTTCCGGCGCCTGGAGAAGGACCTCAACTCGGGCCTCAACGACGTCACCCGGAGTCCGCGCAAGGACTACATCGTGGTGGCCAACCTCTATCACCAGGATTTCCCCTCGACCGGCTTCACCTCGCAGGCCACCCTGCTCTTCAATCGCAACCGCGAAACCGACGCCTTCTACGATTCCAACGGCTTCATCCAGCGCCCGGCGGCGATCGGCCTGGAATCGCCGCGCAGCTACAACGTCGGCTACCTCGGCTACAACGGCGACGGCCACTTCGGGCGGGTCAACCTCACCGTGTCGGGCTATTACGCCTACGGCAACCAGTCGCACGGCGTGTTCACGCGCAGCGGCAGCGACATCCGCGCCGGCTTCGCCGCGGCCGAGGCGTCGATGGATTTCGACTGGCTGCGCGTGCGCGCGTCCGGCGCCTGGGCCAGCGGCGACAAGAACCCCTACGACGACCGCTCCACCGGCTACGACGCGGTGTTCGAGAATCCGATCTTCGCGGGCGCCGACACCAGCTACTGGATACGCCAGAACGTGCCGCTCATCGGCGGCGGCGGCGTGGCCCTGGCGCAGCGCAACGGCCTGCTGGCGGACCTGCGTCCCTCCAAGGAGCAGGGCCAGTCGAACTTCGACAACCCCGGCGTGCGCCTGCTCGGCATCGGCGCCGACCTCGACCTGACGCCGCAATCGCGCCTGTCGGGCAACCTCAACGAGTGGTGGTTCGACCGCACGGCGGTGCTCGAGGCCGCGCGCAACCAGGCCGACATCGGCCGGCGCATCGGCACCGACCTTTCCGTGGCCTGGACCTGGCGTCCCTTCTTCACGCAGAACATCGTGCTGCGCGTGTCGGGCGCGGCCCTGCTGCCGGGCGGGGGTTTCAAGGATCTCTACGGCGACCGCCATTCCAGCTACTACTCGCTGCTGGGCAACTTGATCGTGACGTACTGAGGGACGACGCCATGACGCTTGGGAACCACCGCATGTCCCCCGACCGCCGCGGCGCCGCACCGGTGCTGCGATTGTGCTTCGCCGCCCTGGCCCTGCTGGCGCTGCCGCAGGCCTTCGCCAGCGAAGAGAAACCGGTCGAGCGCAGCTACACCACGGCGCCGAGCGCACCCGCCTTCCAGAGCTGGGCCGAAGCCGACGCCAAATCCTCCGGCTGCGTGACCTGCCATACCGCCTCGGACCGCAAGACCATGCACGCCAGCGAGGCGGTGGTGCTGGGTTGCACGGACTGCCACGGCGGCAACCCCAGCGTGATGCGGCCGTCCGGCGCATCCGCGGCCCTTGCCGACGCCCACGACGGCAAGGACGGCGAGCACGCGGAGCGTCACTACGAGCCCGCCTACCGCCAGGCCATGGACGCCGCCCACGTACTGCCGCGCTTCCCGGAACGCTGGCCGTCCAGCGCCAACCCGCCGCGCAGCTACACGCACCTGCACCAGGAAGCCCCGGAATTCATCCGCTTCATCAACCCCGGCGACTACCGCATCGCACGCGAAGCCTGCGGCGCCTGCCATCTGCCGGTGATCCAGCAGGCGGAGAAGAGTCTGATGGCGAACGCGGCGATGTTCTGGGGCGCAGCGGCCTACAACAACGGCATCCTGCCGTACAAGCACTCCATCCTCGGCGAGGCCTACACCCGCGAAGGCAAGCCCGCCGCGGTGGACAGCGGCCTCGCCGAGTTGACGCCTGAGATGCACAAGCGCGGCATCCTGCCCAAGATCAATCCGATGCCCGCGTGGGAGACGGTGCCGCCGGGCGACATCTTCCGCGTATTCGAACGCGGCGGGCGGAACATCAACACCACCTTCCCGGAGATCGGCATCCCCAGCGAGGTGGGCGCCCTGCAGAAGCTGGAGGAGCCGGGCCGTCCGGATCTGCGCCAGTCCAACCGCGGACCCGGCACGGGCCTGCGCGTGTCGATCCCGGTGCTGAACATCCACAAGACGCGCCTCAATGACCCCTTCACCTGGTTCCTCGGCACCAACGACAACCCGGGCGATTTCCGCTCCTCGGGCTGCAGCGCCTGCCACGTGATCTACGCCAACGACCGCGACTCGCGCCACTCGGCCATCTACGCCAAGTTCGGCAACATGGGCATGAGTCAGCAGGTCGATCCGACCATTCCCAAAGACGAGCCGGGCCACCCGCTGCAGCACGCCTTCACCCGGCAGATCCCCACCAGCCAGTGCATGATCTGCCACATGCACCAGCCGAACATGTTCATCAACACCATGCTCGGCTACACCATGTGGGACTACGAGTCCGACGCGCCCTTCATGTGGCCGGAGAAGCAGCACTACCCCTCCGACGCCGAGCGCCGCAAGACCCTGGAGCGCAACCCCGAAGAGGCCGCGATCCGCGGCAAGTGGCGCGACCTCGACTTCCTCAAGGACGTGTCCCTGCTCAATCCCCAGCTCAAGGACACCCAGTTCGCCGACTACCACGGCCACGGCTGGAACTTCCGCGGTATCTACTCGCGCGACCGCAAGGGCAACCTGCTTGACGCCAGCCAGCACAAGATCGACGACAACGATCCGGACAAGTGGAAGAAGGCCGTGCACATGTCCTCGATCCACGTCGACGTGGGCATGCAGTGCGTGGACTGCCACTTCGCCCAGGACGCCCACGGCAACGGCTATCTGAAGGCCGAGGTGATGGGCGCGGTGGAGATCCAGTGCCAGGACTGCCACGGCACCGTCGATGCCCTGCCCAGCCTCAAGACCTCCGGGCCGGCCGCCTCGCAGGCGGGCAAGGACCTGCTGCTGATCCGCAACCCGGACGGCAAAAAGCGTTTCGAGTGGGTGGACGGCAAGCTGATCCAGCGCTCGGCGGTGACCCCGGGCCTGGAGTGGACCATGTCGCTGACGCGCGAAGTCTCCAACCCGGCCTCGCCGCGCTACAACGCCAAGGCGACGCGCGCACACACCATGGCCATGGACCCGGCCGGCCAGCAGTGGGGCGCCGACGTGCCCCTGGCCAACCGCGCCCACGGCGAGAACAAGATGCTGTGCTATGCCTGCCACACCTCGTGGACCACCAGTTGCGGCGGCTGCCACCTGCCCATCCAGGCCAACAACAAGACCGAGCGGCACAAGTACGAGGGCGGCTTCACGCGCAACTACGCCACCTACAACCCGCAGGTGGCGCGCGACGACATGTTCTTCCTCGGCGTGCACGGCGAGATCAAGGACCACAAGATCGCCCCAGTGCGCTCGTCCTCGGCCCTGGTGCTGTCCTCCACCAACATCAACCGCGAGCGCATCTACACGCAGCAGCCGCCGATCTCGGCCTCGGGCTACAGCTCGCAGGCGTTTGCGCCGCACTACCCGCACACCGAGCGCAAGACCGAGACCAAGACCTGCACTGATTGCCACCTGTCCCGTGACGGCGACAACAACGCCATCCTGGCGCAGACCCTGCTGCTCGGCACCAAATTCATCGACTTCGTCGGCTTCAACGCCTGGGTCGGCGGCGAGGGCGAGGTCAGCGCCGTGCAGGTGACCGAATGGGACGAGCCGCAGGCGGTGATCGGCAGCTACCTGCAGCGCTACGCCTATCCCGACTGGTACAAGGCGCACCAGGACCGGCAGCAGCGCCTGCCCACCGCGCAGGAGCACCGCGCCGGCACGGCCTCGTGCCTGCAGTTGCGCGGCGAATACCTGTACGTGGCCGAGGGCGACCAGGGCATGCGCGTCTATGACGTGGCCTCGATCAACAACAAGGGCTTCTCCGAGAAGCTGATCACCGCGCCCTTCTCGCCGCTGGGTCAGGACACGCACATCGCATCGAAGAACGCCACCTGCGTCGTGCTGGCCACGACCCAGCCGGTGGCACCGGCGCGCAGTCGCAGCGAACTGATGCAGGGTGCCAACCAGGAGCAGCCCATGCATCCGATCTACGACTACGCCTTCATCACCGATGCCGAGGAAGGCCTGATCGCCACCAACCTCGACACCCTGGTGGACGGCGAGCCACGCAACAACTTCCTCGAGCGACAGCTCACCTGGAACGAGAACGGCGTGCTCAAGGGGGCCCGTCACCTGGCCATCGGCGGCACCTGGTTCTACGTGGTGGCCGATGCCGGCATCGTCGTGCTCGACATGAGCGATCCGCTGAAGCCACGCCACGCCGCGACGCTCCCCATCGCGGATGCGCGCGCCGCCCAGGTGCAGTTCCGCTATCTCTTCGTCACGGCGAAGGACGGCCTGCACGTGGTCGACGTCACCCACCCCGAGCGGCCCGCCGAAGTCGCGAGCGGCTTCCTGCCGCTGCGCGATGCGCACAAGCTGCACGTGGCGCGCACGTATGCCTACGTCGCCGACGGTGCCGACGGCCTGGCCATCGTCGACGTGACCCGCCCCGAGGCGCCACAGCTGTACCAGCTGTTCAATGCCGACGGAAAGCTCAACGACGCACGCGACGTGATCGTCGGCACCACCAACGCTTCGCTCTTCGCCTACGTCGCCGACGGCAAGAACGGCCTGAAAGTGATCCAGCTGACGAGCCCGGAGTCGCAGCCGAAGTTCTACGGCTTCAGCCCCGACCCCAAGCCGCAGCTGATCGCCTGGTACCCGACGGAGAAGCCGGCCCTGTCGCTCTCGCGTGGCCTGGAGCGCGACCGCGCGGTGGACGAAACCGGACACCAGATCGCCGTCTTTGGCCGCATCGGCTCGCGCCCCTTCAACCAGGAGGAAATGCAGCGCCTGTATCTGGACAAGGACGGCAAGCCGTGGACGGTGCAGGACTACCTCCCCGCGGCGAGCGGCACCGTGAGCTCCGCACGTCCCCGATGAACCGCGCCACGGAGCAGCTCATCGAGCGCTTCTACCGCGCCTTCCAGCAGCGCGACGCGGCAACGATGGCGGCCTGCTACCACCGCCGCGCCGTGTTCCGCGACCCCGTGTTCGAGCTCAACGGCGCGAACATCGGCGCGATGTGGACCATGCTGTGCGGGCGTGCGCCGGACCTGCGCATCGAATTCGACGGCGTGCACGCCGAAGGCGACCACGGCCGCGCCGAGTGGCAGGCCTGGTACACCTTCGGCCAGACGGGACGCCCCGTGCACAATCGCATCCGCGCCGAGTTCGCCTTCGCCGACGGCCTCATCGTGGATCACGTCGACCGCTTCGACTTCTGGCGCTGGTCGCGCCAGGCGCTGGGCCTGCCGGGCCTGCTGCTCGGCTGGACGCCGGCACTGCAGGCCAAGGTGCGCGCGCAGGCCCAGGGCCGGCTTGAGCAATTCCTCGCCACGCACTCAGGCTGAAGTCATCAGCGCGGCGGCGGGCGCGGCTACACTGCCGCCCATGTCCGCCCAGCCCAGCGACCTGCCGCACCCTGCGCGCAACGCCACGCCGGTGCAGCGCCTCGCCGAACAGGCCTTCAGCCGCGCCGCCGGCGCACCGCTGCTGGGCGGCAACGCCGTGGAGCTGCTGATCGACGCCCAGGCGCACTACGACGCCTGGCTGGCAGCCATCCGCAGCGCGCAGCGCAGCGTGCTGCTCGAGAACTACATCATCCGCGAGGACGCCGTCGGCTGCGCCTTCCGCGACGCCCTGGCGGAGCGTGCGCGCGCCGGCGTGCGCGTGTGCATCATCAGCGACTGGCTCGGCGGCCTGGGCCAGACCGGCGCGGGCTTCTGGCGTCCGCTGCAGCAGGCGGGCGGCGAAGTGCGCGTGTACAACCCGGCACGGCTGGACAGTCCGCTGGGCTGGCTCAGCCGCGATCACCGCAAGTTGCTGGTGGTCGACGGTCGTCTGGGCTTCCTCTCGGGCGTGTGCCTGTCGGCGCGCTGGCTGGGCGATCCGCAGCGGGGCGTGCCGCCCTGGCGCGACAGCGGCGTGGCCGTGCGTGGTCCGGCGGTGGGCGAGATGCTGCACGCCTTTGCCGATACCTGGGGTCAGCTCGGCGCGCCCCTGCCGCCGGACCTCTCTGCGACTGCGGCAGACCCGGCCGGCAAGGTCGACCTGCGCGTCATCGCCACGCAGCCCAATACCGCCGGTGTGTTCCGCCTCGACCAGCTCATTGCGGCGATGGCCAAGAGGAGTCTGTGGCTGACCGACGCCTACTTCGTTGGCCTGGCGCCCTACGTGCAAGCGCTGATCGCCGCCGCGCGCGACGGCGTCGATGTGCGCCTGCTGGTGCCCGGTGCCAGCGATATCCCGGCCGTGGCGGCCATGTCGCGCGCGGGCTACCGCGCCCTGCTCGAGGCCGGCGTGCGCGTGTTCGAATGGAACGGCTCCATGCTGCACGCCAAGACCGCCGTCGCCGACGGCCGCTGGGCGCGCATCGGCTCAAGCAACCTCAACCTCGCCAGCTGGATCGGCAACTGCGAGATCGATCTTGCGGTGGAGAACGAGGAGTTTGCCCAGCGCCTGGAGCTGCAGTACCTCGCCGATCTGCGCAACAGCACCGAGATCGTGCTTGGGGCGCGGGACCGCCGCGTGCGCTGCGAGACGCCGCCGCCGCGCCATCCGCACCGCGGCGGCGGCAGCACCAGCCGCGCGGCCGCCGGCGCCCTGCGCCTGGCCCACAGCGTCGGTGCGGCACTGACCCAGCAGCGCGTGCTGGCCCGCGCCGAGGCCGGCGTGCTGCCCTGGTCGGCGCTGACGCTGCTGCTGACGGCCGTCGTGGCCGTGCACTGGCCGCGCGCGCTGAGCTGGCCCGCGGCGGTGCTGCTGGTGTGGCTGGCCGTCACCCTCGCCCTGCGCTGGTGGCGACTGCGCCGCCCCGGACCGCCGCCTTGAGGGCGGCGCGTGCCCGCTAGAGCGTCACCGGGCTGAAATCGAAATCTGGCTGGGTGGACCAGCCGCCCGCGGCCTGGCCGAACACGTAGTGCGCCTGCAGCCGATACAGCGCCACCATGCTGGCGGCATCGTCCGCGCCACCCAGCAGCACGATCTTGCCCAGGGTCTTGGCCTCCTGCAGCAGGGCCGCGGCCGCGTCCAGATCCAGATCCGGCCCGGGACACAGCTGCACGGCGGCGTAGTCGGTACCGGCCATGATGCGCCGCGTGCGCGCCTCCACCGCGGTGATGCGCAGGCACAGGCGCACACCGGTGCGCGCGAGCGCATCGAAGGCGGCCTCGTGCGGGCGCGCCTGCAGCAGTTCGGCGGCATCCAGCACCAGGGCCAGCGACACCGGTGGCACCTCGCGGCACAGCAGCTCGGCCGCCAGCCAGGGCGCGAAGGCGGCGTCGCGCACGCTGGCCACGGTCACCGGCAGGAACAGGCGCAGGCCGTCGCCCTGGCGCTGGCCGGTGAGCACCTCCAGGGCTGCGCGCACGCGATGCTGGTCCAGGGCCATGTGCAGCTGCAGGCGCTGCACGATGGGCAGGTAGTCGGCCTCTTGCAGGCGCAGGCCGATGCGGCTGCCGGGCGGGCGCAGCAGCATGCGCACCAAGTACTGGCCGATGAGGTGGCCGGCCTGCGGAATCAGCGGCTGGAATTCCAGCGCGGCGCTCTCCGCCGTGGGCGTGCCGCGCAGCAGGGCCGCGACCAGGCGGTCGCGCGGGTCGGCCGCGCTGCTGCGCGCCGCACCGCCGTCGAACACGCAGCGGTCGCCGCCGCGCCGCTGCGCTTCCGCGCCAAGCGCCTTCACCTGCTGCCAGGCCGGCTCGAAATCGCCCAGCTCGGGCGCCAGTTCCAGCACCGCCACGCTGAAGCGCAGCATGTCGCCGGCGGCCAATTGCGGCCAGCTGCGGCGCTGCAGGCGCTCACGCGCCGCCTCGATGTCGTCGTGCCCGGCGCCGGCCTCAGCCAGGCGCAGCAGGCCGAGGAAGCCGCTGTCGCCCACCGCGCACATCGGCCGCGCCAGGGCGAATTCCGCGGTCACGGCCTGGGCGATCTGCTGCTGCAGCGCGCCGGCGGCAACGAAGCCGAGGCCGTCACGCACCGCGTCGAGCTCGTCCGGCGCGATCCACACCAGCGCCGCCGTGCCGCCGCCGCGCGTGGCGGCCAGCGTCTCCGCCGCGAACACGTCGCGCCCCACCAGGTTGCCGCGGCGCTCCGTCGCCGGCGCCTGCACCGTCTGCCGCGCCCGGCGCACGCGCGACTCCACCGTGGCTAGCAGGTGGCGGGGCTTCACCGGCTTGGTGAGGAAATCGTCGCCGCCCATGGAAATGGCGTCGAAGCGGCGGTCCAGATCGTGCTCGCCGGAGAGGAACACCACCGGCAGCAGGGCCAGCAGCGGATGGCGGCGGATGCGCTGCGCCACCTCGATGCCGTTGCCGTCGGGCAGGTAGAGGTCAAGCAGCACCAGATCCGGGCGGAACTCGGCGATGGCGTCCATCACCCCGCCGGCGTTGTCGCACACCGCCGTGGCGATGCCGCGGTGGTGCAGCACCGACTCGCAGAACAGGGCCTGGCTGCGATCGTCGTCCACCACCAGCACGCGCACACCGGAGTTGCTGCGCTGCGCCTGCAGTTCGTCGAGCTTTTCCAGCGCCTGCTGCGCTTGCCCGCGCAGCACCACGGCGTCGGCGCCGGCGCGGCGGGCGAACAGCACGCGCGAGGGATCGGCCTCGTCCGCCACCACCAGGCACAGCGGGCCCGGGCGGTGCGGGTCGCGCTGCGCCCCCAGGCCGTCGAGCAGGGCGTTGAGTTCGCCCACGCAGGCGTCGTCCACCACCAGGATGTCCGGCGGCACTTCGCGTGCCAGCGCCAGGGCGCGGTCCACGCGCTCGAACGGCCGCACCGCGTAGCCGCGCTGCCCCAGGGCCTGATGCAGGGCGGCATCGCCGCCGTCGGCGGGAGCAAAGCTGAAGGCCACGCGCACGTTGGCCGGCGCGACCGGCGCCGGCGGCCGGGACTCCTTCAGGCCCAGCTCGGCCGCGAGCCGATCCACGCGCTTCTGCAGCACCGGCCGCTGCGTCGCGTTGGGCGCGCTGCCCGTGTCGATCAGCGCGCACAGGAACACGGTCAGGTCGAGGCAGGCATCGGCCACGCCGCCGAGATCGGCGCCCAGGGCCTCCTGCGAGAGCTGGTCCAGCTCCTCGTGCTGGCGCGCCGCCAGGGCCGGATCCCAGGGCCCCTCGATGAGGGCGCGCCAGGACTGCACCTGGCCCTCCAGGCGGCGCTTTACCGTACGTTCGGAGAGTGTGGCGGACATGGACGACCCCGGCGGCACCTGGTCCTTACTATAGCCCGCCCGAACGCGCCTCCCGCCTAGGCCGATGGTCGACGCCGGCGCGCGCGCGCGGGCTGCTAGACTGGGCTTCGCCCCGCCCGTCCGCCTTTCCATGACCGAAACCGCACCCGCCTATGGCCAGGGCCGCGAGGTGCTCACGCCTTCCGCGCTCACGCGCCTGGTCCGCGACCTGCTGGAAGACGCCCTGCCGCTGATCTGGCTGGAGGGGGAAATTTCCAATTTTTCGCGTCCCGCCTCCGGCCATCTGTACTTCACCCTGAAGGACACGGCGGCGCAGGTGCGCTGCGCCATGTTCAAGCCCAAGAGCACCTGGCTGCGCTTCCGCCCGGCGGACGGCATGCACGTGCTGGCGCGCGCGCGGGTCAGCCTGTACGAGGCGCGCGGCGAGTTCCAACTCATCGTCGAGCACCTCGAAGAGGCCGGCGCCGGGGCCCTGCAGCGCGAGCTGGAACAGCGCCGCGCCCGCCTCGCGGCGGAAGGCCTGTTCGACACCGCACGCAAGCGCGCCCTGCCCGCCTGGCCGCGGCGCATCGGCGTGCTGACTTCGCCCAGCGGCGCCGCCGTGCGCGACGTGCTGAGCGTCCTGCGCCGGCGTTTCCCGCTGGTGGACGTGGAAATCCTGCCGGTGCCGGTGCAGGGCAAGGAGGCCGCCCCGGCCATCGTGGCAACGCTGACGGCCGCGGCGCGCGCCGCGCGCCATGACGTGCTGCTGCTCACGCGCGGCGGCGGCTCGCTGGAGGACCTGTGGGCCTTCAACGACGAGGCCCTGGTACGCGCCA
>DAOOVM010000018.1:4474-21650 GCA_035370085.1 Rhodanobacteraceae bacterium | reverse complement strand
CGAGGCGCTGCAGGGGAGTGCGGCATGAAGTCCGTTCCCTGGACCACCGAAGAGATCCTCACTCTGCATCGGCTGTACCCGGTGGCGAAGATGGAAGATCTGCTGCAGGAGATCCCGAAGCACTCGGCATCAGCCATCCAGACAAAGGCTCGCGACCTGGGCATCCGCAAGACGAACGACGGCCGGACCAAGTGCATGGTCGGCTGTCGGCGTGATGTCCGCTACTGGACACCCGAGGAAGACGAGAAGCTGCGCCAGGCGTGGGCAACTCTGTCGATCCGCGACGTCTGCAAGGCGTTCGAGGGCCAGCGCGGCAAGCGGTCGATCCTGTATCGGGTCGAGTACCTGAAGCTTCGGCGCCCGCCCGAACTCATCAGCCAGATTCGGCGCGAGGTGTCGAAGAAGGGAGCGGCCGTGCGCGTGCAGCAGTTGCGGGCGCAGAAGGCCAAGCGCGAGGCCCTGAAGGCGGAACGGGCGGCCAAGGCCGACGAGGAGCACGAGAAGGCGCTGGAGCTGAGGCGAGTGATCGTGCCGGCTTCTGTCGCTGGCTCCGTGTCGCTGGCCGGCGTGCTGCGGCATCCGCTCGAGGCGGCTTGGCGGGGGGTGCTGTGAAACTCACACCGTCCGGCTGGTCCGACTTCCAGCACTACAAGGACCGCAATCCTCCGTGGATTCGGCTCCACAAGAAGCTGCTCGACAACTACGAATTCCAGTGCTTGCCTGTTGCTAGCAGGGCGCTAGCACCGATGCTCTGGCTGCTAGCGAGCGAGTCAATGAGCGGCGAGATCGACGCAGATCCGGCAAAGCTCGCGTTCCGCCTTCGTCAGTCCGTGGCCGATGTAGTCGACGCTCTTAACCCATTGATTCAGGCCGGGTTTTTCTCCTGCGAAGGTAATGCTAGCGACGCGCTAGCAGAGCGCAAGCAATTTGCTGTACCAGAGGCAGAGGCAGAGGCAGAGGCAGAGGCAGAGGCAGAGGCAGAGGCAGAGGCAGTCGCGCGAACCGCGCGCCCCGCCAAGTCGTCGACGCCGAAGTGCCCGGATGACGTCGAAATCCAGGTCTGGACGGACTGGCTGACGCTCCGCAAGTCCAAGCGCGCCCCCGTGACCTTGACCGTATTGGACGGCGCACGGACTGAGGCAGGCAAGGCCGGCATGACGCTCGAAGCCTTCCTGCGCGTCTGGTGCCGTCGCGGATCTCAGGGCCTTGAGGCTTCGTGGCTGAAGGAGCACGAACGCACCGGCAGCGCGACAACCGCGCGCCAAGCCGAAGTCGCGAAGTGGCTCGGCCCACTCGCCCCGAAGCCGCAGCAGGGCGGCGAAATCATCGACATGGAGGTCGCCAATGGCACTCGACGAGCGCTGTGTTAACGCCATCCACGCGCGGCTGCTGGTTCGCTACGGCACGCGATGGGTGAGCATGTGGTCGGGCATCCCAGAGGAGGCGGTGAAAGCCGACTGGGCAAACGAGCTGCACGGCCTCGGAGGCGATGCGATCTCGCACGCGCTTGAGCACCTGCCGCCCGAGTTCCCGCCGACAGTGCTGCAGTTCAAGGCCCTGGCGCTGCGTCGCACGGAGCCGAAGCTGCCCGCGCTGCCGGCACCGAAGCCGGACCCGGAGAAGGTCGCTGCGATCGTTGCGTCAGTGAAGCAGATCACGCGCGGCAGTCCTGGGCGCGATTGGGCGCACCGGCTGCGCGAGCGCGAAGAGCGGGGCGAACCGCTGTCGCATGCCCAGCGGACGATGTGGCGCGCGGCGCTGCAATGCCCGGAGGTCATCGAATGACCCGCCGAGTCGAAGGCGGAACGACGTTCTGCGGCAAGTGCAGGCGTCACGAGCCGGGCGGAACGGGAAGCGGGATTCGCTACCGCTGCCCGCGCTGCTCTGCGTTCCGACTGGCCGCGCTACTCACGGGCGAGGCGAAACAGCAACCACGGAGGCCAGCATGACCGACCCGCTACAGGACGCCGGCCTCGGCGTGCCGGACAGCCAGATCGCCAGCGACTTCGCCCGGCTCGAGGGAGAGAAGTCCAGGCGCACCGATCGATGGGTGAACTGGGCGTTCACGCTGCTGATCGCCGCCGTGGCGGTGGCGGTGGCCGCGGTGTTTTGGCCGGGCCGGGCATGACGCACATCGTCGTGCAGTACGCCGAGCGAATCGAGAGCGAGGCGAACGGCCGGGAGCACTGGCGCCCGAAGTCGGCGCGTGTGAAGCGCCACCGGATCACGGCGTGGGCGGAGCTGCGCAAGGTCGAGCGGCCGGCGTTCCTGGGGCCGGTGCAGATCACGCTGACGCGGATCGCGCCGCGCACGCTGGACGACGACAACCTGGCGGCGGGGTTCAAGGCGACGCGCGACGGGGTGGCCGACTGGCTGGGTGTGGATGACGGCGACAAGCGGCTGACGTGGCGCTATGCGCAAGAGCGTGGCGCGCCGAAGACGTACCAGGTCAGGATCGAAGTGAGGGAATCGTGACGGTTACAAAAACGAAGCGCAAACCGACAGGCGCCGCAGCAATGGGGCCTGGGCCTGGTCGACCGAAGGGCTCGACGAACAAGGTCACCCGCGAGTTCCGCGAGACCATCCGCAAGCTGCTCGAAGACAACTCCGAGAACGTTGCGCTGTGGCTGGAGCAAGTCGCGCAGGACGACCCGGGCAAGGCGCTGGATCACTTGGCCAAGCTGGCCGAGTACGCCGCGCCGAAGCTCGGCCGGATCGAGCACGTCGGCGATGGCGGGGGCCCGGTTCAGATCGTCGCCAGCAAGGAAGACGAACGCCTGTGAAGCTCACCGAGAAGCAAGCCGCAGCGCAGGCCGTGCTGGCCGGCGACGCCACGCACTGCATGCTGTTCGGCGGCTCGCGGTCGGGCAAGACGTTTCTGCTGGTGCGCAATGTCGTGTTCCGCGCGCTGAAAGCGCCGGGGTCGCGGCATGCGATTTTTCGTTTCCGCTACAACCACCTGAAGGCCTCGGTCGTGCTTGACACGTTCCCCAAGGTCATGCGCGTCTGCTTCCCCGGCGTGAAGTGGACGCCGCACGTTCAGGACGGCTATGTCGAGCTGCAGGGCGGCTCGCAGATCTGGTTCGCCGGCCTGGACGACAAGGACCGCACCGAGAAGATTCTCGGCATGGAGTTCGTGACGCTGTACTTCAACGAGTGCAGCCAGATCCCGGTCGGATCGATCGACACCGCCGTGACGCGCCTGGCGCAGAAGGTCGAGAGTCAGACCGGCGGACTGCTCAAGCTGCGGGCCTACTACGACTGCAACCCGCCGACGAAGGCGCACTGGACGTACCGCCGCTTTGTGCAGAAGCAAGACCCCGAGACGAAGCAGCCGATTGCAGCGCCGGAGGACTACGCCAGCTTCCAAATCAACCCGGCCGACAACGTCGACAACTTGTCGCCTGAGTACCTGCGCATGCTGGAGTCGCTGCCGGCTCGAATGCGCAAGCGGTTCATGGACGGGCAATTCGGCGACGCGAACCCGACCGCGCTCTTCCCCGAGGAGCACATCGACCGCTGGCGCGTGCTGGATGGCAAGGTGCCGGACATGGTGCGGATTGTCGTGGCGGTCGACCCGTCAGGCTCAGGCGACGAGGACAACGCCGACAACGACGAAATCGGCATCGCGGTCGAAGGGCTGGGCACGGACGGCAACGCGTACCTGCTGGAAGACTGCACCGTCAAGGCCGGGCCGGGCACATGGGGCCGAATCGCGGTGCAGGCCTACCAGCGCCACGCCGCGAGCTGCATCGTCGGCGAAACGAACTACGGCGGCGCGATGGTGCAGCAGACGATCCAGGTCGCGGCCCAGGCGCTGAACGTGCGCGTGCCGTTCAAGATGGTGACGGCCAGCCGCGGCAAGGTGCAGCGCGCCGAGCCGTTTTCGGGCATGTACGAACTCGGCAAGGTGCGCCACGTCGGCATGTTCGCCAAGCTCGAGGACGAGCTCGCCGGCTTCTCGACGTTCGGGTTCACGGGCGCCGGCTCGCCGAACCGCGCCGACGCTCACATCTGGGCGTTGGCAGAACTGTTCCCGGCGATGACTGCAACGAAAGCCGCGGGCTATGACTTCAGCAAGTCCGCGGCGATGGGGGCGAGGATATGACCGAGTGGAACCTGACATGCGTTCCCGACGACCCGCGCTACGGCCGCAAGGAGCAGACGCTGATCGCCGAGGTGGATGATGGAGAGCTGTTGCTCGGAAGGCGGATCAGCGTGTCCGACTTCCCGTGGCCGCTGCGGGTGACGGCTGTCGAGCGGGTCGAGCCTGATAGCGATGCTCAATCGCAAGTGTTGACGCAATAGCCAACGTCAATTAGACTCGGCCGCATCATGGCCGACCTAACCTCAGA
Source organism: Rhodanobacteraceae bacterium (assembly GCA_035370085.1). Lineage (GTDB taxonomy): Bacteria > Pseudomonadota > Gammaproteobacteria > Xanthomonadales > Rhodanobacteraceae > Tahibacter. Next base: position 17,295 of record DAOOVM010000018.1, on the reverse strand, counting down.
GGCTCCCGGCAAGCGCTGCAATCGCTGCGCTGACCTAAAGCCGCTGGCGTCGATTGCCTGTTGGGCTGATTCTGAGCTTGAGCGGCTGGCGATCGCCGAGGCATACAGGTTGGCTGACCTGCGATCCAAGATGCTTGGGCGTCGTTTTCATGTCGACCACATCGTGCCGCTACGCGGTCAGACAGTCTGTGGGCTGCACTGCGCCGCGAACCTGCAAGTGATCCCGGAGGCGCTGAATGTCGCCAAGGGCAACCGCCATTGGCCTGGGATGCCGCAATGAGCGACCAGATCAGCGAAGCGCAAGAGCGCTACTTGGATGCAATCAAGGCGTTGCGCGACCAGCGGCAACAAATAACCGAGGATCAGGCCTTCACCGACCCGGCGAACCCCGACCAGTGGGACGCCATCGTCAAGCGGCAGCGCGAGACCGACCCAGGCGGCGCGCGTCCATGCCTGGTGTTCGACCAGTGCGGCCAGTACATCAGCAACGTCGCCGGCCAGATCGAGCAGCGGCCGCCGAGCCTGCATGCGCTGCCGGTCGATGGAGGGGCCGACAAGAAGGCCGCCGAATCGCTTGACGGCTACTACCGATACATCGAGTACGCCAGCCGCGCGCAGAGCCACTACGCCCGCGCGCTGACATCCGCCGCTCGCGTCGGCGTCGGCTACCTGATCGTGCGGCCCAGCTACGTCAACCGAGCGCTGAACTGGCAGGAACCCCGCATCTCGAGCGAAGGCGACCCCATGCGCGTCGTCTTCGACCCGTGGAGCGTGGAGCTCGACGGCAGCGATGCCGACATCGGATGGCTGCTGCACCCGTACAGCCAGCGCCAGTTCAAAGCCGAGTTCGGTGACAAGGCCGAGATGGTGTCGTTCGGCAGCGAAGAACGGCAGACCGTGCGCAACGAGCGAGAGTCGATCCTGGTGGCCGAGCAGTGGCGCTGCGACTACCAAGACCAGAAGTGGATCATCGCGCTCATCAACGGCGACGAGGTAGCGCTCAGCGAGGAAGACGCGGCCCTGAAGCAGCAGCGCGGCGAGCCGTTCGACGTGCGAGGCGCATATACCGAGCGCGTAAAGGTCGTGAAATGGTGCCGCATGTCCGGCGCCGAGATGCTGAGCAAGGGGCCCGGCCAAGACGCCGACGAGACGATCTACCCGGCTGACGCGATCGGCCTGGTGCCGGTCTACGGCTACGTCGGTTGGAGCAATGGCCGCATGACGTACTGCGGCATTGGCCGCCGCGCCATGCACGCGCAGCGCTCCTACAACTACCACATGTCGGAGATCCAGGCCTACGTGGCGACGGCTCCGAAGGCGCCGTGGATGATCGACGTGCGCGCCCTGAACGGGCAGACCGGGCCGATCTGGGACCGTGCCAACGTCGACACCCGCGCCTACCTGCCCTACGTCGGCGTGGACGACAACGGCAACCCGATAGCGCCGCCGCAGCGCACCAGCCCGAGCGTGAACCTGCAGAACCTGATGGCCGGCGCAGAACGCGCGCTGCAGGACATCCAGGCTTCGATCGGCATGTATCAAGCCAATCTCGGCGCGCCAAGCAACGAGACCAGCGGCGTCGCGATCGACAGCCGCAAGCAGCAGGGCGAGGCCTCGACGGCGCACTTCCCGGCGAACTTGGCAGCGTCCATCTCCCAGGTCGGCAAGCTCTGCATGCAGATGGTGCCGCGCCTCATCGACACGCGCCGGCAGATCCGCATTCTCGGCATCGACGGCACGATGGGTCAGGTCACGGTCGATCCCGAGATGTCCGATCAGGCAGTGGCCGAGACCCCGCAAGGCCTCGTCATCAACCCGAACGTCGGCACATACGACGTGCGTGTCGCGGTCGGCGCCAGCTTTGCCACGCAGCGCACCCAGGCCCAGGCCGCGTTCACCGAAATCATGCGCGCTAGCCCGAACCTAACGCCGGCCATCGCGCCGCTGTGGGCGCAGACGCTGGACGTTCCTCACGCCGACAAGCTGGCCCAGGTGCTGACGGCTGTTGCGCCGCCCGAAGTCAAGGCTGTGCTGTCGCCGGAGGGCGACGACAAGCCTACGACGTCCGATCTGCAGGCCAAGGTGCAGCAACTCAGCCAGGCGCTGCAGGCAGCCATCCAAGAAGCGCACCAGGCCCAGCAGGACGCCGACGAGGCGCACCAGCAAGCGCTCGAGGCCAAGTCCAACGCCGATGCGCGCGAAGACGAGGTGGCCATTAAGGCCTACGACTCGCTCACGAAGCGCCTGCAAGTGCTCGGCGCCACGATCACACCCGAGCAAGTGCAGGGCATCGTGCAGCAGATGCTGGCCGAGATGGTCGCGCAGCCGTCGCCGACCGAGGAGCCGGGCGAGGCCGTCGAAGGCCCCGGGATGGACGGCACGCCGGCTCACGAAATGGCCGAAGGCGAGCAGCCCGAGCCGATGGAGGGCGCCATGCCGCAGGAAGACCCGCAGCACGAGGCCGCCGAGATGCAGGCCATCCGGCAAGTCGCCGAGGGCCAGCAGCAGCTGGCGCAGATGCTCGCCCAGCTCATCACGCTTGAGCAGGCCGAGCGTGAGCGCATCCCGGTGCGAGATGCCAAGACCGGCGACATCACGAAGGTCATCGACCGCCTCGTGAGAAGCGCGCCTGAAACCATGCAGTGAGGAGCCTATGAACGAACTTCAAGCCCCCGAAGCGACCATGTCCGGCCAAGCCGCGCGCATCCCCGCGGCACTGAAGGCTCAGCCGGGCCAGATGACCGCAAAGATCCAGATCACCCGCGCCGCGACCGGCAAGGTCGAGGAGTACCAACTCGCGTTCACGCCGCTGCCGGCTGACGATCAACCCAAGGAGGCCTGAACATGGCCGTGACCCACTCGACCGCGATGCGCAACACGCTTGCGGACGCCATCACCACCGCACTTGGCGCCTCGCCCAAGCTCGCGTTTCGCCTGAGCGGCACCGTTTCTGCGCCTGGCACCGTGGTTGCCACGCTGACGATGAGCGCGACGCCGTTCGCTGCAGCATCGGGCGGGACCATCACCGCCAATGCGATCACGAGCGACACGAACGCCACCGGCAACGCGTCTCCGGTCGCGACGGCGACCCTGCAGACCTCAGGCGGCACGGTCGTCGTGCACTGCGCCGTCGCAGCCTCGGCCTCCGACATCAACATGACCGGCGGCCTCACGGTTGGCGCCGGTGACACGGTGTCGTGCTCGTCGCTGACCTACACGGCACCGGCATGAAACTGCAGCGCCGCCCCGTTCACGCCGGGCGCCTTGAGCGGTTCCTCGGCGCCGAGAAGATCGAGCATCTGCAGCGCAGCATGCGCGGCTGGTACGGGCGCCCGATCTACCTCACGGACGTGCCCGGAAACGTGTGGGTGACGGCGCAGGGCGACTTCGTGGGCAACTTTGTCCACGGGTCGTTCTTCTCCGCGCTGGAGTCCATCGAGGACAACGTGAAGCGGCTGCTGCGCGGCGCGGTGCGCGAGGTGAGCCGCCCGAGCTACGGCACGCTCAACGCGGGCTTCTCCAGCATCAGCGATGCCCTGTCGCGAGCGTCGCAGGGCTTCAGCCAGCGCCGCCAGTTCAACAAGGCCGGACCCACCGGAGTGGTGGCTGTCTCATCGAGCCATTGGCGTCTGGGCAACCAGCCGGCGGCCGGTGCCACCCCAGGTGCAGCGCCTGGCGGCACGGCCTTCACGTCTTCGAGCACCGGGGCGCTAGCATTCGCCAACCCGGCTGCCGGCACGCTGCGCCTCGTCGGAGCCGATGCCGGCGCGAGCGTCATCGGCCACACGCTGCTGGCCTACGACCTCCTGTTCGGAGTCGCCAAGACGATGAACAGCACGGCGACGGAAGCCGTCACCGGCGTGCCGACGCGCTACCAGAGCACCACCGCGAGCGCCGAGGACTACATCGGCGACAACTTCGGCTTCATTCAGGTCGGCGGCACCGCGCTGGCCGCCACGGCGCACAACTGGACGACCTGCACCTACACCGACCAGGCGAACGCGGCCAGCACGCTGCCCAGCGTTACCGGCAACTCCGGCGCCATCGTGGATCGTCTCGACCACCCTGTGGGCCAGTGGTTCGCTCCACTGGAGTCTGGCGATGTCGGCATCAAGGCCTGGACGCAGATGCAGGCGAGCGCAGCCGTGGCCACCGGCGTGATCTGGTTCATGATCGGCCACCCGCTGGGGTTCATGAGCTTCCCGCAGGCCAACGGGCTGCTGCCATTCGACTGGCTGACCAACCGCGACCAGGCGCCGCGCATCTTCGACAACGCCTGCATCGCGTTCATGGAAACGCTGAAGCCGGCCACCACCGCAACCAACTACACGGGGCGCCTCGTAGCGACGAGCACCTCGTCGTAAAGCCGTGACCGGCCCGACGCGGTTTCAGATCCGATCGGGAGCCCTGGGTGGCGACGCCACCCAGGGCTTTTGGACTCCGGGCGCCCCTGGCGGCACGCCCGACCCGTCGATTCCGTACCTCGCGCTGGAGGGTGATCCTTCCACCCTGAGCGCGCCGGTTGCGTCCGCTCAGCCAAACGGCGCAACTGACTTCATCGACGCGGCAGGGCGCGTCTTCACCTTCATCGCAAGCGGCAACCCTGCACCCACGTATCAGTGGGAAGAGAACACCGGCAGCGGCTGGGCCAACGTCACCGGGGGCAGCGGCGGAACCACGCCGAACTTCACCGCGCCGACAGCGACTGTCGCGCTCGATGGCATCCAGTACCGGTGCGTCGCCACCAACTCGCAGGGCAGCGTCACCAGCAACGCGGTGACGTGGAACATCATCCCGATCCGCCTGCTCACCGAGGCGGGCTCGACGACGGACGCCGCCAGCTTCAACGGCGCGAGCATCACGGTAGCGGTCAACCGCCTGGGCCTGGTCAACATCACGTCCCAGGGGGTGAACACCAGCGATCGTTCTGCTCCGAGCAGCGTGAGCATCGGTGCCCACGCGCTGGAACTGGTGTCGCAGGTCAACATCAGCACCTTCACAGTCGAGTCGGTGTGGCGCTGCCTGAGCACGTCTGGAAGCATCAGCGGCGTGCTGAACATCGCCTTCACCGGCGTGACGCAAGACACGGTTGCGTGGAGCGCCGTTGAAGTCGAGGGCGTCGACACCTCCGGCACGAACGGCAGCGGGGCAGTCGGCACGGCGTCGACCAACTCCGGCACCGGCACGGCGATGTCGGTCGTGAGCATCGCCGACCCCGGAGCGGCGGGCCGCTGGCTGTACGCCGGATGGGGTTGGGACAACCCCAGCACTGCCACATCGAACATCCACCGCGAAGCCGCGGGGATGCTCAAGCGCAGCGAGTCGCTTGCGATCGACTCGGCGTACTACTCGGCCCAGGCCGTAGATGCGGGCGTCAAGGCATCCAGCGTCTCAGCCTCGTTGACCGGCAGCGAGACGTGGGGCGGCATAGCGTTTGTCTTGGTCGGCGTCGCTGCGGCCGGTTCCCACGCAACGTCGGGGGCTCTGTCTGCCGACGCCTCGACGATCTCTGGCACGGCCGCCCACCTGGTGCTGCACCCGACTTCCGGAGCGCTGTCGGCGCAAGCCGCCGCCATCGCCGGAACGGCCGCGCACCAGCATGCGGCCGCCGGTGCGTTGGCGGCTCAGAGCTCGGCTCTCGCGGGGACGGCTGCTCATGCCACGCTCCACACCTCAAGCGGAACGCTTGCGGCTCAGGGATCGACCATTGCCGGCGTTGCGGCTCATCAGCACGCTGCAACCGGCGCGCTGTCGGCGCAGGCCGCAACGATTGCGGGCGCGGCGGATCACACTGTCGCGGGCTCATCGCATGCCACGTCCGGCGCGATGGCCGCTGGTGACGCCGCCGTCAGCGGTGCAGCTGCACACCTGACGCTGCACACCACTTCGGGCGCACTGTCGGCCCAAGCTGCCACGCTGGATGGCACGGCGGTTCACCCGCACGTAACGACGGGCGGGCTCAGTGCGCAATCGGCAGTGGTGGCCGGAACCGCCGCACACGCGACCCTGCACGCGACTTCGGGCACGCTTGCAGCGCAAGCCGCAAGCATTGCGGGCACGGCTGCGCACGACCACACAGTGGCCGGCGCGCTTCAGGCTGCCGCTGCATCTCTCAGCGGCACCGCGACGCACCTTGCGTCTGGCGTTCACGTCGCAATCGGCGCGCTCCAGGCCGGTGACGCGGCGATCAGCGGCGTCGCTGACGTGCCGGTGCGGCGCCAGGTGCTCGGCGGCTGGGCCAAGTTCCGCCGCGAAGTCAAGCGCACCGAGCCCGCCGCGCCGATCGCCGAGGTGCAGGACGCCGTCGTAATCGAGCCGACGCCGCCGAAGCCGCGCATTCGCGGAACCATCCGCATCGCCGACATCGCCGGCCGCCTTGAGGCCACCCGAAACGCAGACGTGGACGCGCTTGAGCGGCGCGCCGTCGAACGAGCACGGCGCAAGCGCCGGCAGCAGGAAGAACACCTCCTGCTCATGTAACCACCAAAGGAGAGCCACATGAACACCGAAACCACCGTCGAGACCGGCGACAACGCGCTGGAGCAGGCCGCCGAGACGACGAAGCCCGAGGCCGACCAGCCCGCGCAGACCGAAGGCGAGCAAGCCAAGGCCGAGGGCGAAGAAGGCGCCGAGAAGGCCGGGCAGGAAGGCGAGAAGCCGCCCAAGAAGGAGAAGACGGCCGAGGAAAAGGAGATCGCCCGGCTGCGTCGCCGCGTCGACAACCTGACCCGGCGGCTGTACCAGTCGGGCGCCAATCAGCCTCAGGACTTGCAATCCGGGCCTATTGAGCGTACAAATCAGAACCAGCAAGCCGATAGCGAAGAACTAAGACTCTCTCGCGCGGAACTGCAGAAGCTTGTCGACCAGCGCGCCCGGGAACTGGCGCCGACGCTCAAGCAGCAGACCGACGAGATCGAGCACCGCCGAACGGTGGTTGAGAAGCTGTCGCAGTCTTGGGGTCAAGAGAAGTTCGATCAGCTTGCCAGCGACCTGGACGATGCGTTCGGGGGGCTGGCGGATCGCAGCGGCAAGCCCAAGCCTGCCACCGACGCGATCTTCGAGGCCGAAGACCCGGCCGCGCTCATCGAATACCTGGCGGACCCCGAGCACTCGGTCGAAGCCGAGGCCATCGCCCGCATGTCCCCCGTTCAAGCCGGCCGAGCTGTCGCAAAGCTCGAGCTGAAGCTGGCCGAGGAGCGCGCGAAGCAAAAGGCCGAAGCCAAGCCGAAACGAAGCAATGCCCCGGCTCCTGTCGAGACGGGGAAAGCGGGCGGTGCCAGCAACGGCATGCCCGATCCGAGCAACACCAAGGCTTGGATCGCCTGGCGGAACGCACAAGAAGGCGCCCGGTGATCCAGGCCTCGCAAGAGGCACTAGATCATGGCAAACGCACTTCAGACCGCAACCATCGTCACCAACGAGGTGTTGCGGGTCGCGCACAACAACAGCGCATTCCTCGGCAACATGTCGACCGACCACGATGACAAGTGGAAGGGCAAGTACGCACCGGGCGCGACCCTCAAGGTCCGCCGTCCGGTGCAGTTCACGATCCGCAACGGCGCGGCCGCGAACATCCAGGATCTGACCGAATCCACCGTGGACCTGACGGTTCAGCCGGAAATCGGTATCGACTTTTCCGTCAGCAACTACGAGCTGGCCACCGCCGTGAAGGCCGACGGCTCGGTCGACAAGGCCTTCCGCGACCGCTACCTGAAGCCGGCCGGCCTGCGGATCGCCGCGGAAGTCGACGCGCGCATCGGTTCGATCATCAAGAACCAGATCTACAACTTCGTCGGCACGCCCGGCACCGGCCCGTCGTCCATCACCGACATCCTGAACGCCCAGGTGCCGATGGACAACTTCGCCGCGCCGCGCGAGAACGGCATGCGCTACGCTGCGCTCACCCCGGTGGCCAACGCCGCTGTGGTGGCCGGCTTCGCGACGCTGTTCAACGACCCGGCGACGCTGTCCAAGCAGTTCAAGACCGGCATGATCCAGACCTCGCTGGGCCTGGACTTCCTGATGTCGCAGAACCTGCCGGCGCACACCGTCGGCGCGCTCGGCGGCACTCCGCTGGTCAACGGCGCGAACCAGGGCCTCATCAACGCCGGCTCAACCGACAACCCCTACGCCGCGACGACCTCGCTGGTGACGGACGGCTGGACCGCTTCGGTGGCAACCCGCCTGAAGGCCGGCGACGTCATCACGCTGGCCGGCGTGAACTCGGTGAACCCGGAGACCAAGGCGGACAACGGCTCGCTGATGCAGTTCGTCGTGACTGCCGACGCGGCCTCGGACGGCGCCGGCAATGCCACCGTGGTGATCTCTCCGGCGATCATCGCCGGCGGCGCGTTCCAGAACGTCACCGCGCGCCCGGCCGACAACGCCGCGATCACCGTCGTCTCCGGCTCGGCCAACACGACCTACCGGCAGAACCTGCTGTGGCACCGTGACGCGATCATGTTCGCGTCGCCGGAGCAGGAGATCCCGGGCGGCATGGACATGGCCTACAACGCCAGCCTCGCCGACGAGGGCTCGATCAGCCTGCGCTTTGTCCGCGGCTTCGACATCACCAACAACCGCTTCATCAGCCGCTTCGACGTGCTGATCGCGGCCACGGCGGTGAAACCCGAGTGGTGCGTGCGCCGCACGGCGTAAGGGTTCTTCAGCAGAGCGTTGCCCCCGCGTCTCACACGAGGCCGGGGGCCTTTTCACAGGAGAATCCCCGAATGTTCCCCGTCAGGATGACCCTCAAGACCACGCAGCCGGGCTTCGCCGTCGCCAACGACGCTGCCGAGCTCGCCACGCTGCAAGGCCTGGGCTTCGCGCCTGACGTTCCCCTCAATGCCGCGCCGGCCGACGAGGGGGACGGCTCCTCTCCTCCCGGTGGCCATGATGTCGGACCCGGCGCGGCGCCCTCTACCGTCGAAGAGGCACGCGCGGCGCTAGACGCCCGCGGCGTCGCCTACGATGGCCGGTGGGGGCTTGCGCGACTGCTCGAGGCGCTGAATGGCTAAGGGACGCGACATCATCCGCGGCGCGCTCACCTTCCGGCTGAACAAGCTCAGCCCGGGTGAAGCCGAGGATGCAGACCTGTTCACGCGCTGCCTTGACGCACTAAATGACGTCGTGGACGAGATCGACGGCGTGAAAGCGCAGCTGTTCCGCGAGATCCTGACCGCCGGCACCGTCAGCGGCTCGAGCGGCACGATCGGCAGCACCTGGGCCGGGCTGAACCCTGGCTGCGACATCCTCGGCGCCACGGCGCAGTACCCGGGCGGCACCGACTACCCCATGGATGCGCTGACCATGGCGCAGTACGCCGACATTCCGCTGAAGACGACGGTCGGCCTGCCCAAGCTGTACGCGCACGACGGCTATGCGACCGTTTACTTCTACCCGGTGCCGAGCGGTCAGACGGTCACGCTGCGCACGCGCGCCGACTTCGCCGATTTCGCCGATCTGGATACCGACTACGGCATGCCGAAGGGCTACAAGTCGGCGTTCTCGGCGCTGCTGGCCGAGCGCATGGCGCCGACGCTGATCGGTGGCATCACGCCTGCGATCGCGCTTGAGGCTCAGCGGGCTCGAACGCGCATGCGCTCGATCGCCGTCGACCCGAAGATCATCGACACGTCTGCCGCGACGTCGAATCGCACGGCAGGCAACATCCTCAGCGGGTGGCGCTGATGGCCGGCACGCGCGTCATTCAGGCAATCGGCCCGTCCTACACGCTCAGCGACCGCAAGAGCGCCGTTCAGCGCGCGGTCAACCTGTTCCTGACGCAGATCGAGGGCGTCGGCGAGGATCGGCCGCTGATCCTCCGAAGTGCGCCCGGAATGGTGCAGTTCGAAGACATGGGCGACACGATCCGCGGCATGTACAACGCTGATGGGCGGTGGTTCATCGTGGCCGGCGAGACGTTGTACGAGATTGTCGGCTCGGCACCTGTCGTGCGCGGCGCGGTCGGAGGTTCGACCTTCGTCAGCATGCGGCACGGTACGAATCAACTGGTTGTCGTGACGGGCGCCAATGGCTACGTGCTGAACCTGACCACGAACGTCTTTGGCACCATCCTTTCGGAAGGCTGGCGCGGGTCAAACGATGTCGACCATATAGATGGCTACTTCGTCTTCGTTGCGCCTGGAACCGAGCAGTTCTATATCTCGGCCATCGATGACGCGTCAAGCCTGGATGCGCTCGACTTCAGCTCGGCCGACACTCAGCCGGACAACATCGTCGTTCAACGGGTGTTCAAGCGCGAGCTCTACCTATTCGGCACTCGGTCGACCGAAGTTTGGATCAACTCCGGTAGCCCTGACTTCCCGCTGTCCCGCTACAACTCTACGCCGATCCAGGTCGGCATCGTGGGCCGGCGCGCGCAGTGCATCGCCGCCGATACGCTGGTGTTTGTCGGGCAGACCGACCGCGGCCACGGCTACGTGTACCAGATGCGCGGCTACCAGCCGGTGAAGGTCTCGACTCAGGCGGTCGAGGAAGACCTGAACGCGGCAGGCGTCGATCTCGGCCAATGCTCGCTGTGGACGTACCACGTCGAAGGCAACGAGTTTGTCGGCATCGAGGCTCCGGGGCTGGAAACAACGTGGGTCTGGGACGCATCGACGCAACAATGGCATGAGCGCGCCAAGTGGGCCGCTGGCGCATGGCAGGCGCTCGACATTTCCGCCGTCACGTTCTACTCCGGCGCCCACTACGCAGCCAAGGGTTCCAAGGTCTTCACGCTGGATCAGTCCGCCGCGACCATCGATGGCGAAAACATGGTTCGCGAGCGCACCTGGCCGCATCTGATCTCGCCGAGCATGGAGCCGACCTTGTTCCGCGGCTTGGAGCTGCTGTGTACGACCGGCTATGGCGGCAACGTCACGCTTGAGATCAGCAACGACGGCGGCTACCGATGGGGCGCGCCGCTGATCCGCTCGCTTGGCGTCACCGGCCGCTTCGCCGAGCGCATCCGCTGGCTGGGCCTTGGTGCAGCGAATGACCGCGTGTTCCGCGTGCGCTGCTCCGATGCCGTGCCGTTCTCGATCTACGCCGCCACGCTGGACGCCGCATGACCACGATCACGCTTCCCCGCAGCGACGTTTCCATGCTGATGGATTTGGCATCCGGCATGCCGTCTCGTGACTGGTATCGCTGGGCGCGCGACATCACGGCGCGAGTCGGCGGGGTGACCGGCGCCGGCACGAACGACCTGGCCGAGTCTGCATTCGAGGATGCCGGCATCGAAGAGACCAAGGCGCTGACAGCCAGCGTCGCTGACGCTGCCGGTCAAGTGCCTGCCGGCCCGGATCTGCTCGCCTTGCTCATCGCCGACAACCAGCGGCTGAGCGGAGAAGTCGAAGAACTGCGCGCCCTTATCAACGAACTGTGGAAGTTCGCCCAGGACGCGCGCCAAGGAGTGCTCCTGTCGTGAGCGCAAGGAACACACGATGACCGTCACAGCTCGCCCGCTCGTCACGGCGCAATACGCGCCGAACGCCGAAACCACGATGTACACCGCGCCGGCTTCTACGCGGACCATCATCGACAAGTGCACGGTCACGAACGGCACGGCCGGCGCTGTGACAATCGCCATCAAGCTCGTCCCAAACGCTGGTTCGGCCGGCGCGTCGAACCAGGTTATCAGCAAGAGCCTGGCGGCCGGGGAGGCCTATACCTGTCCCGAGGTGGTCGGGCATGTGCTTGAGTCTGGCGGCGTCGTCTCTGTGCTGGCCGGCGCCGCCTCCTCCATCGTCATCCGCATGAGCGGGCGCGAGGTGACTTGATGGACGCCGTAGCTCTCCTGTCGCAGATGCCGACGCCTGAGCGGGTCGGCGCGCTCGAGCAGCAAATGCTGGCGCTGCCCCAGGTCGATTTGAAGACTTCACATGTTCTGCACGGCGGCATGTGCGTTCGCACGATCTTCATCCCGGCCGGCACCACGCTGACCGGCGCGCTCACGAACATCGACAACGTGTGTGTGGTGCAGGGCGACATCTCGGTCACGACCGACGAGGGCGTGAAGCGGCTTCAGGGCTTCAACGTCATCCCGGCCGGCGCCGGGTTCAAGCGCGCCGGCTACGCGCACGCCGATACGTGGTGGTCGACGGTCTGGAAGACGGACCTGTCTGACCTGGCCAAGATCGAGGAAGAAATGACCAGCGAGGCGAGCAAGCTGCAGACGCGCACGCTCGCCGTCGAACATCAGGAGGCCGCAGCATGTCTTTCGCAGTAGCAGCAGTAACTGCGACCGCGGCGATTGTCGGCGGTGCCATTCAAGGCAATGCCGCCAAGGATGCCGCGCAGACGCAAGCCGACGCCACCAGCGCCGGCATCGGCGAGCAGCGTCGCCAGTTCGACCTGATGCGCGAGGACTTCGCACCCTATCGCGAAGCCGGCCGGCGCGGCCTGGCCGCCTACGAGTCCGAGATCAACACGCCGACGACTGCCGCCGACGTGATGCAGGACCCGGGCTATCAGTTCGGGCTGACGCAAGGGCAGACGGCGCTGGATCGCAAGATCGCGGCGATGGGCGGCCGTGTGTCAGGCGCTGCGCTCAAGGCCGCGGCGCGCTACGGCACCGACTACGCGTCGACCGGCTTCAATGCCGCATACCAGCGCCGGCAGGACCGGCTGAATCGCCTTGCAGCCCTGGCCGGCATCGGGCAAAGCGCGACGGGATCAAGCGCTGCCGCTGGCTCGCACATGGCCGACGCTGTGAGCGGCATGCTGACCTCTCAGGGCGACGCTTCCGCAGCCGCACAGATGGCGCGCGGGAACATCTGGGCCAACACCGGCAACCAGATCGCAGCGCTGTACGG
>DAOOVM010000018.1:0-4374 GCA_035370085.1 Rhodanobacteraceae bacterium | reverse complement strand
CAGCAGACCAACGCGCTGAACGCGATCACGATGCAGGACACGATCCAGCAGCGGCAGATCGCGGCCGAGGATCGCAACGCGCTACAGCGCATTGCCGCGGGCTGGTCGGCAGACACGACGCCGGATCAGCGGATCGCGGCGCTGCGCAACAGCGGGCGCCCGGCGCTCATGAACCAGGCCGACGCGCTGGAGAAGGGCGCGCTCGAGCGCAAGAAGACCGAGGCCGAGGCCAACGAAAAGGGCTCCAAGGTCGCCGACGAGACGCTGAAGCGCTACCGCACGGCACTGGACTTCATCGACACGCCGCAGGCCGCACAGCGCTGGCTGCAGGCGCAGCTGACGGACCCGACTGTCGGCCCGATGCTGTCGCGCCTCATGGACCCGCAGCAAGCCCTGCAGTCCATCCCGACCGATCCGGCGCAGTTCTCGCAGTGGCGGCAAAAGGCCTCCATGGGCATGGAGAAGTTCATGGAGATGGCCCGCAAGCAAGGCGAGGCCGATCAGAACGCCCGCAACGACCTCGTCGGCCCGGACGGCAAGCCGAACCTGCCCGTCATCGAGGCCAAGAAAGCGATTCAGAAGGCCGGCGCGACCAACGTCAAGATCGAGAACAAGCTCGGCGAAGGGCTGGCGAAGGAAGTCGGCCCCATGGTCGCCTCTTCGTACAACGCCGCGATGGGCGCTCAGCAACAAGTCGAGAACTCCGACAACCTGATCCGCGCCGTCGACTCCAACAAGGTCATTGCCGGCCCTGGCGCAAGCCTGCGCCTCAAGGGTGCTCAGGTGGCCGACGCGCTGGGCATCGGCGGGAAGGACAACGCCGAGAAGATCCAGAACACGCGCGCCGCCATCCAGGGTCTTGCGCAAGCCACGGTCGCCGCTCGCGCCGCGCTCAAGGGTCAAGGCCAAGTGTCCGACTACGAAGGCCGACTCCTGCAACGCGCACAGTCCGGCGAGATCGACGACCTGACGCCGGGTGAGATCCGCCAGATCGCGGTGGCGAACAAGCGCCTGTCTCAGCAGCTCATGCAGCAGCACAGCCAGATCGTCGGCAAACTGCGCATGCGCGACAGCACGGCCGGGCTAGCGGACATGTTCGAGATCCCGGAGAACTCGACGCAGGCGGCTACCCCGTCAGCGCCGGGCGGCTGGTCCTACGTCGGCCCGGTCGGGGGCAAGTGATGGCGCAGTACCAGGTCCGCAGTCCTGACGGCACGCTGCACGTCATCAGCGGCCCGGAGGGTGCCACGCCCGAGCAGGTCGTGGCCGCGGCTCAGCAGATGTTCTCGGCCAGCGCGCCGGCTCCAGCCCCGCAACCCAGCGGCGTCGAGCAGGCCGGCACGGCCATCCGCGAGATCCCTCGCCAAGTCGGGCTGGCCGGGCGCTACGGGCTGGAGGGCGTCGCGCAGGGCCTGGAGATGTTCACCGAACCCATTCGGCGCATCGTCGTAAACCCGCTGCTGCGCATGGCCGGGCAGCCGGGCGTGATGTCTCTGCGCGAAGGCGCGAGCAACGCCGCCACCGACATGGGCCTTCCCGAGCCTCAGACGGCCGGCGAGCGCGTGGTGGGCGATGCAGCGCGATCGGTGGCCGGCGTGGCGACGGGCGCCGGGCTGTACGGCAAAGGCGCCGAGATGCTGGGGCAGGCCGGAGGCAAGACGGCCAACGTGCTGCAGCAGCTGGCGACCCGGCCGGGCGTGCAGGCTGTCGGCGCGGCGACGGCGGGCGCGTCTGGTGGCGCCGTGCGTGAGGCTGGCGGCTCGCCGGCCGAACAGTTCGGCGCGGCGCTGCTGGGCGGCATCGTGGGCGGATATGGAGCGGCCAAGGGGCAAGACCTGGCCGAGAAGGGCGCCGCCTTGGTTCGTTCGGTCATGACGCCGAAGCAGGCGCAGATTCAAGCGGCGGATCAGGCGATCACCCTGACGCTGCAGCGCTCGGGGATCGACTGGCAGTCCGTGCCGGCCGGCGTGAAGAGCCAGCTCCGTGACGAGGTGGCGCAGGCGCTGAACACCGGCCAGCCGCTGAACGAGGACGCGCTGCGGCGCCTGGTTGCTTTCCGCCGCACCGGCACGACGCCTACTGTCGGCATGCTGACTCAAGACCCGGGGCAGATCACGCGCGAGATGAACCTCGCCAAGACCGGCGCGAACAGCATTGACCCGAACCTGCAGCGCTTGCCGCAGATTCAGAATCAGAACGCAGCGCAACTGCTCGAGCAGATCGATCGGCTCGGCGCTGCGGGCGCTCCCAACGCGATGGGCGCCGGCCGCGAGGCTGTGGGCTCGCTGCAGGGCACCGTCGACCGCGCGCAGGCCAACATCAACAACCTCTACCGCACGGCGCGCGACACGCAGGGCCGCAGCCTCCCGCTGAATGGTGGCACGTTCAGTCAGCGCGCGAATCAGCTTCTGGACGAGGCCAACGTCGGCAGTTTCCTACCGACCGACATCGCCAAGAAGATGAACGCGATCGCCAAGGGAAAGTTCCCGCTGACTGTCGACGTGGCCGAGCAACTGAAGACCTCGATCGGCAACCTGCAGCGCGGCTCGGCAGATGGCAACGTGCGCCGAGCGCTGGGCATCGTGCGCCAGGCGCTGGACGAGGCGCCTCTGCAGGGCGCGCCGACCGTCAACCCCGGCAACCTGCCGGCCGTGCCGGGCACCGTTCCGCCGTCGCCGGTTGTCGCCGGTCAGGAAAGCATCGACGCTTTCAACGCCGCGCGCTCGGCCAATCGGCAGTGGATGCAGAAGGTCGAAGGCAACCCTGCGCTGAAGGCCGTGGTTGATGGCGTCGAGCCTGACCAGTTCGTGCAGCGATTCGTCGTCGGCAAGGGCGCCAGCGCTGCCGACGTCACTCGTCTGTCGCAGGAACTCACGCCGCAGGCTCGAGAGGCCATGCGCGGCTACCTGGCGCGCCATCTGCGCGACGCTGCCACGAACAGCACCGACGACATCACCAAGTTCTCAAACGACTCCTACCGCCGCGCGCTGCGCGACATCGGCGAGGACAAGCTCGCAGCGTTCTTCTCGCGCGAAGAGCTCGACCAGCTGCGCGCCGTGGGCGACGCCGGCAAGTACATGCAGGCTCAGCCGACCGGCTCGGCAGTGAACAATTCCAACAGCGGCGCGCTCGTGCTGGGCCGCGGCCTGGATCTGCTCGACAAGCTGGCGGGCTACGTGCCGGCGGCAGACCGAATGATCCGCGGCGTGATCCAGGGCGCGCAACAGACGCAAGTGCTGCGACCGCAGAACGCACTCGTCAGGATGGCCCCGCCGCAGCCCCGGCCGGTGCTGACCAATCCGCTACTTGCCGCCTCGGTCGTCGCGCCCGGTGATGACGGCCAAGACCAGCGCCGAGACAAGCGCCCCTAGCCAGATCGGATTGATCCCCGACACCTCAAAGAACCGATTCAGGTAATCAACCATGGCAGCATCCCTATCTGGTGTCTACAACCTGCAGAACTTCTCGGACCTGGGGGCCTTGGCTGCGGGTTTCCGACTGTACACCTACGCCGCCGGCACGACCACGCAGAAGGTCGCCTATACGGATCAGGCGGGCACCGTTCCTCACACGTATGTCAGCGACGGAGGCGGCGGCCTTTACATCGCCCTGAACTCCCGCGGCGAACTGCCTGCCCCCCTTTTCCTCACTTCAGGCGGGTATGACATCGCCCTGAAGACTTCGGCCGGCGCGACTGTTTGGTCCCGTCGTGCTATCGCCAGCAGCGATGCATCTGACTCTGTGCTGACGGCGCTCGCCGACACGACCAGCGCGGCAAACGGCCCGGGGCTGATCGGCTATGACCCGGAACTGTCCTACCTTGCCGCAACGGTCGGCGGTGCGCTGAACGACAGCCGCGCCGAAATGCTCTGGTTCATCACCGACGAAACCGAGCGCGCGAACATCAAGGCCGGCACGTCGAGCACGAATCACACCGCAACCATTCAAGCGGCGCTCGCGCTCATCGGAGCCCGTGAACTGCACTTCGGCGACTCCGGGCAGTGGAACATCAACGCGACGCTGACGCCGGTCAGCGGGCAGACGCTGAGCGGGCGCGCCAAGATCCGCGCTATCAACGCCGCTGCCATCACGGGCGCGATGGTCAAGGGCACGTCTGTGACCCGATGCGCCGTGCGCGATCTCGAGCTCGACGCGAACGCGGCCAACAACGGCGCCAACTATGGCGTTTGGTTCGCCTCTGGCACGCGCAACCTGGTCGAAAACGTGTACGTGCACGACACGGCGCAGGCCGGCGCGATCCTCGAAAGCGAGGACAGCTCGCGCATCGTCGGCGGCCAGTTCATCAACTGCGGGCGCGCGACCAGCGTGACCGGCGGCGGCGCGACCGACAACCACGGGATCATGGTCTACAGC
>DAOOVM010000017.1:4420-22094 GCA_035370085.1 Rhodanobacteraceae bacterium | reverse complement strand
GATCGCGACGACCGCGAAGCCCTGCGAGGCAAAGGTCTGGGCGACCGCGAACATGTCGGTGCGATTGCGCGTGATGCCGTGCTGGAAGATCACGACCGGCCAGCCGCTGCTCGGCTTGGTCTTCTGCGACGCGGCGTTCGGCACGGTCATGAGCACCGGGATCGTTTCGGTCTTGGTCGCCACCGGCAGCGGATTGACGAAGGTGACGTGGGTCGAGGTCGGATCGAGACCGGCCTTGTCGAACGGCGCGACGTAGGCACCCGGCGCGGCCTTCCAGAAGCTCGTCAGCGGACCGGCGGCATCCTGTGCGCCGCTCGCGGCCTTGAGGTAGTAGGGCACGTCGAGCGTGCCGATGTAGATGTTGGCGATCGGCGCCAGGCCGAGGCCGAGGTCACCGAGCGTCTTGCCGGTGTTGGCGAAGCGCGTGGTGGCCACGGGCGTCTGCGCGATCTTGCTGGCCAGCTGGCCGAGCACGGCCGTGGTCGACTGCGTGGTGGCCACCCAGCTCACCACCACCTTGTCGGGGCTGATGCCTTTGCTGGCCGCAGCGGCCAGCTGCGAATTGGTGAGCAGGCGCAGCGGCTCGAGCGCGCAGGCATTGGCATCCGGCAGCAGCGGCTCGGTCGACTTGCCGTTGACGCACAGCGCACTGGTGCGCTTGGCGAGGAAGTAGGTTGTATCCGGCGTGGCATCATTGCCGCTGGCGTCGGTCACGCCCGAGGTGACCACCGCCATGTAGCTGGTGAGCTGCTTCAGCGGCTTGGTCGGCACGATGGCGTAGGTGCGGCCGGAAGTGTCGGACTGCTGCGCCGCCACGACGAACTCGGCCGGCGAGGCCAGCTCGCGCGTGACCCCCGTGACGCCGCCGCCCGGGTCGGTCAAGGTGACCTCGAACACGCGCACCGTGCTGCCGCCGACCGCCGTGCCCGCCTTGGGCGCCGCGGAGAAGGAGAATGACCAGGGCGAGACCGTGCTCCAGCCATCCAGCGCGTTCAGCGCCACCTGCGGATCGCCGTAGTTGGCGGGATTCGCCACGGGGATATTGAGGGTGAGGTCCGTGGTGCCCGACAGCAGCAGGTTGTTCGGCAGCGGCACCACGCCGGCGGAGGGATCAAAGCGGGCAGTGATCACGCCAGTGGCCGGCGTACCGTTGCCGTTGGTCGCCGGCGGGGTGGGCACCGCGCGCGAGCTGTTGCTGCCACCGCCGCACGCGGCGAGCAGCACGGACGACAACGCCAATGCCAGAGTCAGTCGGGCCTGCATAGGGAATTCCTTCTTGCGGAATGGACGGTCCTGCCGCACGCGCCCGACGGGAAGAGGATTGACTGGCTCCTCCCGCCCGGCCGCGCGGCTTCGGTGTCCCGACCGGACCGCATCGGGACGAGTCTTGCGGCGCGATCTCCCCCGGGAAATCGCGCGCAACGGCAGCGGCATCTTAGGCAGTTCAAACGGCCGTTGGCAACGGCGGCTTAACGCTTACTTTCACCTCGGCGATTGCTGCGCCGCAGCATGCGCAGTCCGTGGAAATGGCAACAGATTGCTTTTTACATGGATGGCCGTGCCGGCCGGAGCGCCTGCGGCAGCCAATCCGCGGCCCGCGGCTGGAAGCCGCGGGGACTGATGCCCAATGCGCCCGCGGCCGCGGCATTGTCGACGACCAGATCGCGACGCAGGCGCGCCACAGCGCCCCGCCAGGGCGCAGGCAGGACGGCGGCGGCACCGACCACGGGCAGGGGCACGGGCAGGCAGGGGACGCCCAGGCTGCGGCGCAGCCGCTGCAACAGGGCGCTGACGGGCAGCCGCTCGCCCCCGCCCAGCGCCAGGATGCGGCCGACTGCCGCAGGCCGTTGCCAGGCCGCCAGGCAGGCGACGGTCAGGTCCTCGACGTGCAGCGGCTGGCGCAAGCCGCTGGCCCAGGGCACCCAGGGAAACATGTGCAGGCGCCGCGCCAGTCCGGCCAGGCGAGTCAGGCTGCGGTCCCGCCCGGCGCCGTACAACAGGGTCGGCCGCAGCACGGTGCAGGCGATGCCGCGCGCATCGCAGGCGGCCAGCAGCGCCGACTCCGCTTCGCGCAGGCGGCGCGCCAGATCGCGCTCGGCGGGATCGGGTGACGCGGCCTTGGTGTCGGCACTGGTGGAAGACAGCGCCACCACGGCACGGGTGGCAGCTTGCGCGGCGACGAACCAGCGGGCGAAGCGGTCCAGCGGCCCCAGGCTGAAGATCACCGCACTCGGCGGTACGGAGGCGGGCATCCCGGCGTCGAGATCGGCCTGCAGCCAGTGCAGCGCGGCGCCATCGGCCCGCACCTGGCGCGACACCCCGAGCACGGACCGTTCCAGCGCGACCAGCCGCGGCAGCAGGAAGTCGCCGACCTGTCCGCTGGCGCCGAACACCAGCAGCGGCTCGCGGCCGGGCGCCACTCAGAAGCGGTGGGCGCCGAGCACCCGCGCCGGCAGGGCGCGCAGACGCGCCAGGAAGCTGGTCGACAGCTGCCGTGCGGAGGTGCCCGGCTCGGCTGCCGCGGCCGGCGCGACCTGGAAGCGCCGCGTCGCCAGCGGGTTGGACTTCAGCTGCCAGTAACGCCCCAGGGCGGAGTCAACCGAGAGCCGGCAGGAGCCCATGCGCACGGGCTTGAGCAGCATGCGGTAGACCTGCCCCTCGTTGATCAACTCGATCACGGTCTGCGCATTGGCGCGCTCGGTGACCACGACGGTGGCGATGTGCGGGTGGAACTGCTTGAGCGCCTTCAGCAGCGCCGTGAGGTCGCCGTGGCCGGTCTCGGTCTCGGAGATCACCACGCCGGTCTCGTGCTGCTCGAGGATCTGCAGGGCGCGCTCGGCGGTGTTGGCGAAACGCACCTGGTAGTGCGGCTGCAGGATCTCGCGCAGGCGCTGCTGCACCGTCGGGTCGTCCTCGATGACCAGGATGCCGACTTCCGATCGCACCAGCGCCTTGTCGGCCTCGCTGATCGGCTGGTCGGCGGCCAGCACCGGCGCCTCGCGCGCGATGCGGCCCGCCTCGAACACGAGGTTGCGCAGGTCGGCATTGACCCAGGGTTTGTTGACGAACCGATAGACCTCGCCCTCGTTGACCGAGCCGAGCACCGATTTCAGGTCGGAATAGCCCGTCAACAGGATGCGCATGGCGCGCGGATGCGAATGGCGGATCTCGCGCAGCACCTCCGCTCCCAGCACCTCTGGCATGCGCTGGTCACACACCACCACGTCCACGTCGTGCGCACCGGCCAGGCCAGCCGCCTCGCGCGGGTCGGCCGTGGTGTAGACCTCGACGTCACGGAACAGCGCCTTCAGGGCTCGCAGGATGCGCGCCTCGTCGTCCACGAACAGCACGCGCAGCGGCCCTGTCGCCACTGCCGCGCGCATCGGCACGAGGTCTTCGTTCATTGCACCCCCGCCGCGGCCAGCGCCGCCTTGGGCGGCTCGACCGGCAAGGCCACGGTGAACTCAGTGCCCTTGCCCGGCGTCGTGCGCACCTTGATCGAGCCGCCGTGCGACTTGACGATCTTGTGCACGATGGCGAGACCCAGGCCGGTGCCTTCGCCGGGCGCCTTGGTGGTGAAGAAGGGATCGAAGATCTTCGGCAGCACATCGTCCGGTATGCCCGGCCCGTTGTCGGCGAAGCTCACTTCCACGCTGCCGTCGGCGGCGCGCGAGGCCACGGTGAGGCGACCGGCATCGCCCATGGCCTGGGCGGCGTTGGTGATGAGGTTGAGGAATACCTGGTTGATCTGCGAGGGCATGCAGCGCACCTTCGGCACGGCACCCAGGTTGCGCACCACTTCGATGCGGTCGCGCAGCTGGTGGCGGGCGATGGTGAGGGCGCTCTCCACGCCTTCGTTCACATCCATCGTATCCATGCCGTCGCGGTCGAGGCGCGTGAATCCCTTGAGGTTCTGCACCAGTCCGGCGAGCTGGGTGATGCCTTCGCGCGAATCATTGAGCAGTTCCTTGGCTTCCTCCACGAGCGGGCTCTTCATGACCACCGCGCGCGCCTCGAACAGCTTGCGCCGCGCGTCCTCGACGTGCTTCACGAGCTTGTCCAGCGAGGCCTTGTCGGCGCCGAAGATGAGCTCCACCGGCTGCAGGCAGTACTGCACGGCCGCGTCGTAGTCCTTGACCTGCTTGCGGTAGTCGTCGAACAGGTCGCCGACAACCTCGACGTTGCTCTTGACGAAGCCCAGCGGCGTGTTCAGCTCGTGCGCCACCCCGGCGACCATCTGGCCGAGCGACGCCAGCTTGGTGGTGTGGATGACCTGCGCCTGGCTGGACTGCAGCTGCTTGAGCTCGGCGGCGGCCTTGGCGTGCTGCTCGAGCAGCACCGCGTTCTCCCTGCGCTGGCGTTGCGCCGCCACGCCCAGGGCAATGGCGGCTGCAAGCAGCAGGAGCAAGGCAACGATGTAGGCGATTTCCATCCTTCACCCTCCGTGGCAGGAGTATAGCGACAGCCCACCGCCGCGAACGTGCGCCAGGGCGCCACCCATCGGCGTGGGCGTGACGCGCTTCACCGAACGCGCGGCCACCGGCTCAGGCCGCGGCGAGCCAAGCCTGCCACAGGAAGAAGGCCAAGTAGGCCAGCAGCAGGATGGCGCCCTCGCGGCGCGACAACTGTGCGTCGCCGCGCAGCATGGGATAGAGCGCCAGGGCGAGTAATGCCAGGGCGGGCAGTTCGACCTCGACGAGCTGGCGCGGCACCGCAATGGGTCCCCACAGGGCGCTGGCCCCCAGCACCAGGGTGAGGTTGGCCACGCTGCCGCCGATGACATTGCCCAATGCCAGGTCGCCGTGGCCGCGCCGTGCCGCCAGGGCGGCGGTCAGCAGCTCCGGCAGCAGCGTGCCCAGGGCGACGAGGGTCAGGCCGACCCGCAGATCCGACCAGCCCCAGATGCCAGCGAGCTGGGTGGCGGCGTGCACCGCGTGCAGGCTGCCGAATCCCAGCAAGGCCACGCCCACGGCGATGCGGAACAGCGCCAGTCCGGTCCCGGGTCGGGACGCCGCGGCGGCGGCGAAGACACGCTGCACGTCGGCCGATTCGCGCCCCGCGCGCGCCAGCACCAGCACCAGCGCCACGCCGCCGAGCGCCAGCAAGACCGCGGCATCGAAGCGGGTCAGCACGCTGTCGCCCCCCAGTAGGCCCAGGATCACCGTGCAGGCCACCACCAGCGGCAAGAGGACGACGCCCAGGCGCAGCCCGACGGCGAAGGGCGCAACCAGCGCGGCCACACCGAGCACCAGGCCGAAGTTGGCGATGCTGCTGCCAACGGCATTGCCCAGGGCAATGCCCGCATGTCCGGCACGCATGGCGGCGAGGTTGACCGCAAGTTCCGGCAGGGACGTCCCCAGGCCCAGCACCACCAGTCCCACCAGGAAGGGGCGCACGCGCAGCGCCAGGGCCATGCCGGCCGCGCCCCGGAGCAGGGAATCCGCGCCCAGCAACAGCAGCACCGCCCCCAGTGCGAACCAGCCCGCCTGCATCAGCATATGTCCTCCCCCCGGATCGGCCGCGTTGCGGCCGCCCGCAATCCGCGCAAGCCTGCCACGTGCCGTCGGTCACTGGCAAAGGCCTGCCGAGGCGATGCTAAGCTGCCGCCGCCGCCCCTCCCCGGAGAGACTGCATGATCGCGCGCATCTGGCGTGGCCTCACCGCGGCCGACAAGGCCGACGCCTATGTGGCCTACTTCAACCAGACCGGCCTGCGGGACTTCGCCATGACGCCTGGTAATCGCGGCGTCTACCTCGTGCGCCGCAGCGTTGGGGACCGCTGCGAGTTCCAGATCATCTCGCTATGGGATTCGATGGACGCGGTTCGCCGCTTTGCCGGTGAGGACACCGAGCGCTCGCGCTACTACCCCGAGGACGAGCAGTTCCTGCTGGAGATGGAACCGCTGGTGCGCCACTACGACGTGGCCGAATTCCTGCGCGACCCGGCGCCGAACTTCGACCGGGAATGATCGCCCTCCCGCGGCGCCGCGGGAGGGCGCAAGACCGCCTCAGCGCAGCTCGCAGAAGCAGTAGGCGAACACTGCCGGCTTGCCGGCGCGCACCTGCTGCAGCAGGCGCAGCGGACGGCGCAGGTCCACGTCGGCGAGCAGCGAGGCGTGTGACCAGGGCAGGTCCAGGCGCGCAACGACGCGGGCCAGCGCGCTGTCACTGAAGCCGAGCAGGAAGCGGTCGAGCGTGCCCAGCGGGCGCTCCACATAGCGCAACTGGTAGTCCTTGCCGATGCGCGCGCTCTCCGCCGCCGCGGCGACCGCCTCGCGCAGACCGCCCAGCTCGTCCACCAGACCGCGTTCCTTGGCCTGAGCGCCGCTCCACACGCGGCCGCGGGCGATCTTGTCGATCTCCGCCGCGTCCTTGCCGCGCGCCGCGGCGACGCGGCCGATGAAATCCTGGTAGCCCTTGTCGATCACCGCCTGGATCACCTCGCCCACCTGCGGATCGAGCGGGCGCCGGATGTCGAAGGCCCCGGCGAAGGAGGTGGTGCCCACCCCGTCCACGCGCACGCCGAGCTTGGCCAGGGTGTTGGGCACATTGACGAACATGCCGAAGATGCCGATCGAGCCGGTGATGGTGGTGGGCTCGGCGTAGATGCGATCGGCGTTCATGGCGATCCAGTAACCACCGGAGGCCGCCACGTCGCCCATGGACACCACCACGGGCTTGCCTGCGGCGCGGGTGAGCTCCACTTCGCGCCGGATCTGCTCGGAGGCGAACACCTCGCCACCAGGCGAGTTCACGCGCAGCACCAGCGCCTTGACGTTGTCATCCTCGCGCGCGGCACGCACCAGCTGCGCGGCGGACTCGCCGCCCACCGTGCCGGGCTGCTGCTCGCCGCCGATGATTTCGCCCTCGGCCACCACCACGGCAACGCTCGGGCGCGCGTCCGGCAGTGCGGCGCGGTTGAGCAGCGCCAGGTAGTCGCGGAAGTCGACCTGGCGGAAGTCGCGCCCGCTGTCGTCCTTCGCGCCTTTCGCCATGAGCATCTCGCGCGCCTGATCGCGCGTGGCGAGCTGGTCCACCAGGTTGCCGGTCAGGGCCAGCCGCGCCAGGTCGCCGCCGGCGGCGCGCAGGGACTGCGGCAGGTTCTCGATACCCGCTTGCAGCGCGCCCTTGGGCAGGCTGCGGCGTGCGCTGACCTCGGCGACGTAGTCCTGCCACAGGCCGTTCAGCCAGAAGTAGTCGGCTTCGCGGGCCTCCTTCGAGGCGCCGTTGAGCACGAAGGGCTCGGCCGCGGACTTGTACTCGCCCACGCGGAACAGGTGCACCTCAACCGCGAGCTTGTCCAGCAGCTCCTTGAAGTAGCTGCGATAACTGCCGAAACCCTGCAGCAGCACGGCGCCGTCGGGATGCAACAGGATGCGGTCGGCGTGCGTGGCGAGCAGGTACTGCGCCTGGTTCATGCCGTCGGACACGGCGACGACTTCCTTGCCGGCGGCGCGGAAACGGTCCAGGGCGGCGCCCAGTTCGCGGATCGTGGCCAGGCCGACGCGGCCGATGTCGTCCGGACGCAGCACGATGCGCTCGATGTTGGCGTCCTTGGCGGCGGCATCGATCACTCGCAGCAGGTCGCGCAGCTGCACCTCCTTCACGTCGTCCCCGAGCAGGTGCGCCACCGCGCGCGCGCCGGGGTCGGCGCGGTACTGCTCGACGATGTCGCCGCGCGGCGCCAGCACCAGCGCGGTGTGCGGCGACAGGTGCGGGGCGCCGCCGAGCAGGGCGCCGACCAAGGCCAGGAGGAACACCAGGAAGATCGCATTGAGGACCAGGCGCCGGGTGAAGTTCAACCCGGCCCACAGGCCGCCGAAGAAACGCCGGATCAACCCGGGCCGCGGGGTGTCGTTCATGCAAGACCGCTCCAGAATGTGAGGCCAGGCCGCGCCACCTGCCGCGGCTTGCGGAAAATCGGGGCAGGCGGCCGGCCCGGCCGGCGACGCTCGCGCTTCCGCAGCGCCTGCGCGTGCCGCGCCGCGCCGCTGAGGCTGCAGGTGCTACACAGCCTAGCCCAAGCCTGCCCGGGCGGCACGCGCCGCAAGTCAGGGGTCAGGGTGAAGGCGTCGTCGCGGCCGCCGCGCGCTGCGCGACGTAACGCGCCGCCAGACGGCGAAAACGCAGGAACAGGAGCAGCGCCGCCATGCTCAGCCCGGCGATCAGCCCCATCCACATGCCGCGCGCGCCCAGCTCCTGGCGGAAACCCAGCCACCAGCCGGTGCCCATGCCTACGCCCCAGTAGGCGAAGGTGGTGATGAACATGGGTACGCGCGTGTCCTTGAGGCCGCGCAGTGCGCCGTTGGCCGCCACCTGGATGCCGTCGGAGAACTGGAACAGCCCGGCCAGCAGCATCAGTTGCGCCGCCAGGGCGATCACCGCGGCGTCCCCGGTGTACAGGGCAGCGATGCGCTGCGGCAGCAGCAGCATGGCCAGCGAGGACACCGCCTGCGTGGCGAACGTCAGCGCGATCCCGACCTGCCCGGCCAGGCGCACGCCGAGCGCATCGCCGCGACCGACGGCGTGCCCCACGCGCACGGTGATGGCCATGGCCAGGCCCAGCGGCAGCATGAAGGCCACTGAGGCCACATTGAGTGCCACTTGGTGCGCCGCGACCACGGTTTCCCCCAGGCGGCCGATGAGCAGGGCCACGGCGACGAACAGGCCGGCCTCCATCAGCAGGGTGACGCCCATGGGCACGCCCACGCGCAGCAGTTCCGCCAGCGCGCTCCAGCGCGGCGGATCGGGCCGAGCGAACAGTTGCAGGGCGCGGTACTGCGGCCGCCAGCGCAGCCAGGCGAACCAGGCCAGGGCCTGCAGCCACAACACCGTGGCCGTGGCCGCTCCGCTGCCGCCGGCTCCGTGGGCGGAAAAGCCCAGGCGCCCATACATCAGGGCCCAGCCCACCGGCAGCAGCAAGACCAGTCCGAGCAGGCTGAAGTACATGGTGGGACGCGTGTAGGCCAGGCCCTCGGACAGCCCGCGCGCGACGAACACCAGGGCGAGTGCCGGAGCCCCCCAGGCCACGCCGCGCAGGAAGGCCGCCGTATCCGCCTGCAGCCGGGGATCCACTCCGATCAGGCCGAGCAGACTCGGCCCGAGGAAGCGCACCGCCAGCAACAGCAGCAGGCCCAGGCCGAGCGCCAGCCACAGCGCCTGGCGAAACAACGGCGCAATGTCGCCATATCTCCCGCCGCCGGCCAGCTGCGCGACCGAGGGTGGCAGGGCCAGCATCACACCGATCACCGCCACGAGGGCCAGGGTCCAGACGCTGCCGCCGACGGCCACCGCGCCCAGGGTATGCGCGTCCAGATGCCCTGCCAGCACGGCGTCCACCACGTTCATGCCCACGGCCGAGAGCTGACCCGCCATCAAGGGCAGGGCCAGGCGCAGCAGGGCGCGGGCCTCCGCGGCGGCGCGTGGAGGCGGCGTGGTGGGGCTGTCGAACATGGATGCCGGGGGGCCGGAACGGCGGCCCGCCAGTGTAGCCCATGCCGTCGCCCGGACCGGCACCGCGGCAGGACCGGCCAAGCCACCGCGGCAGACCCGGCGGCGTTGCAGTTCGGGTACGCTTCCGGCCCCCTGGACCCCACGGCGTGCGGCTCGCCCTTCGCACCGCGCGCCGAAGGAACGCCGCGTCCCGATGAGCGAGACCACCACGCCCGAACAGCCGCGCTGCGCCAACTGTGGCGCACCGCTCCATGGCGATTTCTGCTACGCCTGCGGCCAGCCCGTGAAAGGCCTGATCCGCCACCTGTCCGGCGTGGTGGGTGACTTCCTCGACAGCGTGCTCAACCTGGATTCGCGCACGTTCCGCTCGCTGGGCCCCCTGTTCTGCCGACCGGGCTACCTGACCCTGGAATACTTCGCCGGTCGCCGCGTGCGCTACGTGACGCCCCTGCGGCTGTTCTTCTTCCTGTGCGTGGTTGCCTTCTTCGCCGCCCAGTTGTACCTCGACGCCAGCGGCAACGACGGTGCCCGGCTGTTCGAGCGTGACCGCGGCGAGCACAGCGCCAGCATTGCCGGCGCGCAGACTCCCGAGGAAGTGCAGCAGCGCCTGGACCATGCCCTGGCCGGCATGGACAAGAGCCTGCAGACGCCCGGCATGCCCGAAAGTGCGCGCACGGCCGTGCGCAACGCCGAAACCGCCGTGCGCAAGCAGGCCGAGCGCCGCCTCGCCTACCTGAAATCGGTGCAGGAGGCCCGCGCCCACAACCAGCCGCTGCCACCCGAACCGGATGCAGACGCTGACGAGGACGTACTGAGCTTCGACGGGACGCCCTGGGACCCCAAGGCGCATCCCATTGCCATCGCTTGGCTGCCCAAGCTCGGCAACGACAAACTCAATGACATGGCCGGACGCATGCGCGACAACCTGCGGCGCGCCAAGCAGGAGCCCAAGCGCCTGGTCACGGGCCTGTTCGGCGTGCTGCCGCAGACGTTGTTCGTGCTGATGCCGCTCTTCGCCGTCCTGCTCAAGGTCGTCTACTTGTTCAAGCGACGGCTGTACATGGAGCACCTCATCGTGGCCCTGCACAGCCACGCCTTCATATTCGCCGCGCTGCTGCTGATGGCCCTGCTGGGCCTGGCACAGATCTGGCTGAAGGACGTGGCGACGTGGGCCGTGACGCCGCTGGGTTGGGCCGTGACGCTGACCGCGTGGTGGATCCCCCTGTACCTGCTGCTGATGCAGAAGCGCGTCTACCGCCAGGGCTGGACCATGACCGTGCTGAAGTTCGGGCTGATCGGCACCTGCTACAGCATCATGATCGTCCTCGCGCTGGCTGCCGCCTTCGTGGTCAGCCTGGCGGTCGAGTAGTCCGTCCTCCCTCAGGGCGTCCCGGCAGGGCGGGGCACTTGCGCCAGGCGCGCCGCGCGTTGCTCGGGCGTCGCGCCCAGCAGCTCGCGCCGGAAGGCGTCGCGCTCCGCATCGGGCAGGCGGCGCCACTCGCGGCGGAAGGCGCGGCGCTGGTCGGGAGTCAGGGCGCGCAGCATCTCGCGCGTAGCCGGCCGTTCGGCCACCGGTATGCGGTCGAAGAATTCGCGGATGACCTCGGCGCGCGCGCCAGCTCCCGCACCCTGGCGGAAGGCCTGGCGTTCCTGCGGCGAAAGGCGCTGGTACTGTTCGCGCAGACGCTCGCGCTCCGGCGCCGGCAGGGCACGGAAGCGCTGGAAAGCCGCGCGCAGGCGCTGCTGCTCGTCCGGCGGCAGCGCCTTGAATTCCGCCACGCGCCGGCGCAGGGCCTGGCGCTGCTCGGGCGTCATGGCGGCCCAGCGCTGCAGACGCTGGCGCAGTTCCTCGCGCTGCGCCGCCGGCAGGTCGGCCCACTGCCGCGCGCGCTCGCGCAGGCGCTGCTGCTGGTGCGGCGACAGGCGCGGCCACTGCGTCTGCAGCGGGCCGAGCAGGTCTTGTTCGGCGGTGCTCAGGTCCGACCAGGACAGGGGGACCGCCGTCTGCTCCGTAGCGCCGGCGGGCGCAGGGGGCTGCGCCCACGCGCCACCCGCCAGACCCAGGGCCAGCACCAGCAGGCAGGTGCGCGCCGTCCGTGCTGCGTTGGGCCTAGCCATCCTGCGCTCCCTGGGCGTCGAGCCAGGCATAGAAATCGAGATCCTGCACCAGATCGGCGGCATCGTCGGCGCCCAGCAGCTCGGCGTCGCTCTCGGTCGCTGCCGGCGCGGGCGCGGCGGGCGGCGGCTGCGCCTGTGCCAGCACCGCTGTCGGCGCGGAAGGCGCGCGCGGCCCCAGGGAAAGCAGGGCGACGGCGCACGCCGCGGCGACCGCCACGCCCGCAGCCCAAGGCCAGGCCGCGCGCTGCGGCTTGCGATGCCGGGCAACGGCGGCCTGGCGCGCCCGATTCAGGCGCGACAGGGTGGGCGCATCCAGGCCTTCGCTGCCGGCCTCCAGCAGGTCGCGGGCCTGCTCCAGCCATGCGGGTCGCTGTTCGTTCATTGGTACACCTCCAGGGCGCGACGCAGGGACGCCAGCGCGCGGAACAAGTGGGTCTTTACGCTGCCCTCACTGCAGCGCATGGCCGTGGCCGTCGCCGCCACATCCAGGCCCTCCCACACGCGCAGCAGGAAAGCCTGGCGCTGGCGCAAGGGCAGATCGCGCAGGGCGCCGTCGAGCGCACCTGCCGCCTCGGTACCGGCCAGACGCGCCAGTGGTCCCGGGTCGTGCGGATCGGGCGCTGCCGCGACTGGGTCGTCCTCGTCGTCCTCGTCGCCGCGGCGCAGCCAGGCCACCAGCCAGCGCCCGCGTACCTGCTGGCGCCGGTGCCAGTCGGTGATGCGGCTGTCCAGAACGCGGTAGAACAGCGGTGCCCAGTCGGCGGTCGGCTTGTCCGCGTAGTGACGGACGAAGCCGAACATCGCCTCCTGCACCAGGTCGAGGGCCTCCTCACGCTGACCCACGGCCAGCTCCGCCATGCGCAGTGCGCGCCGCTCGACCGAGCGCAGAAAGGCATCCAGGGCGCCCGCAGCCGCAGCCCGGCCCGATTCATCGATCCGCATCCAGCCTCGCCCGTCCGCGCGTTCCACGAGTGTCGTCATTGTAGAGGTCGCCATGCGGCATCCGGACCGTGCAACGCAGCCGCCGCCGCGGGGTTGACAGCGCCCAAACACCGACGGATTGCGGGCGGAGAGCAAAAGGCTTGCCTGTCAAGCGTTGTGCACAGGGCCAGGAGCGGTGTCTTCCGGCTGCAGCATTTCCGCGGCAATTTCGTGACGCCGACCAAAAAAGCTCTCCATGCCCATGTTTCTCAAAGGTTTTACGGGTTTGATCAAATCTTGACCAAGTCCGGCACGAGGGCGATTTCCCGGGCCTCGGCGGCACTTCGCCGGGTGTCGATCCACAAGCTTATCCACAGGTCTTGTGGATAAGGATGTTTTACTCGCCATTACAATCCTCTAGGAGACATTCTTTACAGGTTTGACAAGTCTTGGCGGTCGGGGCGGCGGACGGTGTCTCACGTAGACTTCCCGCCCCATGCCTGCCGCACTGCCACCGATCCTGCGCATCGCCTTGCCGGTGCCCCTGCCACAGCTTTTCGACTACCGCAGGCCGGCCGGCGGCGAGGCCATCGTCGCCGGCATGCGCGTGCTCGTTCCCTTCGGCCGCGGCCGCCGTGTGGGCGTCGTCGTGGATATCGCCGACCGCAGCGAGGTGCCTGCCGGCCGCCTCAAGTCGGCCCTGGCCTGCCTGGATGAGCGGCCAACGCTGGACGCTGAACTCCTGGCCAGCCTGCAGTGGGCGGCACGCTACTACCAGCATCCGCTGGGGGAGGCGCTGGAGACCGCCCTGCCGGCGACCCTGCGCGAAGCCCGTCCCCTGCCACCGCCCGGGCAACGCGCCCTGGCCTTGACCGCGGCCGGCCGCGCGGCCCAGGCGCAGCCCGCCCCGCGCGCCGGCACCCGGCTGCGCCGCCTGCTCGACCTTCTGCACGATGGCCCGCGCACGGCCGCCGAGCTCACCGGGAGCCTGCCCGGCTGGCGCGAGAGTGCCGGCGTCCTGCGCGCGCGCGGCCTGGTTGCGGAGTGCTTTCTGGCCGACTCGCCCGTGCCGCGCATCCCCATTGAGGGGCCGCCGCAAACCGCCGAACAGCAGGCCGCCATCGGCAGCGTCGCCGCCGCCTTCGGGCAGTACCGTCCCTTCCTGCTGGAGGGCGTGACCGGCAGCGGCAAGACCGAGGTCTATCTGGAGCTGGCGCGGCGCGCGCTCGCGCTCGGTCGCCAGGTGCTGGTGCTGGTGCCGGAGATCGGCCTCACGCCGCAGACCCTGCGCCGCTTCCGCGAGCGCCTCGGCGTACCGGTCGCCGCGCTGCACTCGGGCCTGGCCGATGGCGAGCGCGTGCGCGCCTGGCTGGCGGCGGCCCGGGGCGAGGCCGGCGTGGTGCTGGGCACGCGCTCTGCCGTGTTCACGCCCCTGCCCCGCGCCGGGTTGATCGTGGTCGACGAAGAACATGACGCGTCCTACAAGCAGCAGGACGGCTTCCGCTACCACGCCCGCGACCTCGCCCTGGTGCGCGCCCGCGCCCTGGGGGTGCCGGTGCTGCTGGGCTCGGCCACGCCCTCGCTGGAAACGCTGGCCAATGTTGCCGCGGGCCGCTACGCGCGCCTACGCCTGACGGCACGCGCCGGCGCGGCGCGGCCGCCGGCGGTGCGCATCGTGGACCTGCGCCGCGGGCGTCTCAGCCACGGGCTGAGCGGCGAGCTGGTTGCGGCCCTGGGCGACTGCCTCGGACGCGGCGAGCAGGCCCTCGTGTTCCGCAACCGGCGCGGCTTCGCTCCGGTGCTGCTGTGCCACGACTGCGGCTGGCACGCGGACTGTCCGCGCTGCGACAAGCCGATGACGCTGCATCGCCGGCCACCTCACCTCGCCTGCCACCACTGCGGCGCACAGCAAGCGGTGCCGGTCGCCTGTCCGCTGTGCGCGAGCCTGGCGCTGCAGGCGCAGGGCCAGGGCACCGAGCGCCTTGAGGAAGCGTTGCTGACGCTGTTCCCCTCGGCCGAGGTAGTGCGCATCGACCGCGAGACCACGCGCCGCAAGGACGCACTCGAGAGCCTGTTGGCCCGTGTGGGGCCCGAAGCACCCGGCATCTACGTCGGCACACAGATGCTGGCCAAGGGTCACGACCTGCCCAACCTCACGCTGGTGGGTCTGCTCGGCGTTGACGAAGGCCTGTTCAGCGTCGACTTCCGTGCGGCCGAGCGGCTGGGGCAGCTGGTGACCCAGGTGGCGGGGCGGGCGGGGCGCGCCGGCAAGACCGGCACCGTGCTGCTGCAGACCCACCATCCGGACCATCCGCTGCTGCAGACCCTGCTGCATGGCGGCTACACCGCCCTGGCCGAGCGCCTGCTGGCGGAACGCCGCGAAACGGAGTTGCCCCCCTACGCCCACCTCGCGCTGTTGCGCGCGGAAGCAAGCGACGCCGCGCCCGTGCAGACCTTTCTGACGGCGGCGCAGGCGCGGTTCGGCGAGCCCGCCGGCGTGCTGGCGCTGGGGCCCCTACCGGCGCCCATGCCGCGGCGAGCCGGGCTGCACCGCGGCCAATTGCTGCTGTCGGCGCGCGAGCGTAGCGCCCTGCAGGCCGTGCTCGGGGACTGGCTCGCGCAGCTGCGCGCCCTGCCCGAGGCGCGCCGCGTGCGCTGGTCGATCGACGTGGACCCCATCGACCTCTACTGAGCCTCGGCCTGAGGGTCCGGCAAAGTGAAGAATTGGGGCCAGCGCCCCAGCAGCCCCCCGTCGCGAGGCCGATCGGATGCTAGGCCTGGGGTCGCGGGACGCGATGGGCGGGCACTCGGGGTGCCGGTCGCGTCCCGGACTCAGTGACAGGGGAAAATCCATGACATTCCGGCGCGCGCTGTTCCGGGCGGGGGCGTTGATCGCCACCCTGCTCTGCAATTCCATATCACCCCTCCTGGCCCAGCAGGCCCCCGCGGGGGCGGAGATCCCGGGCGAACGCCTGCCCGCCGCTCCGTCCGTGGCGGAAAGCACCGCCGACATCATGCTGCGCCAGTCGGTCACACCGCCGAGCTTCGCGCCACGCGTCAAGGTCGAACGCGAACTGGAAGTGGACCGGCAGGCCAACCCCTACGCGCCCAGCGTGCCCTATTGGCCCTACAACAAGGGCGGCAATGGACCGGAGTACGCGCCGGCACCGAACGCGCCGCAGACCGTGTCTCTCTCGTTCGACGGCGCGACACTGGCGGATACGAGCGCCTTCCCGCCGGACACGATGGGCACCGTGGGACCCACGCAGTGGGTCACCTTCGTCAATGGCCGCATCCGCACCTTCACCAAGGCCGGCGTGGCCGACGGCGTGATCAACGCCAGTCCTGACGTGTTCTTTGCCTCGGTGATGACGCCGATCGGCGGGACCATCACGGACAACTTCACCAGCGACCCGCAGGTGCGCTACGACCGCTTCACCGCGCGCTGGTTCATGAGCATCATCGACGTGCCCTGCACCAGCAGCGGCTGCGGCAGCGGCAACAACCGCTGGCTGCTCGCCGTGAGCGACACGAGCACGATCACGGCATCGACCGTCTGGAAGTTCTTCTACGTCACGCCTGACACGACCAATTTCTGCGACTACCCCTCCCTGGGCATCGACACCAACGCCCTGTACTTCGGCTGCAACATGTTTTCCAGTGCGGGTTTTGTCGGCACAAACGCCTATGTGGTGCAGAAGAGCTCAGTGCTGGGCAGTGGCCCGATCGTCAGCACCAGGTTTTCGGTTGGCACCAGCTCGGCCGGCATCTACACCCCGCGCGGCGTGGACAACCTCGACGCCACGGCCAGCGCCGGCTACTTCGTTGGCACCGACCTCGCGGCATGGAGCACGATCGA
Organism: Rhodanobacteraceae bacterium; assembly: GCA_035370085.1. Taxonomy (GTDB): domain Bacteria; phylum Pseudomonadota; class Gammaproteobacteria; order Xanthomonadales; family Rhodanobacteraceae; genus Tahibacter. The sequence goes on along the minus strand of DAOOVM010000017.1, from coordinate 5,744 downwards.
CTTCCGTCGGGTCAACAATCCAGGCAGCACATCGCCGACGCTCTCGGCCCTCATCCAAGTGACGGTGCCAACCACCAACACCAATATCCCCGTGGCCCATGCCGGCAATACCGGTGGCAACAACGGCCGCCTGGATTCGCTGGACGACCGCCTGTTCGCCGCCACGATCCGCAACGGCCACCTGTGGACCGCGCACAACTTGCGCGTCACTGCCACAGGTGTGGCCGGCACCACCAACGGCCGCATGGCCGCCCGCTGGTACGACTTCACCAACCTCACCGCCACCCCCACCCTGAACCAATCGGGCACGGTCTACGACAGCGCCGCCACCTTGGCCGCGGCACTGCAGTACTGGATCCCCAGCATCGTGGCCAGCGGCCAGGGCCATGCGGTCATCGGCTTCAGCCTGGCAGGCACGCCTTCCGGCGCCACGCCTGCCTTCACCGGCCGTCTGTCCGGCGACACGCTGGGCAGCATGTCCGGCATCCCGGGCACGGGGGTGGTGCAGACCGGTACCACCGCGGCCAGCTACAACCCGCCGAGCGATCCGGGCGGCACCAGCGGCCGCCGCTGGGGCGACTACTCGTTCACCGCGGTGGATCCGCTGGACGACATGACCATCTGGACGACGCAGGAATACAACCAGGCCAGCAACAGCTACGCCGCGCGCGTGACCAAGCTGCTGGCGCCGCCACCTGCAACGCCCACCTGCTCGTCCACGCCGATCAACTTCAGCGCCGGCACCGGCAATGTCGTCATCAATGCCACGTCGACGGCGGGCTCCGGGTTCTACGACCCGGGTGCCAACCTGCCCGCGCCCGCCCTTCCGTTCAACCACATCAGCGCCACGGTGTCCGGCGGCGTGACCGTCAACAGCGTGACGTACAACTCGCCGACGCAGGTGACGCTCAACATCACCGCCGCCACGGCAGGTCTGCGCAACGTCACCATCACCAATCCCGATGGCCAGAGCGTGACCGCCAACGGCTGCATCAACGTCACGGCCGCCAATTACACGATCGGCGGCAGCGTCAGCGGGCTGACCGCCTCTGGCCTGGTGCTGGCCGTCACCGCGGGCAGCCAGACCGTCAGCGTGCCCTCCGGGGCGACCAGCTATGTCTTCCCCACCGCTCAGCCGAACGGCACCGCCTACACCGTCAGCGTGCAGACCCAGCCGACCGGGCTGACGTGCTCGGTGAGCAATGCCTCGGGAACGATCAGCGGGGCCAATGTCGTCAATGCGAACGTCGCTTGCAGCGTCAGCCAGTACACGGTCACGCCCAGCGCCGGCACGGGCGGCAGCATCGCGCCCAGCACGCCGCAG